>JBDSIR010000019.1:0-30249 GCA_039917855.1 Gemmatimonadales bacterium | reverse complement strand
CGCGACCGCCGGTTCCGCATCGAGCACGCGCAGCACCTGACCTTCCCCCAGATCGCCGCGCTCGCTCGCCAGCACGTCATCGCCTCTATGCAGCCGTATCACGCCATCGACGACGGGCGCTGGGCCGCCAAGCGACTGGATGCCGCACGCCTGCAGGGCACCTACGCCTTCCGCGCCCTGCTCGATTCTGGCGCCGTGCTGGCCTTCGGCTCCGACTGGAGCGTGGCCACCCTCGATCCGCTCTGGGGCATCTACGCCGCGGTGACCCGCCGGACCCTCGACGACCAGAACCCGCTCGGCTGGATCCCGGCGCAGAAGATCACCGTCGAGGAGGCCCTCCGCGCCTACACCGTCGGCGACACGTACGCGCTCTTCCGCGAGCGCGAGCTCGGCAGCCTCACGCCGGGTAAGCTGGCCGACATCGCGGTGATCGACCGCGACCTGCTCACCATGCCGGCTGAATCACTGGCGCACGCACGCGTCGCGATGACCATCGCCGGTGGCAAGGTCGTATTCCGCCGCTGATGCGCGCCACACTCCTGCGGGCCTTGGTGGTAGTGTTCGCCGCCGCCCCGGTCACCGCCCAACGTGCACCGACCGAACCCCCCATCGACTCCCTCATGGCCTGGGCGCGTCGGGACTCCCTCGACGCCCGCGCCGCCTTCGACCTCGGGATGGGGTACTGGAGCGTCGGCCGCCATGACCAGGCCGACACCGCCTTCCGGCGCGCCTTGGTCCTCTCGCCGCATTACGCCGAACCCCGGCTCGCCCTCGCGTTGCTCCCCTTCGGGCGCGGGGAACGGTACCTGACCGACCTCAGGCATCGCGTCGGCGTCGACTCGCTGCTGGGCATCGTCCGCGCCTCGGCCAAATTCTACCGCGAGGCCTACCTCCTCGAACCGCTGGTCGACCCGCGGATCCTCCGGTACCTCAACATCGAGGAGCTCGTCCCCCGGCAAAATCGGATGGAGATCGCCAATGGGAGGATCTTCTCGATGGGGGTGCCCTGGTGGGAAGCACGCACCAAACGGGGTGTGCGCGCCTTCACCGAGGGGCGCTATGACGAGGCGTTCACCATCCTCGATGAGGTGCTCCACTCCCGGCAGATGCAGCAGGGAGCGGTCCTCCCCGATCTCTTCATCTGGTACTACGGTCTCGTCGCCGCGCATGCCGCGAAATACGATCGCGCCGCCGCCGCATTCCGGGAACTCGCCCAACGGGCCCATCGCCGGGTGACCAATGATCCCGACTGGGTGATCCCCAGCTCCCGATCCGATTACCTCTTCCTCTATGCCGCGATGTCGGAACAGGCTGGGAACCTCGGCGTGGCGATCCCCGCGTTCGAAGAGGCGCTTACCGCCGACTTCGGCCTGTTCGAGGCCCACTCCTGGCTGGCCGACATCCATGAAAACCGCGGCGACGTGGTGAGCGCCATCGCGGAACGGGAACGGGCCGTCGACACCAGTCCGGAGACCGGCAAGCTGCACCTGGACCTCGGTGTCACTCTCCTCCAGGCCGGTCGTGCCGTGGCGGCGGAATCGGCCTTCGTCGCCGCGGCCCGCCTGCTCCCCTATGACGCGGGGGCGCAGCAATTCCTCGCCACCATCGCGCTGCAGAATGGTCACCCCGACACCGCCCGTCCGGCGCTCGAGCGCTTCGTGCTCGTCGCCCCCGCGCGCTACGCGGAACAGGTCGCCGACGCGCGGCGCAAGCTCACGGAGCTGCCCTGACCCGCATGACCCGGCGCCTCCGTCTGGTGGCCATCCTGGGCGGCGCGCTGGTGCTGGCCGGAGGCCCGCTCGGTGCCCAGGTCCGGCTGCTCGACGGTGTCACCATGCGGAGCCTCGAGCTGGCGGCGATACGGGATTCGAACGACCCGGTGGCGCTCTATGACCTCGCCCTGGGCTACTGGAGCAAGAAGCGCTGGGACGACGCTGAGCGAATGCTCGAGCAGACCCTCGCGATCGAGCCCCGAAATGCGCCCGCTCTGCTGGCGCTGGCGCACCTCCCGTATGCGCGACGGCCGCGGCTCTGGGAGGAAGAGGACCGCGGCAGCGTCCCGCCCGAATGGCAGCCGGCACTGATCCAGCGGGATCGTCTCGCCCGTCGGGCGTTCTTCATCGACCCCCTGGTGGATCTCCAGATCGTCGGCGCCGTGGCACCGAAGAATTCGATCCTCGGCCAGGGTGGTGGCGATGCCACGCTGGAGCAATACGCGGTCCTGGGCCTCGCCTACTTTCGCAGCGCCCAGTACGATCAGGCTTTCGCCTGGTTCGATCGTCTCTCCCGGGTCATCGGCGGGGAGGAGGATCGTTCCCGGATCCCGGATGTGGTCCTCTGGTACCGGGGACTGGCCGCCGCGCACTTGAACGATATCCCCGCGGCGCTCCGCGATTTCCACCAGCTCTATGCCATGGGTGATTCGCTCGAAGCCCCGGGACGGTACGTCGACCCGGTCCTGGCCACCTATGTTTACGCTTTCCTGCTCCAGCGCGTGGACCGGCTCGACGAGTCGGTCGAGATCTACCAGGCCGTGCTCGCCCGCGATCTCGGGCTCTGGATGGCCCACGTGCAGCTCGCCCGCATCCATGACGAGCGGAGCGAATGGGTGGGCGCCATCCAGGAGCGCCGCCAGGCCGTCAGCGCCGACCCCGACGATGCGAGCCTGCTGCTCGACCTCGGGATCACCCTCTCTCGGGCCGGGCGGCCGGAGGAGGCGGTGGCCGCGCTGGCCCAGGCCCGGGCAGGCTTGCCTCGGAATTTCCGAGTCCCCTATTTCCAGGGGCTCGTCGCCCAGCAGCTCGACCGGCGCAATGATGCGCGCGAGGCCTTCCAACGCTTCCTGACCCTGGTACCCAGCCGGTACAGCGACCAGATCGCCGAGGTGCGCGGCCGGCTGCGGGAACTCCAATGACCTTCATGCGCCGATCCCTGCTGGTCCCACTTGCCCTGCTCGTCGCTCTGGTCTGCGGTCCAGCTCGGCCGGCGGCCGCGCAGGGGAGCTACGAGCAGCTCACCGCGTTCAGCGACGTCCTCAACTATATCCGGCTCAACTACACCGATTCGGTGGGCTATCCCGAACTGGTCCGCGCCGCGATCGAAGGAGTGCTCCACTCCCTCGACCCCCACAGCTATTTCCTTGCCCGCAACGACTTCGTCCGACGCAATTCCATCGAGCGCGGGGAGCTGGCCATCACCGGGCTCTATTTCGAGATGGTCGAAGGCCGGCCCACGGTGCTTGGCCTCCTGGACGGGAGCCCCGCGGCGCGGGCGCGCATCCAGCCCGGAGATCGACTCCTCTCCATCAATGACACCAGCGCCGCCGGACTCGATGTGGAGCATCTCGCCCTGAGGCTCGCGGGGGAAAAAGGCACCCGGGTACGACTCCGCTTCGCGCGCGGCTCCCTCCTGGAACCCGATACCCTGCGGGTCTCTCTCAAACGCGAGCAGATCCCCCTTCGCGGCGTCACCAGCACCGGGATGGCCGACAGCATCACCGGATACGTGCGGCTCTCGGAATTCACCTTCACGGCGGGGGACGAGGTCGACCAGGCCCTCAAGACGCTGAAAGGGCGGGGAATGCGGCGAGCCGTGCTCGACCTGCGCGGCGATCCGGGGGGATTCATCATCGGCGCCGTCGACGTCGCAGGGCTTTTCCTGCCCCGAGGAGCGCTGGTCTTCAAGACGCGCGATCGCCGCAAGGAGAACGACCACGACTATGCCACCCAGCGCGACGGGCCCTGGCGCGACCTGCCGTTGATAGTGCTGATCGATGACCGGAGCGCCAGCGCATCGGAGGCCCTCGCCGGCTCGCTCCAGGACAACGATCGCGCGCTGATCCTCGGGCGCCGCAGCTTCGGCAAGGCGCTGATCCAGCGCCCCTTCGTGCTTCGCACCGGCGACGTGGTCTTTCTCACGGTCGGACGGGTGCTGACCCCCAGCGGCCGATTCATCCAGCGGCGGTATGACAGGCTCGGCATCGAGCAGTACTACTCGTTCCGCGGTACCGCGGGGGTCGCGGAGGACAGTGCCCCGAGCTTCACCACCAGGGGCGGACGCCCGGTACGCGGAGGTGGAGGGATCGCCCCCGACATCGAGCTTCCTGCCCCGCCGCTCATGCCGGTCTGGTGGTCGGTGGCCTCCGACTCGGCGTTCGATACCGCCGTGGCTGACAGCGTGGCACAGACCCTTCCCGCCACCGCAGCGGCCCGCGGAAGATGGCTCGGCGACTCGGCGGCGTGGCAGGAGCTGCTCCTGCCCCCGTTCCTCGCCCGCACCCGGTCCGGCCTCCACGTCGCCGCGGTCCCCGATCCCGCCCAGGCGGCCCGGATCGCCCGGATCCTCGCCTACCGGGTCGCTGAAGTGCGCTGGGGGGTCGATGCCGGTCTTGCATTCGTGCTCCGGAACGATGCCGACCTCCGCGCCGCTCTGGCCGTCTTTCCCCGCCTGGCCACCCTGCTGGCCCCGACCCGGCCATAGGCCTATTTTCAGGCCCTATGGCCACCCGAACCAAGCCCAGTCCCAAGACCGCCAAGGCCCTCTCCAAGACCGATCTCCTCGACCTCTACCGGGTGATGCTCCTCTCCCGCAAGGTCGATGACAAGGAGATCCAGCTCAAGCGCCAGAACAAGATCTTCTTTCAGATCTCCGGCGCCGGCCACGAAGCGGTGCTCGCGGCCGCTTCCAAGGTCCTCCGCCCCGGCTACGACTGGTTCTACACCTACTATCGCGATCGGGCCCTCTGCCTCGGCCTCGGCATGACCGCCACCGAGCAGCTCCTCTCGGCCGTGGCTGCTGCCGATGACCCGAACTCCGGCGGTCGCCAGATGCCGAGCCACTGGGGGCAGAAGGATCTCAACATCGTCAGCGCCTCGAGCCCCACGGGAACGCAGTTCCTGCAGGCTGTGGGGTGCGCCGAGGCGTGGCTCCGTGCCGACCAGAATCCGGCGGCCGCCGCGCAGATCCCGACCGAGCGCGATGAAGTCGTGCTCGTGACCACCGGCGACGGCACCACTTCCGAGGGTGAGTTCTGGGAGTCGATGAACTCGGCCTCCAACCTGAAGCTTCCAGTCGTCTTCCTGGTCGAGGACAATGGGTACGCCATCTCGACGCCGGTCGAGGTGAACACGGCGGGCGGGAGCATTTCCAAGCTGGTGGCGAACTTCCCCGGACTTCACATCGAGGAGTGCGACGGCTGCGATGTGATCGCGTCGTACGATGCGATGTCGCGGGCGGTGGACTACGCCCGCCAGCGGAAGGGACCGGCCCTCGTGCATGCGCACGTGATCCGTCCGTACAGTCACTCGCTGTCGGACGACGAGGTCCACTATCGCCCCACGACGGAGCGCGAGGTCGAGGCCAAGAAGGACCCGCTGGTGCGCTTTCCCAAATACTTGGTGGATCAGGGGGTCGCGAGCGAAGCGGAGCTCGACGTGATCCGGAAGCAGGTGGATGAAGAGGTCGATGCCGCCACCGCCACCGCGCTCGCGGCGCCCCAGCCCGCCAAAGACAGCGTCTACAAGTTCGTCTATTCGCCCGATGTCGATCCGACCTCGGACAGCTTCGACACCGAGGACGACCCCAAGTTCACCGGCGACCCCACCACGATGGTGGACCTGCTGAACTCGTGCATGAAGGACGAGATGACGCGCGATCCGCGCATCGTCGTCTTCGGCCAGGACGTGGCGGACGCCTCGCGCGAGGAGCACCTTGGCCAGGTCAAGGGGAAGGGCGGAGTGTTCAAGGTGACCTGGGGGCTGCAACGGGCTTTCGGCTCCGCCCGGGTCTACAATTCGCCCCTCGCGGAGGCCAACATCGTGGGCCGGGCCATCGGACTCGCCACCCGCGGGTTCAAGCCGGTGGTGGAGATCCAGTTCTTCGACTACATCTGGCCGGCGTATATGCAGATCCGCAATGAGCTCGCGCTCATGCGGTGGCGTTCCAACAATGCCTTCGCCTCGCCGGTGGTCATCCGCGTGACCTACGGTGGGTACCTGAAGGGTGGGGCGATCTACCATTCGCAGACCGGCGCATCGCTCTTTACGCACATCCCCGGCATCCGGGTGGTCTGTCCGTCCACGGCGCTCGATGCCAGCGGGCTCCTGCGCACCGCCATCCGGAGCGAGGACCCGGTGCTCTTCCTGGAGCATAAGCACCTCTACCGCCAGACCTACAACAAGGCGCCCAACCCCGGCCCCAACTTCATGATCCCCCTCGGCAAGGCCAAGGTGGTCAGGGAAGGGACCGATCTGACCGTGGTGACCTATGGCGCCGTGGTCCAGCGAGCGCTGGTGGCGGCGAAGGAAGCGGAGGAGAAGGGGCTGTCGGTCGAGGTGATCGACCTGCGGTCGCTCTCACCGGTCGACTGGGACACCATCTATACCTCGGTCAAGAAGACCAATCGCGTCATCGTGGCCTACGAGGACCCGATGAGCTGGGGCTACGGCGCCGAGATCGCCGCGCGGCTCGCGGATGTGACCTTCAACTTCCTCGACGCGCCGGTCCGGCGGGTGGCGTGCACCGACACCTTCATCGCCTACGCGCCCGAGCTCGAGGATGTCCAGCTTCCGCAGGTGGAGCACCTCCTGGCGGCGTACGAGGAGATCGCGAAGTTCTAGTTGGGAGCTGGGAGTTCGGAGGGGTGCAAAAAGAAGGGCCCGCGCCTTGAAGCGTGGGCCCTCTCGTTTCACCCCTCCCAACTCCCGACTCAAGCTCCAAACTACTTCATCGCTTCCCGCATCTCCCCCGCCGCTTCGATCGCGATGTCCACGTCGCGCGAGAGCGCCTTGGCCGCCTGGGTGGCGTTGGTGAGCTCCCCCGCCACCGCGGCGATGCCCGAGCTCCTGAGCCGCAGCAGGTCGTAGCGCATCGTCTGGATGGCGAGTACGCAATTCTCGAAATGGGCGCGCATCTCGTCGTAGCGCTTCTGGATCTCGGTCAGCGTATCCATCTGGCGCTTGAGCATCGCCTCACGCCGGTCGCGGTCCTCGCCGGGGGCCTCCTGGCTGAGCAGCTGGAGACGCTGCTCGATGCGCGGGACCTCACCGGTGGCGAGGTTCACCTCCATCGCGGCCAGGGTGCGGCCGAGGTCGCTGGCGCGCTGGTACAGGCCATCGACCGTCTGCGCCACGTCGGGAAGCATCTTGGCGTCCTCGGGGCTCAACTTGTCGAGCAGCGCATAGATCGCTGTGCGGTCGCCGTGGGCATGATGCATCTTCGACCACTGGCCCCCGAAGTCCTTTGCTCCCGGCACTGGAAGGTTCCGCGCCAGCTTCCCGCCTTTGCCAAGCGCCTTCGCTTCGAGCGCGTCGTGGGCGGGGGGGCGGGCCAGCACGTCGCGCCAGCTGTATCCCGACTGCCAGAGCTTCGAATAGCTCGTCAGCAGCCCGAACCCCATGCCCGCGGCCGGGAAGAGGAACCAGGGAGAGTCGAGCCCAGGGGCAAAGATGTTGATCGCGAAGCATCCCAGCGAGACCGCGGCCCACTTGGCGAACTTCCCGCGGGTCTGCTGGATGATCAGCGGCTCACCGGTGTCGCGAACGAGGCGGTTCTCTTCCTCGTCTTTGCCGTAGTGGCGGTCGCGGAGCGGACGCGGTGAACGAAGGGCCGGAAGGGGCGGAGCGCCGAGCGGCCCGGCGAGGCCGCGCCCAGCCGCGGGCCGGCCGGTGGGACGTGCGCTCCCGGTGGAGGGGCGTCGGGTGCCGGTCGAGCCTCGCGCCCCGGCATCTCGGCGCGGGAGCCCGCCGGTCATCCGGGCCGCCGCTTTGAAGCCGGTCCCGGTCGGCTGGTACCCTCCCGCGGTCCGGCTCTCGAGCGAACGACGCAAGGCGTCGGCGGTGGGCCAACGGTTCTCGGGGTCCTTCTCCAGACAGCGCGCGATGGCGAGGGTCAGGTCTTCGGGGATGTCATCCCGGGTGTCGCTCACCATCGGGGCGGGCTCGGTGATCTGCTTCATCAGGATCCCCGCCACCGTGGGAGCCGTGAACGGCGGCTGGCCGGTGCACATCTGGTACGCCACGATGCCGAGGGAGTAGAGGTCCGATCGGCCGTCGATATCCTTCTCCCCCGCGGCCTGTTCCGGGCTCATGAAGCTCGGTGTGCCGATCGCGACGCCGGCGCTGGTGAGCGTGGCGCCGGAGCCCCCTTGCAGGGCCTTCGCGATCCCGAAGTCGGTCACCATCACCCGCCCGCGAGTGCCGTCGAGCAGGATGTTGTCGGGCTTGATGTCGCGATGGATGATCGACAGTGCGTGGGCGGCGCCGAGGGCGTCGGCTGTCTCCTTCATGATGCGGCGCACTTCTTCGGGGGGGAGCTGGCCGCGGCGCTTGATGCGCCCGCCGAGCGACTCACCGTCGACGTACCCCATCACGAAATACACCAGGTCCCCCGCCTCACCGACGTCGAAGATCGGCACGACGTGGGGATGAGAAAGCCGCGCAGCGGTCTGCGCCTCGCGTGCGAATCGCGCGCGGATCTCGTCCTGGAAGGCGAGCTCGGGCGGCAGGACCTTGATGGCGACCCGACGATGCAGGCGCTCATCCCGGGCGCGATACACCACGCCCATCCCACCGCGACCGATCTCCCCCTCAATCGTGTATGTCCCCGCCAGCGCCGCTTGGAGCCGTTGGGCGAGGGGGGTCTGCGCGCTATCGGTCATCAGAGGAAGGTGAAGAGGCATATAGATTTAGCGCCTCGAGAGAAGGGGGGCAACGGGCGGATCCGAATTCGATCCCCCGCAAGCGGGGCGTACGCCAATTTGACAGCGTCCGGTGTGCTACATTGAAACGTGCCAGCCGTCCTGGAGTTTCATTTTTCGAACAATGCGCCGATTCTACAGGAGTTCGGGGTGTAGCGGATGGCACGAGAGGTGCTTCATGACTGCACCAACCTGCGTCCGGCCCGTGCGGGGCACGCTTCCGGGGCGCTCTCCCGGCCACAAGGAATCCCAATGACCGATCGTCTCACTCTTCCGGTGCTGCCGCTCCGCGAGGTGGTCCTGTTCCCTGGTGTCACCGCGCCGATCGGCGCCGGGCGCCCGGGGACGCTCAAGGCCATCGAAGCGGCGCTCGCGCGCCCGGATCGACTCGTCTTCGCCGTCACCCAGCGCCAGAACCTCGAGCAGGTCGCCTCCGACGGGCTCTTCACCATCGGCACCATCGCGCGCATCGGGCAAGTCCAGCGCGGGGTCTCCGGGGTCCAGCTGCTCCTCCACGGTGAGCGTCGCGGCATCGCGATCCACGTGGGTGAGCACGAGGGCTACTTGCAGGCGGTGGTGCGTGAGGCCGAAGAGATGGCGCCGCTCGACCTCGAGAACGCCGCCTTCGTGGCGCTCCACAAGGAAGCGCGCACCCGCGCCGGCGAGCTGGGCCAGAAGTCGGGACTCCCCGACGACGTGGTCCAGCAGGTGCTCGCCGGGGTGAACGAACCCGGTCGCTTCGCCGACCTCGTCGCCGGATACATCGATATCCCACCCGCTCAGCGCCAGGTCCTGCTCGAGACCCTCTCGGTCGAGGAGCGGCTCCGTCGCGTCCTCGTGCACGTCCAGCGCCAGATCGCGGTGCTCGACGCCCAGGAGGACATCAAGTCGCAGGTCCAGGAAGAGCTGGGGGAACGGCAGCGCGAAATGGTGCTCCGGGAGCAGATGAAGCGCATCAAGCGCGAGCTCGGCGAGGACGAGGAGCACGACGGCCTCGAGGAACTCCGTCAGAAGCTGGCGGCCCTCCCCCTGGCCGCCGAGGTGCGCAAGGAGGTCGACCGCGAACTCGGGCGCCTCGGCCGTATCGGCCGGGAGTCCATGGAGTCGCAGGTCATCCGTACCTACCTCGAGACCGTCGCGGAACTCCCGTGGGATACCCGGAGTGAAGAGGCGCTCGAGCTCGCCAAGGCGGCCAGCATCCTGGACACCGATCACTACGCCCTCCAGGACGTCAAGGATCGGGTGCTGGAATTCCTGGCCGTGCGGCAGCTTCGGCAGGCGACGCTGGGGCGCTCTGGCGCTGAGGCGGTGAAGAGCGAAGGCGAAGAGTCCGTCGAGAGCGCCGAGGCCCCCGCGCCCCCGCGCCCCCGCGCCCCAGCGCCAGCGCCTGGCAACGACGACGACAGAAGCGGCAAGGGCCACATCCTTCTCTTCGCCGGCCCGCCCGGCGTGGGCAAGACGTCGGTGGCCAAGTCGATCGCCCGCGCGATGGGACGCAAGTACGTCCGCATCTCCCTCGGCGGCGCCCGTGACGAGGCCGATATCCGCGGCCATCGCCGTACCTACGTCGGCGCGATGCCGGGGCGCATCCTCCAGGGGATGAAGCAGGCGGGCACCAAGAACCCGGTCTTCCTGCTCGACGAGGTCGACAAGCTCGGCGTGTCGTTCCAGGGCGATCCGGCGTCGGCCCTCCTCGAGGTCCTCGATCCGGCCCAGAACGATTCGTTCGTGGACCACTACCTGGGCGTGCCGTTCGACTTGAGCGAGGTGCTCTTCATCGCGACGGCTAACTTCCTCCAGAACATCCAGGCCCCGCTGCTGGACCGGATGGAGGTGGTCGAGTTCTCGGGGTACACCGAGCGCGAAAAGGCCACGATCGCCCGGCAGTACCTCATCCCGCGCCAGGTGCGGGAGAACGGCCTGACGGACCAGCAGATCTCGCTGACCGATGCGGCGCTCGCCGAGGTGGTGACCAAGTACACCCGCGAAGCAGGTGTGCGGCAGCTCGAGCGCGAACTCGGGAAGCTGGCTCGCAAGGTTGCCCGCAAGATCGCCGGGCAGGAGACGGAATCGGTCATGGTCGACCAGGGCCAGCTCGAAGAACTGCTCGGTCGCCCGCGGGTCCACCCCGAGCGCGCCGCGCGCCAGGACCAGATCGGTGTGGCGACGGGGATGTACTACACCCCGGTCGGCGGCGACATCATGTTCGTCGAGGCGAGCACGATGAAGGGGAAGGGCGAGCTCGTCCTCACCGGCCAGCTTGGAGACGTGATGAAGGAATCGGCCCGCGCGGCGTGGACCTTCGCGCGCTCGCACGCCGCCGGCCTCCACATCAAGGAAGACTCGTTCGAGAAGGACGTGCACGTCCACGTGCCCGCGGGGGCGATCCCCAAGGACGGCCCCTCGGCCGGCGTTACGATGGCCACCGCACTCGTGTCGCTCCTCTCGGGGCGCCCGGTGCGGCACGATATCGCGATGACGGGTGAGATCACCCTCACCGGCCGCGTCCTCCCGATCGGCGGGGTCAAGGAAAAGGTGCTCGGCGCGGTGCGGGCCGGGATCACCACGATCCTGCTCCCGGAGGAGAACATGAACGACCTGGACGACCTCCCCCAGGAAGTGCGGGACCGGATCAACGTCCATCCCGTGCGGGAACTGGGCGAGGTGCTCGCCCTCACCCTCCGGGGCGCCTCGTTCAAGGAAGGGAAGCTGCTCTTCGGTGGGATGAACCCCGCCGACGTGACGCCGCTCGACGGGCCGTTTGCCCATTAGCTGCTGAGCCGGTCGCCCAGGTCGTTCACCACGGAGGACCGGAGGGTCACGGAGAACCACGGAGGAACTCAATGGGGTCTCAAGGGTGGATCTACCCTTGGGACCCCAAAGTTCTTCTCCGTGCTTCTCCGTGCTTCTCCGTGTAACTCCGATCCTCCGTGGTGAATCGACCACCCTACCAGGTACAACCTCGAACGAGTAGTTCGGTCGTCCGGTCGCGCCACGCATTGCGCGGTCCCCAGGTGGCCGTGACACTTCCCAGCGCGAAATACCCCAGGTGCAGCAGCAGCGCTGTCCGCGCGTGTTGCAGCGGTTCGATGTCGTCCCGGAAGAACCCGGTCGCCTGACCCTCCGATAGCAGCATCGCGACCGGCGCCAGCGCCGTATCCACCCATCTGCCGTCCGTCTCGGCACCCAGGAGCAGCCGGGTGAGTTCCTCGCGCTCGGCGAGGAGGTCGAACTGTCCCCGGAACAGCCGCCGGATCCGCTCGATCGCCGTGAGTCCCACCAACGGAAGTCGCGCCAGCCCGTCGGCCACCTCTCGCGCTGCCCGGTCGAGCGTGGCGCGATAGAGGGCCTGCTTGGTGCCGAAGTAGTAATGGAGGAGCTGCTTGTTGACGCCCGCCCGGGTGGCGATCGACGCGGTACGGGCCCCTCCCGGGCCGTGCCGGGCGAACTCCGCCCTGGCGGCCGCGAGGAGGAGATCGGGTGAGGTCGGGCCGCGCCGAGTCACCGCCTCAGGTGGGGTCGCCCGCGCGCACCACGCGGTCGCGGCCGAGGCGCTTGGATTGGTACAGCGCACGATCGGCGGCCTCGACCAGGGCGTCGGCGGTGCCGCCGTCCTCGGGGTAGGTGGAGATCCCGAAGCTCATCCGGATCGCGATCGGCCCCCCATCCGGCGCGGTGGCCGGTTCCTCAATGAGCATCCTCCGGATCCGGTCGGTCAGGATCGCCGCACCTTCGGCGGTGTTGTTGAGGAGGATCATCGCGAACTCGTCGCCGCCATACCGGGCCAGGTGGTCGCTCGACCGAACGAGACGCTGCAGCAGCCGCGCCAGGTGGACCAGCACAGTGTCGCCCACGAGATGACCGTACGTATCATTGATCCGCTTGAAGTGATCCAGGTCCGCCATCACGAAGGCGAACGGCTCCGCCCGGCGGCGGGCGGCCTCGACCGCGTGATCCAGCTCGGCCATCAGGGTCGCATGGTTGAGCAGGCCGGTCAGGCCGTCGCGGTGGGCCATCTCCCGCACCCGTCGTCCCCGTTCGATCCGGTTGAGCACGAGGAGGGTCAGGAGGGTCGGGTCCACCGGCTTGCGGAGGTAGTCATCGCCGCCGGCGCGCACCGCGCGGATCTGATGCTCGGTGTCCGCGGCGGCGGTGAGGAAGACGATCGGCACCAGTGCCAGGCGGGGGTCCTGCCGTGCCAGGCGCGCGACAGTGAATCCGTCGCCGTCGGGAAGCCGGACGTCGAGGAGGATCAAGTCGGGGAATTCATTCCCGAGCAGCGCCGAGGCGTCCTGGACGGTGGAGCAGAGGGTCACCTTCAAGTTGGCCTGGCTCAGGATCGTACCTATCGCATCGGCCTGCGCGGGATCGTCCTCTACCAACAGGACCTTCGCCGGCAGGCTCCCCACACGGGCGATCGCCTTCGCAAAGCTCGGGAGCTCGATCTCGGCCACCGCTACGGGAATGACGGCGTCGATCCCGCTCGCGGCGGCGCGGATCCGGTCGTGGCTCCCCGTCGCTTCGATCAGCACGATCCCGCGAGGGCGCACCCCCCGTCGGCTGGTCCACTCCGCAGCCAGTGCATAGGGGTCGAAGCCGCCCTCCTCATGGACCAGCACGACGAGCTCGGGCGGGATCGCTGGAGTCGCCTGCGGCGAACCGACCTCGGTGACCACCACGTCGAAACCCACCGACTCCAGCCGGGCCGCGAGGAGGCCCGACAGCGGGCGCTTGGCGCCGAGGACCAGTGCGTGCCACCCGAAATCCACATGGCGCGGTGGGTCGCTCTCGCGCGCGCTCAGCGTGCTCCCCGCACGGTGGAAGGCGCGGTCGAGATCCTCCAGCAGGGGGCCGACGATCTCACCGGCCTCGCCATGGTCGCCAAGGTGGTCGCCGAGCCACTTCTCCGCCCGGCGGGCAAGATCACTGACCTCGGGGAATCCGTACGATCCTCCCGAGCCGGCAAGCTTGTGGAGGCGCCCTTTGAGGGAGTTGGCGGCGCCGGGCTCACCGGCGAGCACTGCCGCGTAGTCCTTGCGCAACTCCAGCATCCGCGCTGGCGCCTCGGCCAGGTACTCGCGCCGCAGGTTGCCCAATGCCTCTTCGAGCGGATCGATGACGCTCATGGACGATTCCGGAGTCGTTCGAACGCGAGGGCCGCGCCGGCCACGAACGCGGGACTCGAGCTCCAATGGGCCTCGAATCGTTCCCCGTCACGCCGCCCCAGTACTGCCAAACGGTCGTCCACCACGGCCAGCACCGGATCGCCGGGCCATGCCTCCGGACGGATCTCGTTGACGGTGGCGAAGTCGAGCGCCACGGGCGCGGTGGCGAGCAGGATGGTGTCGGCCACCGCGCCGGCGGCGCGCCGGAGCACCGGACCGAGGGCGGCGTAGCCATCTGCAGGGGCGCAGAGCCAGACCCGTCCAGTGGCGCGGGCGATGTCACGGCCAAGGGCCTGCCAACAGGCCCGCGCCGTACCAAGCTCCACCAGTGCCGGACCCTCGGGAGCCCCGATCGACCCGAGCGCTGCTTCCAGCTGGTCGAGCGCCGCCGCCTGCCGGTCGCCGAGCCGCGCCATCAGCGCCGAGCCGGTCTCTGGACGGTACCTCTTGGGCCGCACACCGTCCACCCGCGCCGCCCCTTTCGTGACAAGACCCTCGAGCGCGGAATACGCATTGGCGCGGGCCAAGCCGGCGGCCTGCGCCAAGGCATAGCCCGTCCCCGGTCCGAAGGTGACCAGGGTCGAGTACATCCGCGTTTCAGTGGGAGTAAAGCCGAATGGGGTCAGATCGAGGGCATCTGCCATTCCGTAGTATCGGCTACTACGCCGGACACTGCAAGTTCTGAAGTCCAAAGACGCCAAAGGCGCTCGGTCGGGAACTCATCGACTGGGCGCCTTCGGCGTCTCTAGCGCCTCTGGACTTCTCTCAGGCGAACTCCAGCTCCCATCCCAGCGCCTTCGCGATCAGAGCAAGGCGGAAGGTCACATCCACCTGTCGGCTCTCGTTCGACTTGGTGTCGGTGGTGAGCGGGTACATATGGTAGGTGGCGTGGTTGATGGCCTTGGGAGCGCCGCGGAGGTTCTTCGGCGTCCAGACGCCGTCGTCGTCGGTGTCCTTGAGGAGGCGGCCCAGCACCTTGGTGGCCACCGGGGCGTGGGGAAGTGCGCCGATCCGGGCAAGCAGCTCGATATAGTGGAGTGCGAGCGGGACGTCCTTCGGCAGCCCCTTGCCGTCGGCCTCGATCGGGTCGCCCAGGAGGAGATGGGTGGGCCTGAGCGACTTCTTCCCGACCTGCACCACGAAGGCCTTCTTCGGTGCGGGGTGGGCGAGGTACTGCCCCAGGCGCTCGGTGAACCCCGCACGCTCGCGCTGGAGGTTCGGCATCGAGGCCATCATCGCGAGGGAATACCAGGTCGGCGGGTACGCCTCGGGGTTCAGGATGGTGCTGCTCCCGCTCCGGACGAACGGCTTGGCGGCGAGCGGACCGCGGAGGAACACCGAGATCGCGCTGGCGATCTTGTGCGCCGAGCCGCGGATGCGCGGATCCTCGATATGCCCCGCCTCGGCCAGCGTTGCCGTCGCGGCCTCGCGCAACACCCCCCGGAACCACTCGACCGCGCGCGGCTCCGCCTTGGCCGCCTTCTGGAATTCGTGCAGGAGCGTTGGATCCTCGTCCCGGCTCAGGAGCCGGAAAAGGGTACGCTCCGCCAACCGATAGGGACGCTGATCGACCGGAAGCCCGAGTTGGAGGAGGCGGCGAAACTGCGGCACCGTGCCCGGCTCCTTGATCCCATCCTTCGCCGAAGCGGCGGTGGCGAGGAGATTCCCGCCCCAGATCCCCGACTCCTTCTGCTTCTTCACCACCGCCATGATCCCCTTGGTGGCCGGAAGCGCGAGCAGCTGGGCGGCAAGATCCTCGTCCGTCACCACGTGCGCGGGCGCGATCTCCTTGAGCGTCCGGTAGCGAATGGTCTCGCCGCCGTGCTCGAGGAGCCAGGTGAGGGGAACGCGATGGGAAGTCGGGAGCTCCACGACGCCTCCTGAGGGCGAGGGGGTAGGAACTGAAGGGCGGGAAGATAGTGAGGGGGTGGGACAGGGACAAATCGAGAACACCGACCTCCTTCGCCATACAGCTAAATCACTGTCAACAAACAACTTACAATGTGTAGCGTTCCGACACACTGGGGAGGTCCCACGGCTCTGGATGTGAAGAGAGGCCCCGACCGGGGCCCCCCTTCACCTTGCTCCTGCTGCTCCCGGACTCCTAGCGGTGGAGCGCTTCGCCGGCACTCCGGAATTCGGATGCTGCGTTCCAGGTCGGCAGGCGGCGGGCGTTCGCCACCGTAAGCAACACCCGTGCGACCACGCGGAGCTCCTGTCGCGCGCCATCGGGCCCATACTCCGATAGCAGCTCGTCGCTCGGCTGGTGATATCGGTCGGCGTTGTACGCGTCATGCTGCTGCTTCCCCCATCCGGCCGGCCGGCCGATGAAGTCGGTCCCTCCTTCGAGGGAGAGTGCGGGGACCCCCGCTTTCACGAACGGGAAGTGGTCGGAGCGGAAGAAGTACCCCCTGAGCGCCGCGTCCGGATTCTCCGACACCCGCATCCCTTCGGTGCGGGCGGCGGCGGCGAAGATCGGCCCGAGCGAACTCTGGTCCCGTCCGAGGGCGCCGATGTCGGCGGTCCGGCCGAGCAGTTCGAGGCCGTCGATATTGATCACCGCCGCCAGGTCCTTCAGCGGCATCGTCGGCCGCTCGACGTAGGCCCCCGAGCCGAGCAGCCCCGACTCCTCGGCGCCGAAGGACATGAAGACAAGCGACCTATCCGTCTGTACGCCGCTCCGCACGAATGCTTCCGCGAGGGCCAGCACTCCTGCCACCCCCGAGGCGTTGTCGGCCGCGCCGTTGTAGATCGAGTCCCCGTTGACCGCCGGACCGAAGCCGAGGTGGTCGTAGTGT
This sequence comes from Gemmatimonadales bacterium, assembly GCA_039917855.1. Classification (GTDB taxonomy): domain Bacteria; phylum Gemmatimonadota; class Gemmatimonadetes; order Gemmatimonadales; family GWC2-71-9; genus CAMLHU01. The sequence continues at coordinate 13,591 of JBDSIR010000019.1, read as the reverse complement.
CCGCCGACGAGGACCGCCTGGGCCTTGTGCGGGCCGCGGCCGGGGCGGCGCGCGATGACGTTGACCGTCTGCGAGCGGGCGATCCGGCTCCGTACCGAGGTGTTGAGCGTGACGCCGAGCGGGACGGTGCGGAACCCTGAACGCCCGGCCTGGGCGCTCAGCGCGTCGAGATCCTGTCCACCGGCCGCGAAAAGCCGCCGCGCCGCGGCCTGTGTGATCCAACCGGCGAACAGGAGCGAAGTGGCGGGTTTCTCGAGCCGGACCTGTTCGCCGGTCCAGGAGCCGATGACGGTGGCCCACCCGTAGGTGGCGCTCTCGTCGGTATGGACCATCAGGATGCCGGTTGCCCCCTGGCGCGCTGCTTCCTCGATCTTGTAGGTCCAGCGGCCGTAGTAGGTGAGGGCCTTGCCGCGAAAGATCGTCGGGTCGTTCAGACCGGGGTCGTTGACCAGCACGACGATGACCTTCCCTTTCACGTCGACCCCGTCGAAGTCGGCCCACCCCCATTCGGGGGCGGTGGTACCGTACCCGGCGAAGACCAGCGGTGCCTGGGTGGCGACGAGGGTGTCGTTCCGCATCGACCAGACCGTGTAGTCGTCCTTGTAGCGGAGCGGGAGGGACTGCGGCGCGGTCACGGCGAGGGTCGGGGCCGGGTCGTGAGTGATGATCGGCACCCGGTGATACCAGCTGCCACTGTCGCCCGCCGGTGTGAGGCCGAGTCGCTCGAACTGCGCGGCGATGTACTTGGCCGCGAGGTCGCCGCCGCGGGTGCCGGGGGCGCGCCCCTCGAGAGCGTCGTCGCTCAGGTAGCGCAGGTGCGCCATGTACGCGGTGGGCGAGATGGCGCGGGTCACGGTGGTCGCGGGGGCCGGACGTCCCTGAGCCGCGGCGCTCGCGGGCAGGAGGAGCGCGAACAGGAGCGAGCGTGTCAGGGTGCGCATCGAGGGTCTCGGAGGAAGTCGAGCATCAAGGAACTGACGGTGTCGGGGTCGGTCAGCTGGGGGCGGTGCAGGGTGGCATCGAGCGGTTCGAACCGGCGGCAGGGGAGCCGCACGGCGATCGATTCGCCGATCGCGAATGGGATGGTGGGATCGAGCCTGCCCCAGATCAGCAGGGTCGGTTGGCGTACGTGCGCGAACGAATCACGCAGCCCGGCGAAGTCGAAGGTGTGGAGCGTCGATTCGAGGGCCCTCCGATACGCCGGGTCGGTCGCGGGGGCATAGGAGGCAAGGGAGTCGGGCTCCGACAGCCATTCGGCGTCGTGCACCGGGAGGACCCCCGTGCTCGCGAACGCGCCGGCCCAGCCGATCAGCCCGATCGTCCCCGGCGTCATCGAGCCGAGCCGCGCCGCGAGTCCGAACCCCGCCGGACTCACCAGCACGAGCGCCACGACCCGGACCGGACGCCTCAGCGCGAGGCTCGTGGCGAGTTCACCCCCCATCGAATGCCCGACCAGCACGACCGGCCCCTCGGTCCACCGATCGAGGAAATCGGCGAGGCGCGCGGTCTGGGTGGCAAGGTCATAGGGACCCGCGGGCTTGTCGCTCAGCCCGAAGCCGGGAACGTCGAGTGCGATCACCCGATAGCGGCTCGCGAGCCGGTCGAATGGCCCGCGGAAGGAGAGCAGCGATTCCGAGTATCCGTGCAGGAACACCAGGGTGGTATCACCGTAGCCGGCCCGCACCGCTCGCACCTGGACGTCGTCGGCAGTGAGCCACTCGGCGTGATGAGGCGGGCGCGCATCCCAGGGGCGGTCCATCAGCAGGAGCGCCGCGAGCGCGAGGGCGACCACGCCGAGCCGCTTCATTGCCTGCATCGGACCAGGGCGATCGAGGCGTTGCTGCGGAACAGCTTCTCGCTCGTCAATCCGAACAGGTCGCCCCCGAGCCAGGCGACCCCCTCACCCTGGGGACCCAGGCCGGCAATGCCGCAGAGCGGGCGCGTGTTTCGCGGATCCGGGCGCCCGCCGGGGAAGGGGACGAGCCAGAGTCCACCATAGGTCCGCACCACGAGCGACCGGCCGCCAGCGATCCAGGACGCATCGGTGATCCAGTGCTCGACCCCGGAGGCGGAGGGGATCGGGAGGACCGCGACATATCGCGCGGTGACCGTGCGCCCGGAGCGCCACGCGGCCGCCGGCACGCGATAGAGCCGTGGCTCACGTACCAGTTCCTTGGATACGATCCACAGGTCGCCACGGGCATCCATCACCATCGACTCCGCATCGCGCGCGCTGTCGGGATACACGATGCGGACGGAACCGAGCACCCGCACAACCGTATCGCGGCCGGCCCGCGGCTCCGCCACCCGGTACACCGTGATGAAGGGGCGCACTCGGCTGTTATCGCCGATGTCCCCGATATAGAGACAGGAGCGACGAGGCCGCGTGGTGGATCGGGTGCAGGGGCCGACGGCGAGCGCCTCCCAATCGAAGTTCCGCGCGCCCGCGATCCGCACCCGCCCCAGCGCACGACCCCCGGTGTCGGTGGCGAAGAGTTCAGCCGGGTTCCCCGAGTCGTTCAACGTCCACAGGACCCCTGGCTGCGTCGGGCTCACCACCAGCGCACTGGTCTCGTTGAGCGTTGACTCGGCCAGCGGGACCGGTGGGCGCGACCAGAGGGGGGCCGGGAGGGAGACCTGCAGGAGGAACAGCGCGGCGATCATCCCTCAAGTCTAATCGCGCCTTACCTCCGTGCCCCGGCGTCGTAGATTGGAGCATGCGACTCGCCATCTCGACCGGCGGCGGCGACGCCCCGGGACTCAATGCGGTGATCCGCGCCGTGGTCCTCTCGGCCCACCAGCGTGGCTGGCAGGTCTACGGCATCGAGCGGGGCTTCGACGGGCTCCTCAAGCCGCAGGAGGCGGGGATCATCAAGCTCGACCCCGACCGCGTCCGCGGCATCACCCACCTCGGTGGCACCATCCTCGGCACCACCAACCGGGGCAACCCGTTCCGGTGGCGGGAGGTCGGTCCCGACGGGACCGAGCGCGAGGTCGATCGGTCCGACGACCTGATCGCGGCATTTCGCGCGAGCGGGTTCGATGCGTTCATCACCATCGGCGGTGACGGCACGCTCAAGATCGGGTACGATCTCTGGCTCAAGGGACTGCCGGTGGTCGGGGTGCCGAAGACGATCGACAACGACGTCGTCGGAACGGTCGTGACCTTCGGGTTCGATACCGCCGTGAGCACCGCGACCGAGGCGATCGACAAGCTCCACTCCACCGCCGAGAGCCACGAGCGGGTGATGGTGGTGGAGCTGATGGGGCGGCACGCGGGGTGGATCGCGCTCAACAGCGGCATCGCGGGAAGCGCTGACGTGATCCTCATCCCCGAGATCCCGTTCGACATCGAGAAGGTGTGCGCCAAGATCCGCGAGCGTGACGCGCGGGGGCGGAAGTTCTCGATCGTGGTGGTGGCGGAAGGAGCCACGCCCAAGGGCGGGGTGGTGCAGCTGGTGGAGCGTCGCGGTGTGGGGACGGTGGATCGGCTTGGCGGGATCGCTTCGCTCGTGGCCAAGGAGATCCACGAGCGCACCGGCAAGGAGACCCGGTCGATCGTGCTGGGGCACATCCAGCGCGGCGGCTCGCCCACCACCTTCGACCGCCTGCTGGCCCTCCGGTTCGGCGCCGCCGCGGTGCGGGCGGTAGCGGCGGAGGCGTGGGGAACGATGGTCGCGCTGGTGCCCCCGAAGATCACTTTGGTGCCGCTGGCCGATGTGATCGGCCGCTCCAAGCCGGTGACGCCCGAGTCCGACACCGTGCTCACGGCCCGGGAGATCGGGATCAGTTTCGGGGACTGACGGATGAGCGGTAAGCGGTGAGCGGGCCGCAAGTTCAGGAACCGTCCCGAACGCAGTGAGGGACCTACCAGACTTTGCTCAGTAGGTCCCTCGCCGTTCCTTCGCTGCGCTCAGGACAGGGCTCGGGACGGTCCTAGTCAGCGGAACCCCCGCTCACCGCTCACTGCTTACCGCTCACCTCGTCACTACTACTCCCCACGGCGACCGACCCACTGCGATCCGCTTCACCACCTGCAGCGTTCGAGTGTCGATCACGGTGACGTCGTTCGACGGACCGTTCGCGGTGTAGAGTCTGGTGCCGTCGGCCGAGAGGGCGAGTCCCCACGGGCGAGCTCCCACGTCGATGTCGGCGAGCAGGGAATCGGTGCGCGCATCGAGTACGCTGACAGTGCGCCCGCGGCCGTTCGAGATGTATACCCGCGATCCGTCGGGGGAGACGCGCACCCCCATCGGCTTCGCGCCGGTGGGGAGCGTGATGTTGCGGAGCGGCCGGTGGGTGCGGGCATCGACCACCGTCACGACCCCGTCCACTTCGCCGCTGACCCAAGCGCGGGCGCCGTCGGGAGAGAAGTCGAGGTCGCGTGGCCGCCGTCCCACCGGGATGACGACCTTTTCGGTCCGCGTCGCGGCGTCGAGCACGTGGACCGACGCCTCCTGCTCCGACGTGACCCAGACCTCGGCGCCATCGGGCGAGAAGCGCACCCCCTCGGGCTCACCGCCTACGGTGACCTCCGCGATCACCGTACCGGTCGAGCGATCCACGAAGGAGGCCTTCCCTGCGTCTTCGTTCGAGACCACGAAATAGGTCCCATCCTGCGAGAGGTCGAACTGTTCGGGATCCGAGCCCCCGGGCAGCACCCGGAGCACTGACCGTGCCACGAGGTCGAGCACTCCGATCCCGTCGGCGGTCTTGTCGGAGGTGAGCCGGGCGCACTCATCGTCGGGCATCGCTGGCGGGCACTTGGGGCTCCCGGAGAGCGCCACGAACGCGAGACGTCCATCGGCGCTGAGCTTCACACCTCGCGGCCGCTTCCCGACCGGGATGGTCGCGACCACCGAGTCGGTCGCGGCGTCGATGAGGGTGAGCTCGCCCGAGTCCTCGTTGGTGACGACGACGAGACCGGCGCTGGAGGTCCGCGGCCCGGCAGGTGTGCACGCCACGAGCGCGAGGGAGAGACAGAGGATGCGCATGTTCATGGGAACCGGAAGGTCTGTCGGATATAGGACTCCGCGGGGCAGCCATTGAGCGTGCCGGGCTGGTAGATGGCGCGCTCGAAACTGCGTCGCGCAACGGGAACAAGCGCGCTGTCGGTCGCGCTCACCAGGCGGATGCTTCTTGCGCGCATGCGCCCTGCGGGACTCACTGTGCCTGCCAAGACCACCTCGCGCACCCGCCGCCCATGCGGGGCCCGGGCCGGGGGCATCGACCGCAACCTGGGGGGCACGTTGGCCGAGCGATAGGCGCTCGAGAGGGCGCCCAGTCGAGCGGCGATCGCGGAGGCATCGCCATCGGCGATGGCGATGGTGAACCGCACCGTGTCCCCCTTGAGCTTCCTCGGCACCCGTCCAAAGCCGCGTCCCCGATCCGCGTCGCGGGCGGCACGCACGAACGCGCTGTCGAGCGACCCGAGACCGCTGCTCCGGGAGAGCCGGGCCTCGACCACCCTGCCGCCGCGCACGAGACCGAGTTCGAGCGTCGCGGCGATGGGGTCCCGCAGCTGCACCGGCGTCACCATCGCCATCGCGCCATCGGGCATCAATGCCGCCCCCGGGTCGCGATAGCTCTGAGCCATCCGGTGCAGGAGCTCGGCGACGTAACGGTCCCGATCGCGCTCACCAGCCGCAGGCAGGGTCACGGTGGCCATCAGCGGTGTCTGCCGCCAACTCGCACCGGCAAGAGTGTCGGTGCAACGCGCCTGCGCCTGCAACAATGTCGGAATGACGAGGAAGGCGATGAAGTGAACGTTCATGTCAGAGCGAAAGGAAGGTGCGGAGCAGGAAATGCCCCTGTTCGGTGAGGATCGATTCGGGGTGGAACTGAACGCCGTGCACCGGATGCCTGCGGTGACGGATCGCCATGATCATCCCATCCTCGCTGGTGGCCTGGACCACCAGCTCCGACGGGAGCGTCGCACGCTCGACCACGAGGGAATGGTAGCGCGTCGCCCGGAAGGGAACAGGGAGACCGGCCAACACTCCCGTGCCGTCATGGGTGATCGCGCTCGTCTTCCCGTGCCTCGGCGCCACCGCCCGCACCACCCTGCCCCCGTACGCCACGCCGATCGCTTGATGACCGAGACAGACGCCGAGGATCGGGGTCTCGGCCCCCAATTGGCGAATGACATCGACGGAGATGCCGGCCTCCGCCGGCGTGCAGGGCCCGGGCGAGACGATGATGTGGGTCGGTCGCTCGGATGCGACTTCGCCGACGGTGGTCTGGTCGCTGCGCATCACGTTGGCGAACGCGCCGAGTTCGCGTACGTACCGCGCGAGGTTCCACACGAATGAATCGCGGTTGTCGAGCAGGAGGACCCGCAACTTCATCGGCCACCGCCCCAGCGCCCCAGCGCCCCAGCGCCCGCGACCGCCACCGCGATCCCCCGCGCCTTGTCGAGCGTCTCGCGATACTCCGCTTCCGGATCGCTGTCCGCCACGATGCCGCCGCCGGCGCTCCAGGTGACCCGGTCCCCCCGGACCACCGCGGTCCGGATGGCGATGCTCAGGTCGAGCGCCCCGGCCGCCGACCAGGCGCCGATCGCCCCGCAGTAGACCCCCCGCGCCGTCGGTTCGAGCTCGGCGATGATCTCCATCGCCCGGATCTTGGGCGCTCCCGTGATCGAGCCCCCCGGAAAGGTCGCCGCGATGAGGCGCGTGGCATCGCTTGCCGCCTCGAGACGGCCGACCACCGTCGAGACGAGGTGATGGACCCCGGCGTAGCTCTCGAGCGCCAGCAGCTCCTCGCATCGGACGCTGCCCGGTGCCGTGACCCTGCTGATGTCGTTCCGCAGGAGATCCACGATCATCACATGCTCGGCGCGATCCTTCTCGCTGGCGCGCAGCTCTGCCACGAGGCGCGCGTCCTCACGGGCAGTCGCGCCGCGGGGTCGGGTCCCCTTGATCGGGCGGGTCTCCACGCGGCCTTCGGTATCGAGCTGGAGGAATCGCTCCGGCGAATGGCTCACGATCGCGACGTCGTCGTGCTGCAGGTAGGCGCAGAAAGGGGCGGGGGAAGCATCGCGAAGCGCTCGATAGAGTTTCCACGGATGCGCGGCGAACGGGGTCGAAAAGCGCTGCGACAGATTGGCCTGGAAGATGTCTCCCGCGCAGATGTACTCGACCACGCGCGCGACGGCGCGACGATACCCCTCGGGAGTGAAGGTGCTGGTGATCCCGGGACCCAGGTCGGGGGTAGGATGCTCGGGCGGTCCGGCGGCCTGTCCTGAGCGCGAGCGAAGGATCCGGCGATCCGGCGGTCGGGAGAGCGAACGTGGGCTCGGTCTCGGACCATTCAATCGCTCGAAAGCCCAGCGCAGTCGCGCCTCAGTGGTCGCGTGCAGGATGACCCCTCCCGACGCGTGGTCCCACTCGATCCACCAGTCGTAGGTCGGCCAGTGCACTTCAGGGAGCGCGAGGTCGTCGAAGAGTGGACGCGGCAGACGCTCGAACCGGTGGCCGAACTCGTAGGCCAGGTAGCCGAGGCGGATGTGACCTGCGGGGGGCGCGGCGAGGGAAGGTGAGCTGGCGACGGGATCGGCGCTCAGGATGGAGCGTTGCCCCAGACGTGGAAAGCCGGACGGGCTCTCGAGGAGGGCCACGCCCGGCAGGTCCAGAAAGCGTTCAGCGGCGTCGACGGGAACAAGCCCCGCAGGGAGGGCGCGACGCGGCACGAGTGCTACTTGATGAGCCGGGTGCGCACCGTTTCGTCGATCTTCCGGGCCAGATCGAAGTCGCGGTTGGTGAGTCCCCCGGCGTCGTGGGTCGAGAGCTTCACCGTCACGCTCGGCCAGGTCACGATCAGGTCGGGATGGTGGTCGGCCGACTCCGCCAGGAACGCGATGGCCCCGACCACGAGCATCGTGAACGGCCAGCCGTTGGTCTCGTAGCGCTTGGTGAGCATCCCGTCGACGATGGTCCAGCCTGGGAGGTCGGTCAGGTGGACCGCGGCCTCGGTCGGGCTCAACGCCTTGAGCTTGGGGCTCATACGGACCTCAGGGAAGCGGGAGACGGTAGGAGGCCGACTGGCCGGGACTCTCCTCGATCGTCACCTCGAGCAAGGTGAGGTGGCCGTGGCCGGCTTCGATCAGCTTGGTCTTCATCTCGCGGGCGAACCACTCCGCCATCATCTCGACGGTGGTGTTGGCCACGGGGAGGGTGGCCACGTCGCGGGTGGGGAAGAGGTACCGATGCTCCCCGAACACGTCGACCTCGACCCGATCCCCCTTTTCGCGGATGACGACCTTCGTGTTCCGGGTCGGGAGGAGCACCTTGTGGTCGATGGAGTCGACCATCGGCTTCGCGATCGCCTTGACGACGGCGAAATCGAGCACGAAGAGCGCCTCGTCGTCGACCCCCCCCTCCACGGCCACGCTTACCTTATAGTTGTGGCCGTGCAGGCACTCGCACTTGTGCCCGCGGAAGGTGATGAAATGGGCGGATGAGAACGCCAGGTAGTCCTTGCTGACGTCGACCCGAAAGATGCCGCTCACCGGCCTGCCTCGTGCTGGGGGATGGACTTGAGCTTCAGGACTTCAAGATAATGCTCCACGACGAGAAGGCGCGCCTCAGGGCGGAGGCCACGGCCCGCCGCAACGCGCTGCCCGACCGGGAGCAGCGCGCCCAGGCGATCCACGCCACCCTGCTCACCCTCCCGGAATGGACGGGGGCGCGGACGATCTCGACCTATGTCGGCGTGGGCTCCGAGGTCCCGACCCTGCCTCTCATCGAGATGGCGCTCGCCTCCGGGAAGCGGGTGGCCGTCCCCCGGGTCGAGGGGAACTCCCTGACGCTCTACCGGATCGAGGCCACGACCGAGCTCGAGCCGGCGCCGTTCGGTCTCCTCGAGCCGGGCCGCGAGTACCGCCGGAAGAACCGCCGTCTCGTCTCCACCGAGGTCCACCTCTTCCTGGTCCCGGGGCTCGCCTTCGACCGGAACGGAGGCCGTCTGGGCTACGGCAAGGGGTACTACGACTCCCTCCTCGGCCGGGTCAAGCCGCGCATCTCCACGATCGGCCTGGCCTACGAGGTGCAACTGATCGACGAGGTCCCGATGGGCCCCACGGATATCAGGCTTTCGAGCGTCATCACGGAGAAGCGGCAATACGTGTGTGCGCCAAGCGTCCCCGGTCGTCCACTCCCCTGATGCGTCGCCCGACGTTCCTTCTGCTGGTCGGCATCCTCGCCGGGTGCTTGCATTCCGATCTCCCGGAACCGGGATCGACCGGGCTCGATGGCCTCTTCCTTGATATCGAGCCGTTGCGGCTCACCTACTCCCCCGGCCCGGATCGGACACCGCAGTGGTCCCGCCGGGCCGGGTGGATCCTGTACGCCTTCGACAAGGGCCGACTCCCCAGCGGTGCCACGACCGGGTGTGTCGGTGAACTCCCGCTGGGGGGAGGATCCCGCGGTGCGGAGTACTGCGAGACCGACCCGCGGTTCATGGGGGTGCCGTTCCTCCCCGACTGGCCGGCCCAGCGTCAGGATGGAAGCCTCGCGTTCGTCCGCCGGCGTACGGGCACCAACCTCGGGAGCCCTGGCGCGCTGGACTTCAGGAATGTCCCGGCCGGGCTCGGAAATGAGGAGATCCTCCCGATCCCCTTCTTTGCCGGGGGGATAACGCACCAAGGGGTCAGCCATATCAACTGGCTCGACGACGGGCACCTCCTCTTTATCGGCCAGGGCATCATCCGCTCGCGGAATGAGAACACTGAAACAGGTCTCGACCTGCTCGAGCTGGAAATCGAGAATGGACTGGCGGGCGTGACCGTGGTGCCCGGGACCCAGTACGCCTCCTCAGCAACCCTGGGTGCAACGGCAGATACCATCTACTACACCATCGGCGGCGACTCGCTGGTGTATCGTCGCGTCAGGTCCACCGGTCTGGTCGACACCGTGGTCGATTTCGGCGGGCTGGGGATCGCCCGCGATGTGGGGGTGGAGGCCGGAAGGCTCATCGCCGTGGTCGGTGGCGCCGTGAGCTTCGGGCCGCACCCGACGTTCGGCATGGCCCAGCACGACTTCGGCGGGCCGATCTACATGGTGGAACTGCCGAATGGGACGCCCATCCTGGTCTCGTTCGGTCTCTCCACCTACCGTCACCCCGCGCTCGCCCCCGACGGCAAACAGATCGTCGCGGAGCAATTCGGAGATCTCTGGAGCATCGCCCTGCCCTAGAGCCCTCCGCGGTCCGTGGTCCGTGGCACCTGTTACTTTCCGGGCGTGCTTTCCGCGCGCAATCACCAACTCCCCCTCGATCTCGACGCCTTCCGCGCCGCCGGCCATGCCCGCGGACGGGTGATCGTCATCGCCCCCACCCGGGCGGCGTGCGAGACGATCGAGCTCGCCTTCCAGCTCAAGCTCGACACCCTCCTCCAGCGCCAGCATGGAGCGCACCTCGCCGACCTGGCCGCCAGCGGCAAGGGGTTCGGCATCGTGGCCGGCACCGGCGTTGGGAAGACCCTCGGTATCCGTCCCATCGCCGAGTCGATCCTGCAGGAGCCGCTCTTCGTCGGCGTGGTGAATCGTGAGCGCGAAGCGACGCCGGAGACGCCGGCCTGGAACGTGGTGATCGTCACCACCGGCATCGCCCGCCGCTGGTTCGAGGACGACCTGATCACCAAGCGCGACACGATCGTGGTCGACGAGATCCATCAGACCTCCGCCGAGCTCGAGCTCTGTCTCGCCCTCGGCAAGCGCGCCGGGTGCCGCTACATCTGGCTCAGCGCCACGGTCGATCCCGCCTTTTACCGCAACTACCTCGAGGCCGCCGAAGTCCTGGAGTCGAGCGCCTTCGATCCGGCGCTCAGGGCCAAGGTGAAGGTCGTCTCCCAGCGCACCCAGGAGTTCTTCGACGACAAGGAAGTGCGCCGCATCATCAAGGAAAAGCGCGGCGTCGCGGTGTTCGTGCCGACCCGCGCCGAGGTCGAAGGGCTCGCCAAGGAGATGGGCGAACGCTGGCCCCGCCTCACCGCCGCGTTCTACCACGGTGGCGAGCCGATCCGCGTCATCCGCCCCTTCCTCGAGGATGAGGTGGTGAAGCCCTTCCTCCTCGCCATGACCGCGGCGGGTCAGTCGGCGCTCAACATCCGCGGCCTCGACACCGTGGTGATCTACGACGCCCGCTACGGCAACGTCGTCGATCGCGGTCGCAACGTGCTCCACCGTCTCTACCTCGGCGCCAACGAGATCCTCCAGATGGCTGGGCGGGTGCACGGCCGGGTGGCGGGGGGCGAGGTGTACATCCTCTCCGATCGGGACCTCGTCTTCGAATCGCTCCGGCCCGGCCCACCCGAGTTCCAGCTCGCCGGCGACGCCGAACGGGTCGCCGTGACCTGCGCGGCGATCGGGGTCGATGCCCGCGACCTCGACCTTCCGGTGCCGCTCGACCGCGCCGGATACGTGAAGGCGGTGCAGACCCTGACCGGTCGCGGGCTGGTGGATGGAGGTCGGCTCACGCCGTACGGTCGACAGGTCGAGGCGATGCCGGTGGACCGGGAGTGGGGGGAACTCCTGGTGCACGCCGACGCCCTCGTCGCACCGGTCGTTGCTGTGTGCAGCAACATCGATTCGCTCCACCGGATGTGCCGGGAGGAGCGCGACCTTGCCGGGCTCATCGTCAAGGGGAGCGACCACCTCACGGCGTACAACGTGTTCGCCGAGGCGGTGAATCAGTGCGGGCGGTTGGGAGAAGTCTACGGATTGCCGCGCCAGGTGTTCGACGGAGAGAAGCTCGCCGAGTGGTCGGCGCGGCGCGGCGTGCTGGTCAAGGCGATCGAGGATATCGCCCTCGGTACCGCCTCGGTGTTCCGCGCGCTGGAGCTGCCGCTGCCCGAGAAGATGCCGTACGCCGGTCGCGCCATCCAGGATGCCTGGGGGGAGCTGGTCGCGCGGATCATGCCCTTCGAGCTGGCCATCGACGAGCGCACCGCCGACGGCCAGGAGGTGCGGGTGGGCCGGAACTCGTTCGCCGGCAGCTGGGGGGCGGTCGCGGGGAATATCCGGTGGTTCGCCGACCGTTTCGGGGTGGCGCGCGCCTCGATCGAAGGGACCACATTGAGCCACGACCAGGTGCGGCGGCACTCGAGCTGGGAGCGGCCGCGGGTGATCGTCTCCGGGCCGCGCAAGCACCAGGGGCTCGCGGTCACCCGGAAGCGGACCTACTTCGGCTTCTTTCTCGAGGACGGGATCGAAGAGATCACGGGCGAGATCCCCGCGGAACTGCAGGGTCAGGCCGCCGAGTCGTTGGCGCGCGCGTTGATCGAAGGCGGCACGTCGCACCCGCGTCAGGGGCAGCTCCGACGGGCCAAGCAGGAGCTCGATGAACTGTGGCGGCGATCGGGCGGCCGGCTCGAAGTCGCGGCGCCGGAGGCAGTCCGTTCCGGGCTTGCCGGACAATTGCAGGGGGTAAGGAACTGGGACGACTTCTTGGAGCGGTCCGTCGAACTCGATGTCGAGACCCTCGTCCCACCGGTCCAGCGCGAGAGGCTCATGGCGCTCCCGGGCGGAGTCCGGGTCGGCGGGGACATGGTGACGATGGACTATGAGGTGGAAGAAGGGACCGGCGGGGTGGTACGGATGAAGCTGCGCGAGGGTCAGGCCCGGCGCCTGCAGGAGCGGGAACTCCCCACGGTCGACCGTCCGATCCGATTCGCCGTCGTGCGGGGGAACCACCCGCCGCTCCTGGCGGCTTCACTCGCTGAGCTGCGCGACCTGATGCGCCAGGGACTCGGACGGAAGCCGGAGAAGAAGCATGGTCGGTTCAAGCCGCCCCGCCACCGACGACACTAGTCAACGCACGTAGCTCAGCCAGTACCGGAAGAACGCCTCCCGCACTTCTTCACTCGGCACCCCCCGCATCAGCGCCAGCAGGTATCCCTCCAGCAGGTGCTCGAGCACGCCGGCGCTCGGCAGCTCTGTGGCCGAGAGATCGAGCGCTGCCCCAAGGCGTCGCCGAAGCTCCGCGGCCTCGGGGCTTCCGAAAGCCGCTCCAGGCACGTTGGCGAGCCGGAGCTCCAGCAGCCCCCGCGCCGTCCCGGCAGTCGATTCTTCGACCAGGTGGTCCCAGAGCGTGTCCAGACTCCCGATCCCTCCGTTCGACAGCGCCGAACTCCAGCGTGACCATCGGGTCGCGACCAAAGACCGAGCTACCTCCTTCAGCAGGGTGTCCTTGGTCCCGAAGTAGTGGAGGACAAGGCCCTTTGCGCAGCGGGCCCGTTTTGAACACCCTTCGATTGACCAGTTGGTCAATCCCCCTGCAGCCAGCAGAGAAAGGCCAGATTGGAGGATCTGTTGCTTACGTCCTCCTAGCCGCTCAGCCATCGTGGGCTCCTGTTGACCATATGGTCAATATGGCCTACCTCCCTCTCTTCGACAACCTCACCCCTTTCCGCCTCTCCCCCCAACCCCGTTTCCGCCTCTCCCCCCATCCCCCTCTCCGCAAAGCGGAGCGGGGGTGACTTTGACAGCAGGCCTGGGCCCCGTTTCCGCCGCTCCCCCCATCCCCCTCATCCCGGCGTCCACGGTCAAGCTGCTGTCGGCGGCGGCCGTCGACCAGACCTTCCCCCCGGCGACGG
>JBDSIR010000018.1:0-6123 GCA_039917855.1 Gemmatimonadales bacterium | reverse complement strand
GAGTGACTGCAAAAGCAACAATAGTAGGGTGAATGGTTTGGTAACCTTCATTGTATAGCTTTTGGATGCATTCTTGGATGGCTTGGGCCATGATAATAGTATTCTTAGCAAAACGTTCTTCTTCAGGTGCAATACTCATCTTTGTGGTAATAATATGCTATTTTATAGCATTATTATTCGTTTATGAATAGGTATTAAACTCATAAATAACCATGAACCCATTAGATCTTATTAAACTACATGACCGATGTGGAATTTTAACAGCCCATCTTACCGATCCTTTATCTGAACTAACTAATAAGATTATAGGGACTGATGAACCTAATGCAGTTGGTTTCTATTATGAAACCAAAGATCAAGGTGAATTTAAGCATGCTGTTACCCTGTTTAATACTTATGACAATACACCTATACAATGGCTACGTTTAGGTTACACTTTGGATTTGCTTCTAATTTCACCATTTGTGAATAGAATGACTTTTTACCCGTTAGTTAGTAGTCAAAATAAGGTTACTAAGTTGGAAGAGATGTTTCGTATAATAGTTATAGAGACAATAGGTGCTAATGCTGGGAGCATAGCTGATAAGAATCTTAGTTATACAAGTTTATTCTTGAAAAGAATGGGTGTGGTTAATACGTTCCAACTAATCACTGGGTACAATTTGGTGAATAAAGTATTACTTACACTGATGAAGATTAGAGACCCAAATATAATATCTTCTAGTATTGTTCCATGTCCTCTAATAAAGAATCCTATATCCATTAATTGTCAACGTGAAACAGCCAATGATCACGAAATCCGCTTCATTATCGAAGAATCTCGTCGTGAAATAGTCAAACTAGCAGCTGTCTTCGTTGATCTTTACGCTAATAACAGCGAATTTCGAAAGAATGTATTGGAAATGACTATAAACGATAAATCCATCCGTCATTTGACCGAACTATTCAAGAAGGAAGATGAACTTATCTCGCATGTAATTGGTGGAATACACAATGGAGTCTTAAGTAATGAAACTTTAAATGAGCTTATTAAAGATCTCTCAATACAAAGGGATATAGTAGGTAATTCTAAAAGACTTCCGTTAAGTACAAATCCGGGTAAAAAAGTGGAAATAATTAATGATGAGATAGCAGTTACTTATCAGGAGTCATCAACACCTATTAATAGAGATCCATTAATGAATTTAGGTATAATTCTGAGTCATATGGTAGAATCTTTTAATACATCTGATCCTTTGGTATTTAATCTTGGAGATATAGTTATGGAATATAATAATGCTGTACAAGGAACTAGTTTGAGTAAAATCACACTTAACAAACAAGCACATACAATGTCTAGATCAGCTGTTGTTACATTTCCAAGTTATGAAGCAATCAGTGATGAATCTGTGGCAATTGCCATGTATAATAGTAATCTTAGTTCATTATCAAAAGAGCAGTTGCTCGATGTTTTGGTTTATATAGATTCTCTTAGAGATACAGATGGAACAGGAGATACACGTTTTGCTAATCAACAAAATGCTATTACCCATGAGCTAGCCCTTAGAAAGTAAATCTGTCCCCATGACTTCTATAAATAGAAGGTTACAATATTAAACAAAATTGGGGGATTAACTAAATAATATTCGTAGGAAAAACGAATATTATACGGATTACATTGGACATTATTATGTTATACTTAAATCATGCTCACGCAGAAAATACTTCAAGTTAGGACAATTTTCGATCAAAATCCTACTATTATAAGAAACCACAATTTACCCAATCAAGATAGAGTTCTTGAAGTTGAAGCTAAATATGGTCATTATGGTGAGAAGGGTTTTGGAAGTTATGTTCCTTACATTCATTACGAGCGTCTATTAACTCGACTGCGCGGGTTACCCAATATTGGTAGAATGACTACAGAGGAATCAGAAGTCGCCCAATCTGGAAATATACGGCGTATAACAATCATTAATGTTGGAGATGAACCTGAAACAATAATCTGGCAAAGAAAGTCTAGAATTCAAGACATCGATTTACCACAATATGATATTCGTATCTCTTCTAATCTTGAGGAAAAGTTAGCCGCTAACGAAATTCCTACTAATTTCACTCCTACTAACATCAGGAACAGAACCCGTACTAGTTTCACACTTGTAGATGGATTAGTTAAAGTAGATCTTACCGAAGTGATGATGTTGCAAAAAGGAACCACTATGCTCCCTCGTTATGAAGTTGAAGTTGAATATTTAGGTGATGCAACTAACATAGGAGTTTTCGCTGAACAAGTGGAGTACATCTTCAGATTATTAAGAGGAACGAATATAATATATACTAATGAGATTAAGAATAAGTTGATAGTTGATGTAGTTAAGATTCTAGGAAGTACCCGTCCTGATATGATTGATAAAGATGTTCTTGTTGAAGCTCGCAATATTAAACGTCGAGATCTACTATATGGCGGAATCGTAGGCAATGAACATGTTGACGATGATAAAATCTTAGCTACACCTCGTAGACCAGAAAAGCAAACTCCAGGGACTAATTACATGATTACATTCAAAGCCGATGGTCTTCGTAAGATGCTTATTATTCACACGACGGGTATTTGGTTAGTCTATCCTCCCTATGAATTTAATCTTGTTTTAGATACTAGCTTGAATGTTCCTCAACTTGATAAACTCCTTCTTGCAATGAATGGGACTATCTTTGATGGAGAATTAGTTGTACCTAGAGTTCCAAAGAATATTGCTTATTGGTATTTAGCATTCGATTGTCTTGCTTTTCGTAATAATGCTGGGATTCAAAGACAACCATATACCGATCGACAAAAGGTAGTTAACGCGGTTTCAGATGCGATCAAAACCCCTATTTTAACTATGAACACTAAAGAATCAAAGGAAATCAAAACTCCTCAGGATTTCTTCCGCCTTGTAAATGAGTTCTTGGACAAGAGAGATCTTCTTGAGTATGACGAAGATGGGTTAATTTTTGTTCCTATTGATACTTATTATAATCCCATGAGTCAAAGATATCCACTTAAAGATCGTGCTCTAACTCATATTCCTGATACCTGCAAATGGAAACATGGTGAAGATATCACCATCGACTTTGCACTTAAATGGCTTCCCAATAATATGATAGACTTACAATCATATGATGATGTCAAAGGTGAAGTAGTTTCGTTCAAAGGGGATACTATTAATCCTTTGACCCCTGACATGATTGATCATACCAATCCTCTCACATTAAATAAACCATATGGACTGGTTGTAGAGTATGAATGGATCTGGTTACCAAATAAGAAAGGTATGTTTCGCCCGAGAAGATTGCGTCCTGAAAAGAGTGGAGCTAATCGACTCTCAATTGCTTTGGATGATTGGGAAGATATTATGAATCCTGTTACTGAGAAAGATATTAGGGGAGAAAGTTTGAATATGGTGTTCTCTTATCATAATCGTATTAAGAAGAGTCTTTACGATCTTCTAACTCAAAATCCAGATTACAATCCTAGAAATAAGGGGTCGAAGAGATACAAGGGAATTAACATTCTAGATATTGGAAGTGGAAGAGGAGGTGATACTGCTAAATGGTTACGTCTCAAAGATCAAACAGATCAGAATACAGGATTTGTTGTCGCTGTCGAACCAAATGTTGATAATCGTGAAGAATTGGTGCGTCGTATTGCTACTTTTGGATTGCAAGATAAAGTATTAGTAGTACCAACTGGCGGGGAGGACACTGTTAGTATTACAGAAGCAGTTAGGAGACACATTCCTGGTGGTAAGGTTGATGCAGTGACTCTTATGTTGTCGATGTCTTTTTTCTGGGCTAGTGATTCACATCTTGAATCACTAGTTCAAACTATTCTTAGTAATCTTAAACCAGGGGGGAAAATAGTATTCTTAACCATTGATGGAGATACCATTGAACAGATCTTTGAACCTGCTCTTGGAGGTGAGAAAATTACAGATCTAATATTGGATTCAACTCGATTACATTTATATTCACCATCTGCGCCTCCATTTGGAAGAGCTATAGATTTTATTCTCCCTGATACGATTGTCGGTGAACAGAGAGAATATCTTGTACATTTGCAAGACTTTTCTAGACGTTTAGCAAATTATGGTATTAATTTGAATGAAATTCATAGAGCAGAAACGGAGAAATTATTATCAAACACAGCATCGTTGTTTTCATCTATGTACTCTTTCGGATATTATACTAATGATGACAAAAATGCTCTAACAGACTATGAAAAGCCAGGTCTCGTGATAACAAATATACCACTCCCTACTATTCCTCCCCCAATAAATTATCCTGCTATGCAAATGATACCATCTCCCACTCCCATCATCAATCCTCCTGTAGTAAATTCTCCAAAGGTCATGATACCTCAGATTCCAATCTCTCCAAAAATACCAATTCCTAAGGCAGTTTTATCTCCAATTATTCCCAAAATTCCTGTAGTCCCAACACAGCAACCAACAAAATATCAGATAGATCATAATCAACTAAGGTGGTTGAATGTTTCTTACACCGGAAGAGGTGGAAAAATTGTCCCTGGCCCAGCTGAAAATGACGATACTTATGCACCGTTAACATGTACATGGTATCCTAATCTTGTACGTATAGCTACTATTGGAGATGGAAGTTGTTTCATCCATTCTGTCATGAAAGCATTCTACCGTGATTATCAAGAAAATAACTCTGCATTGTATCGTCTTGAACTCTCCGCTAAACTACGTCGTGATTTAGCTTATATTTTAGGATCAGAAAATCCTAGATATCCCGGGAGAACATTCTGGGAAACTTCAGGAAGAGGAGGATTCCCAAGAATGGTGACTCAACAAATTCAAGATGAAGAACTAGTGGATGTATTAAAAGTTGATTATAGTTTAGCAGGACTTCAACGATTATTTAACTCGACTTCTTATCTTGGAGATGAGGTATATACTTTTGTAGCAGATGCGCTGAATGTAGATATTTATGTTCTTCGAGCTACTAAAGATGATCTTTATCCGCATTATCATACTAGACGTCCAGATGTCCCAAGAAATGGAATCGTCATTGTAGGAAACACATATCATTATGAAGTCCTTGCCGTTGATACTAAGGACGGATTTCAGACTGTATTTCCTCAAGGAGATCCTTTCCTAGATGCTTTGACCAAATTATTTGTAGGAGATGGTGATTTTAATGACATTATTAATACAGTCCCTTATGATCCAGATGCAGGGTTCATCTTTGATTTTGTTGGTGCTTTTGCGACACGTGCTGGGTTCGCAATTCCTCCTGTAGTTAATGAGATATTCCCAGATACCGATCCTTTTATTATGACTTTGAATAGATTGATGCCCCGTATAGAAGAAGCAGCTCAGATCCGTGTAGCAGATCTTAATCGACCAGCGACACCCAGAGTCGACAGTCCTATTGTTGCTGAGTTAGATCGTATTCTTGAAATTATGGAAAGAGATGGATTTAACACAGAGGATATAAATAATATTCGAGAGATTGTTAGACATAGAATAGACCCAGACGTTGGTCAAACATTAGATCATATCATTGCAGGAGCAGAAACAGATGGCCTTATAACACATGATATTGCATCTGCTATTATACAACGAGCAATGTAAATATATGTTAAATAACATATATTTTATTCTTTTACACCTGAAATTTTTGCCTGCACTCTATCATACAGAAACCTAATAAATTTGTTATCAGGGTCGAAATGTGTTCCGAATGAACCATCTGAGAGTAATAGTCCTACTAGCTCATAATGACCCTCGATGTAGTACAGTACGATAGACCTACGGTTACCTTTTATGGTTAAGTGAAGATCATAGCTTGCATAAATATCTCGTCGTGCCATTTCCAAGATATAAATATCTTTGTTCAAAGCATTGCAGATAAACTCTAAATATCCAAATCCGATCCATTCATCGGATGCAAGCACGTTTTGCATATTTCTAAGGGAGAATTCAGGCACTTCCTGTGCGAATTCTTTAGTAGCACCATTGTTTAGAATATCATAATGTGTGGGGGCGTCTGGATCATCTGATATTTTCGCCCCTAATTTAGCTGCAAGTTCTTTACGGAGCATCTTAACAATCTGCTTTCTCGTAGTAGGTTTACCCC
>JBDSIR010000017.1:0-43210 GCA_039917855.1 Gemmatimonadales bacterium | reverse complement strand
CAGCACAACGCCTGCAGTCGCAGCTCATGCCATGGTATTCCGTGAACTTCATAGAGCCCAATCCGATTCCGGTGAAGTACATCCTGCCCGCCTCCCCGCCTGCTTGGCCTCCACCTCCTCCCTTGTCGCCAACCGTGGCAGCGTCGAATCCCCTTCGTGGGCCGGCGAAAAGTGCGCCGCCTGGTCCGCCGGCACGAGGTGGCGGATCGAGTTGGCATAGTACTCGAGCAGGGGGCGCTGGCGCGGCAGGATGATCCACGTGTCCCCCTGCCTCACAATGCAGTGCCGCAGCACGAACATCCGCTCCGCTCGCTCCCACACTTCCACGATCGGCAGCTCGTCCCGCACCAGCTTGGCGTTCGCCTCGCCCAGACGATCGCGCAGGTCGTCCATCCGCTCCAGCAGCCGCTCGTGAGTTACCGCGCTCGTCCCGAACGAGAGCAGCGCCGCCGCGCCGAGGGGGACAGGCGTCACCGGCACCACGGCGCCGATCCGTTCCATCATCCGGTCGGCGAACACCTGCACTCGCGGGAGCCGCTGCTCTTTCGGGAAGGCGAGAAATCCGGTCGGCTCGGTCGCGACCCACGCGCGCGCGCTCACCGGCGTCCCGAAGGTCACCGCCACTCGGCCGTAGCGCTTGAGCCGGCGGGTGAGGAGCCGCGCGGTGTTGCCAAGCAGATACCAGAGCACTGTGCCCGCCTGCGAGAGGCGCGGGGCGCGGCGGGCGTTGACGATCCGCTCGCGAATGAGGGTCCGGTCCTCGAGCACGCGGTCGTAATTGATCCCGACCGGCACGAACCAGATGTCGCGGCCGAACGCCGGGTCGTCGAGCGTGCGAACGATGTAGTCGAGGAGGCCGATCTTGGCGGGGCGAAGCGCCCCGTCGGTGGAGAGACCCCCTTCGGGGAAGATCCCCTGGGTCACGCCATTGCGGGTGATGAGCTGGATATAGCGCTCGAGGACCGTGTGGTAGAGCGGTTCCCGATAGCGGCGGCGGATGAAATAGCTCCCGAAACTCTTGAAGACGAACTCCAGCGGCCAGGTGCGAGCCCACTCGCCCACCGCATAGCTGATGCTCACCCGCTGGGCCAGCACGAACGCCACCACGACGTAATCAGCGTTGGAACGATGATTCATCAGGTAGACGACGACGTCCTTCCTGGGGATCCGTTCCAGCGCCGGCGCGTCCTGATACGCCACCGTGGGCCGATACAACAGATGGATCAGCGCCCGGGCGAGGTTGTAACCGAGACGGTAGTAGGAGAGGACGTTGAAGAAGGGGACGATCTCGTCGATGTACTTCTCGACCCGGTACCGCACCACGTGTTCGGAGAGTTTGTGCTCGCGGCAGTGGCGGCCGATGGCGGCGTGGATCTCGGGATCGAGCAGCAATTCGTCCCGGATCCGGTCGCGCTCCACCAGCTTGTAGCGATCCACTCGGCTCCGGAACCGGTGCACCGCGGCGAGCGCGCGATGCCGGAGCCAGTGGCGGATCCCCTCGCGGGTGGAGCGGACCGCCCAGAGCACGATCGCCGCCACGGCCAGGAGGCCGATGGCGCCGAGGATCCAGGTCGTGAGGGGGGTGAGGGTCATCGGGCCCGCGGTCGGTGGATTGAAACTGTTATCTCGTGCGGTCGCCAGCGGTATTCACCACGGAGGATCGGAGGGGCACGGAGTTGCACGGAGCAAAGCGATCGTTGTGGTCTCAAGAGGAGTTCCGCCATGACACCACACAGGATTGTCGTTCTCCGTGACTCTCCGTGCCCCTCCGATCCTCCGTGGTGAATGAGGACGGCGCCCTTCACGGTTCCCTACCCCTGTCCGTCTGACCCCGGGGTCGGCTGGCCCGCCTGCTTCGCGAACAGATACGCCATCCCTTGCAGCCGAGTGATCCGCTGGCGGATCGGGGGATGCGACCCGAACAGATCGGCCACCTTCCCTTCCGCTTCATTGAACGCCCGGCCGATCGGATCCACGATGCACAGATGCGCTGCCCCCCGGGTGATCGCGCGGGTGGGCGTGGCGTGGGCATGGAGCTTTTCCAGCGCCGAGGCGAGGGCACCCGGATTCCGGGTGAGCTCGGCGCCGGTCGCGTCGGCGAGATATTCGCGCTTGCGGCTCACCGACATCGCGAGAAGCCGGGTGATGAAGGGCGCCAGGATCAGGGTGATGACCCAGAGCACCAGCACCACCAGGGCCAGGGGGTTGCCCCCCTTCCCGCCTCCGCCCCGCGACCCTCGTCCGATCCGTCCCCCGAACCGGAAGTATCTCCCCAATCCCTCCCCGATCAACGCCACGGCGCCCACGATGGCGGCGAGCAGGGTCATCAGCCGGACGTCGAGGTTCCGGATGTGGGCGAACTCGTGCGCCACCACCCCCTGCAATTCCTCGCGGTCCAACGCCTGCAGCAGCCCCTCGGTGACGGCGAGATGGGCGTGGTCGCTGGTGATCCCGGTCGCGAAGGCGTTGGGGTCGTCGTCGGGGATGATCCAGATGCGGGGCTTGGGGAGCCGGGCCGAGATGGCCATCTCCTCGACCACGTTGTCGAGCTGCTTCTCCTCGAGCGAACGCGGCGCCACCAGCTCACGCGCACCAGCGGCCCAGAGCACTCGCTCCGCGCCGTTGTTCCACGCATACCACACCATCCCTCCGGCCACCCCCACGACGATGAGCCCGATCCACGGGATGAAGTGGTGGTACTCTCCCGCGGGGAGATCACGCGTCGCGAGATAGAATGCGAGATCCCCGCCGAACCCGACCCACGCGAAGAAGAGGACGAACCCCGCGACCAACCACGCCGATTTGCGCCGGTTCGACGCCTGCTGATCCCAGAGGTTCGGTCCCGTCACGCGCCGGGCTTGCCGAAGCCGAGCTCCACCTTCGGCACCGCGCGCTCGGCGGCATCCTCGATCTCCCAGAGCTCGGCCGGCACCGCTTTGGCGAGCCCCGCGACCAGGTTGGTGGGGAACTGCATCTGCGCGGTGTTGTACTGGGTCGAGACGTCGTTATACGCCTGGCGCGCGAAGCCGATCTTGTTCTCCGTGCTGGTCAGCTCCTCCTGGAGCTGCATCACGTTCTGGTTGCTCTTGAGCTCGGGATACGCCTCGCTCAGCGCGAAGAAGCGTCCCAGCGCCTGGCTGAGCTGGCCTTCGGCCACGGCGGTCTCCTTCACACCGCTGGCGCTCACCGCCTTGTTGCGGGCGCTGATCACGGCCTCAAGCGTCTCGCGCTCGAAATTCATCGCGCCCTTGACCGTGTTGACCAGGTTGGGGATCAGGTCGTGGCGGCGCTTGAGCTGGACGTCGATCTGCTTCCACCCGTTGACCACATGGTTCTTCAGGGCGATCAGCCGGTTGTAGGCACCGATGATCCAGAGAGCGAGGACGGCGAGCAGGACGAAGAAAACAATGGTACCCATCGGGAGGGCTCCGGAAAGGGATCGGGAGACGGATGAATCTAGCGGGCAAGGGCAGCGCGAAGGGCCGCGATCAGCGCGGCTTCACCGCCCGGGCCATCAACGGCCGGATGACTGGCGTCGATCAGGATCTCGACGCCCGGCGCCACCGTCAGGCGCCGGAGGAGCCCCGGTGAGGCCGGAGACCGGAGGCCGGGGGCCGGGAGCGCGCGGGCCGACCGACCGCGGGATGGGGCGGAGAGCCCCTGCGCGACCACCTCCGGCGGCGGGAGCTGGGGACCGAGCACGCTCGCGACTCGGCGTTCGAGCTGATCCCCCGCCTGTTCCGCGAACTCGCGCGTGAGTACCTCGAGCGTCGCTCCCTCCATCTGCCGCAGCTTGATGGCGAGGACCTGAAGGAAGTGTTTGTAGCCGTACATCGCCGCGGTCCCCCGCCCATCCGGGCGACTGACCAGTCCGCGCGCGACATAGAAACGGATGGTCCGCTCGGTGGGACGGGTCTTTGCCGCAGCACTGAGCGGGATGACCCCGGAGGCTTCGAGCACCCCCCCGGCGAGTGCCGCGAGGTCCCGCAATCCCCACGGGGCGAGGACGCGGTAGGCGCGGAGAGCGGCGAGGGGATTTGGGAGGGTGCCCGGCAGCGTCATTGGGCGCTGCGACGGGCGGCGGCGAGACGGCCGAATCGGACCAGACCCCAAGTCACCTGAACGCGATACAGGGTCGCCACGGGTTCGGGCAACTCGAGATCGAGCAGCTCGTGTCGGAGCCGCTCGAACGCGAGCTCGTCCCCGCACGTCGCCTCCAACGACATCAGCTCCACCAGCGCCTGGGTCCGCACCGCGGCGCCGTCACCCGTGCGGGCGAGGCTGTCGAGCACGGCCCGCTCCGCCGCCACGGCGGCGGCGGACAGGGTCTCGTCGCGGACGAGCGAGGGGAGCGGAAGGTCTCGGAGGGCGGACATGGTCTCAGCGGGAAATTGCCCCCCAGCCCCGCGCTCGGCAAGCCCGCACTCCCAGGCTCCGGCTTGCGCGATCGGGATGACGGCGATCCACCTGCACAGCGCTAGTGTAGCGCATGACCCCACGCGGCTTCTCTCAACTCGAACTCGCGGTCGTGCTCGTCCTCACGGCCCTGATCGCAGGACTCGGCGTTCCAGCGCTCACCCACGTGGCCGATCGCGCGGTGGTCAACGCCGCGGCCCACCGGATCATCGGGGCCCACCGCGAAGCACGCCTCGTCGCGGTCACCACCCAGCGGATGGCCCTGCTCCGCCTCGCTGCCGATACCCTCGAACTCCGCACGGCCCTCGGCGGCGACACCACCCTGGTCTGGCGCCGCGCCGGCCCCCGTGCCCTCGGCGTCGAAGTGATCGGGAATCCGCGAACGATGTACTTCATCCCTTACGGCTACACCATCGGCGGATCGAACACGAGCTACACCCTGCGCAAGGGCTCGGCGCAGAAGAAGGTGATCATCTCGCGGTTGGGGAGGGTGCGGGTGGAGTGAGGGAGTTGGGAGCTGGGAGTTCGGAGGGGTGCAGTGCGGGAGGTCGGCGCAGCGGATCGGAGTCCGGATCGACACCCCTCCCAGCTCCCGACTCTTAACTCCCGAAAAGGAAGGTCACATCGATATGCACGATGATATCCGGTTTCATCTTGAGCGCCCCGAAGAACTTCGACAGCCCGCCAATCCGGTAGTCGGTCAAATTGAGCGGGGTCTCGGTCCAGAGGTGTGCGGTGGTCGGTGTCAACAGGAGCTTGGCCGAGAGCTCCGCGGCACGGCGCACCCCGTGAATGGCGAAATGGCCATGCAGGGTGACGACGAGGGTGTCGCCCAGCGCGGAGCGGACGCTGGTGCTGTCGAGGTCGTACCGGATGAACGGGAAGGAATCGACCTCGAGCGACGACCACTGGTCGCGGTCGCGCTTCCCGTTCCCGGTCTTGAGGGTGCCGGCCCGCCCGGCGACGTAGCCCGAGACCCGCGACAGGTCGGCAGCACCATTGAGCCGCCCCGACATCGAATCGGTGGTGCCGGTGAAGGAGCCGAGGGTGGCGCGGCCATCATAGCTCAAGCGGCCGGCCGTAACGTGGCCGTCCGGGATCGGACGTTGGGCGGTGAGGTGGGCAGCCGGCCCGGTCGCCAGTACCACCAGGACCGGAAAAGCACGGAGGAGCTCGAGAGTGCGCATGGAATCAAGATACAGCACTGACTGCGCCATGTGGTGCCCATCCGCCCATCCGCCCGACTAGAGCTCGTACTTCCGCACCTTGGCCAGCAGGGTGGATCGCGCGATGCCGAGGAGATGGGCCGCCTGGCGCTTGTTGCCGCGGGTGTGCTGCAGGGTGACGGCGATGTGGCGCCGCTCGGCGTCCTCCAGCAGCGCCGGGGAGCCGACCCCTGATGCGGGGGCCTGGAAGACCGCGTCGAACGGGGTCCCCCCCGGGGCGAGGAGGTCGGCGGCGATAACCGGACTCGCCACCCGCACCTCATGCCCCGCATCGCGGAGGAAGGTGGCCAGCGGCCCCAGGGTGGTATCGCCTTCGTCGAGCACGACCAGGATGCGAAGTGGGTTCATCTGGAATCCATAATAACCGACGGAGACCTGAGCAGGCCGTCGTCGGTAACAAACAGGTAGCTTTGCCCCTAGGTTGTGCACGTCTCCACATGGTCGTGAGTCATGGGTCATGAGTCGCGGGACCCTTGAATGCCGCCTCACGACCCAGGACTCACGACCCACGACCCACGACTCACGACCCACGACTCACGACCGCAGACCACATGATCGATCTCCGCACCCTCACTCCCGGCACCCGGGTCCAGGATCCGTTCCTGGTCACCGAGGTCGAGGAGCGCACGACGAAGGACGGCAAGGCGTTCGCCACGCTGACCCTCGGCAATGCCAGCGGCACCGTAAAGACGGCACCGTTCTGGGAGGAACAGCTCCATCTCGTCGCGGGGGTCACCAAGGGGGCGGTCGCCCAGGTAATCGCGGAAGCGGGATCGTACCAGGGGACGCCGCAGCTTCGAGTTACCTCGCTCCGGATCCTCCCGAAGGGGAGCGTCGACTACGCCCAGCTTCTGAAGTCGGTGCCCGAGCCGGAGCTCCGTCGCTACTGGGAGTCGGTCGACAAGTGGCTCACCGAGATGAAGGGAGCGCGGCTCCGCGCCACGGTGGGGCTCTTCTACGATGATGCGGACTTCCGCAGCCGGTACGAGCAGTGCCCCGCGGCCACGGTGGGGCATCACGCCGAGCTGGGGGGGCTCCTCAAGCACACCGTCGAAGTGATCAGCATCGGCCGGCACGTCGCCAAGGTGGCCAAGGCCGACGTGGACCTCATCACCGCCGGCGTGCTGCTGCACGACATCGGCAAACTCGAGGCGTATCGCTGGGACGGCATCTTCGCGCCGACCGAGAAGAACGTGCTGTACGGGCACGTCGTCCTCGGCGCGCTGGAGCTGGAGCGCCGAGTCCGCGCCGCCAAGCCGATGCCCTGCACCGAACAGGAACTCGACATCCTCCAGCACCTGGTGCTGAGCCATCATGGTGTGCTGGAGTTTGGCGCCCCGGTGCGCCCCGCCACGTTGGAGGCCGAGATCGTGCACTTCGCCGACAATGCCAGTGCCAAGACCGCGAGCTTCAATGATGCCTTGGCTGACGGGACGAACTTCCAGAAGGACGAGCTGGTGAGCCAGAAAGGCGTGTGGGAGCTGGACAAGCGGCGGGCGTATCGGGGGAGGAGTGACTGGGGGCGGTAGGCCTCTCCCCCTGACCCCCTCTCCCTGTCGGGAGAGGGGGAATCCAGCGCCCAACCCCCTCCCCCGACAGGGGGAGGTCAGGAGGGGGCGAAAATGAGACGGCCGCCTGGGTCTTCCCCAAGCGGCCGTCCCGCACGTCGACTACCCGAGGTCGGGGGAGTGCCCCGCCGTTCTTCTCCGCACTGCCACCGGTCGGCTGTTCCGCCGTTCGGGAGGGCTGGCACGGGCCTCGGCTTCGATCCCCTGGCCGGGTCATGATCCCCACCAGGTTCGTCGTCGCAAGCGCTGTGAGTCGGACCAGGTCGCGGACCGGCCCTTCACACTGCACCCCGAGGCGCTACATCGGGGTGGAAGGAGAGACGCGACTGCCTCCTTCAGCCCCGGCCGAGAGGCCCCAGGATCACTGCCAGCCTAGCCCTTGCTTGCATCGGCCAGCTCCCCTGAATTCCCGCCGGAGCACACAGTCGGGTGGTTCCCAGGACCAGAGGTCCATGGACCGCGCCCAACAAGTGGTTGACCCAAGCTACGGACTTTGGAAAAGCTCGCAAGTGCCTGTCAATCTTCGGCTTACGTGATGTTGACTGTTTAAAATGTTGACAGCTAAGTGCAGTCTCCACAACGATGTAACGGGGTTCTCCACCCTTTGTGGAGATGTGTATCCACATATACAGGACGAGGGAAGTTCACCACGGAGGGTCGGAGGGGCACGGAGACTCACGGAGAAACGACTTAGGGGGTCCCAAAGCGGAGTTCCGCCTCAGGTACCCCCAGGAAATTCTCCGTGCCGCTCTGTGTGACTCCGACGCTCCGTGGTGAACGCCTACGGCTCGAGGCCCGCCTCGATATACCGGAATTCGGTCTCGTCCGGATTCGGATGGAAGAGCACCCCGCCTCCGCCGGTACTGAACCACCCGGCGAGCATCGGGCGCGGCTGATCGAGCGCTTCGAGGGCGGGCCGGAGCCAGCGCTTCAGATGCCGCACCTCGGGCGCTCGAGGCGACAGGATCGAGAGGATGGCGCCGGCGCCGCCGGTGGCCCGGAGGAAGTGGGCCAGGGCGTGGGCCCGCTGGGCAAATTCGACCGCCCGTACCCCCGGCTCCTCATAGAGGACATTCCCCTCGAAGACGTCGATGATCGGGGCGTCCATCCGGGGCCCGAGGTACACGTACTGCCGGTCTCCGGACTCGGTGCGCCGTTCGATGACGCACGACGCGGTCTCGCTGGTGAGCCGCGCGGCGTGGACCAGGTCGCCGTCGCGCAGCACCCCGACCGCCCCGGTCCACTCGAGGGCGGTGAGCGCCATCTCCATCGAACAGCCGACGTGCTCATCATACGCCAGGAGCCGCGGCGCCTCTCCCGCGCGGAGCAGGCAATGCGCCAGCGCCTCCGCCCGATCGGTGAAGGCCTTGAGGATGAGTGTGGCGGGGGTGGCCATGCCTGAATGCTATAGCGGTCGACAGCCAACAGCCAACAGCCAACAGCCGACAGCCAACAGCCAACAGCCGACAGCCGACAGCCGACAGCCGACAGCCGACAGCCGGAAAGTAGAAATCTCACTGTGGGCTGCGGGCTGCGGGCTGGGGGCTGGGGCCTGGGGGCTAGGGAGTGGGGTTGCTCCGCGGCTCGACCCGTACCACCACCAATCCCGCGTTCATGTCGGGCACATAAATGTACCCGTCGCGGTAGATCGCCCCCCACGCCATCGAGACGTTGGGAGTCTGCCCTTCCTTGGTGCCGGTGAACACGTGCGCCACCTCGCGTCCCTGCCGGGCCAGGTCGCCGCGCAGCTCGCCACTGATGTCGACGACCCGGAGTCCGCCCTGATAATCGCCGAGGTAGAGCGTGTCCCCCGCCACCCAGACGTTGTGGGTGCCGCCGTCCTTCGGTTCGTACCAGGCGACGATGCGGGGGTTGGTGAGGTCGCTCATATCCACCACCTGCAGCCGCCCGTAGGCCCGGCCGAAGCCGAGGACACCGGGGCCGTTGGCGGGGTTGTTGCGTGCGGCGAAGACCTCGTCGCCGACGATCACGTAGCGATCGGTGCGCCAGGCGGTGTGGGTGCCGCGGATGAATCCGGGTCCCCCGACGGCGGCGACGTCGCGGTAGAGGGCCTCGAGGTCATACTTCACCTGGGTCACCAGCCGGGGGTCCTCGGGGCTTCCGCCTTTCATCCCGTTCCCCACGTCGAGCACCACCAAGCCGTCGTTCCAGTAGCTCAAGTACGCCAGGCCGTCCCGGACGTCGATGTCGTGCAGCATCCGTCCGGCGCTGGTCCGCGGCGTTTCCCACCGTGCCACCTGCACCGGTCGGTGCGGGTTCCGAATGTCGATCACCCGCATCGAGCCGGTGGCGTCGTCGGTGAGGTAGACGTAGCCGCGGTAGATGAACGTGCTGTGCACCCCCCCGCTCACGGTCTCGCTGAACTCGCTCACGATCCGCGGGTGCGCCGGATCCTCGGCACTGAACACCACGATCCCGTTGACGCGGCGCGACGAGCCTTCGCGGGTGAAGACGCCGAACTTGCCATCTTCGGTGGTCATCACGTCGTTCACCGAGCGGGCGTCGGTCTCCATCGAGTCGGTGATGAACGGGTGCGCCGGATCGCTCACGTCGACCGCGTACACCTTCCCCACGAGGGTGCTGAGGTACCCGTGCTTCCCGTCAGGATGGAGCCAGAATTCCATCGTGAGGGTGCCCTGGGGAAGGCCGAGGCGCCCGACCACCTGGGCCGGACGGACCACATCGCGCGGGGTCACGGTGATCACCGTTTCGGAGCTCCGGCCGGCGAAGCTCGCGCGCACGCGGTAGCTGCCGGGGAGGTCGGCCACGAAGGCGCCGTCGGGGTCGACGATCCCGTTCCCGGGCGAGAGGGAGTACTCGGGGCGCACGTCGGGGACCGCGGCGCCGCGGCCATCCTTGGCCACGAAGGCGAGCCGGATCACGTCGCCGGTGCGGGCAGCGGCACGGGCGGGCCGGAGTTCGACCGAGGCCACCGGATTCGGTACCACGGTGAGGGCGAGGCTCTTCACCGCCGCACCGGCACGGGCGCTGATGGTCACGCGACCGACCCCACGGGCCGTCAGGCGGCCATCGCGATCGACCGCCACGATGGCGGGACGGTCGGAGAGCCAGGTCACCTGGTCGTATCGCCGGTCGCCGGTCCGCGCCAGCACCGTCGCCGTGAGATCGAGCGTCTGGCCCACCAGGAGCCGGCTCGGCGCCGGATCGATCGCTACCGTTGCGGCCGGCGGCGGCACGATCGTGACGCGCACGCGCTGGGTGGCGGGACGCGAACCGCGCAGGGTGGCCACCACACTCACCGGCAGCCCGCCGATCGCTCCAGCGGTCACCAGCCCGTCGGGACCGACCGTCCCCTCGAAGCTGTTGCCGGCGGGGAAAAAGCTGATGTGGGCTTCGGGCAGCGGCTGGCCCGCGGAGTCGTAGGCGGTGGCCTTGAGCCGCAGGGTGTCTCCCGGCATCAGGGTCGGCTCGGCGGGCTCCACGGCCACCCGGGTGATCCGGGAAGGGAGCTGGGTGGGCCGGGGCACTGGAGGCACCACCGGCTGCTGGAACAGGGCCAGGAGGGCAAGGCAGAACATGGGGGCCTGGGGCTGGGGGCTAAGGGTCAGGGGCGGAACTCTAGACTCTAGACTCTGGACTCTGGACTCTAGACTCTAGACTCCAAGGGATGGGACGATATTGACAAACCGGCTGCCGCGCCAGAGCTTACCAACAGGATGTGCCCCACGATGCGTTCCTATTCCAGTTGACTCAGACGAGTGTCACCCGCCGTTCGGACGAGTGTCCGATCGGCGTTTTTGCTGGTTCTCCTCTATACGGCGAGGTAGTTGCGATGGCGACCGGTACTGTGAAATGGTTCAATGATGCGAAGGGCTTCGGCTTCATCGCCCAGGAGGGCGGCAAGGACGTCTTCGTCCATCACACCGCCATCACCGCCGACGGATTCCGGTCCCTGAAGGAAGGGGAGCGGGTCGAGTTCGACATCGTGGAAGGCCCCAAGGGGCTGCAGGCCGCGAACGTCCGCAAGGCTTGACCGGACGAGTCGTGAACGTCCTGCGAAGGCTCCTGGTGCTGCTCCTGGGCACCGGGGGCCTCTCGCTTTGTCCCGCCGCGCTCCGCGCCCAGCAGGGGGGCCCCGCCGTCGAGGACACCCTGGCGTTCGAGTTCCTCGGCTTCCGCCCCGGGATCACCCTGGTCGCGCTGCGCGACAACGCCACGCAGGCCGGGCGCGGAGTGATCACCTGCCGGCGGGCCACCGGTGACCTGCGCCTGAGCGAATGCCGGGCCGGCCTCCCCGAGCTCGACAGCGGTCGGAGCGTGGACCTGTGGGCCTCGCTCATCGATGACCACGCGGCGATCCTGGCGCTCTCCGGGCGGCTCTCCGAGGCGCGCTTCGCCCGGTGGCGCGAATTCCTGGAAGGACGCTACGGCGCCACCCCGGAGATCCGCCGCGGGCCGATGCGGATGTTGCAGTGGGTGCACGACGGCCGGATGCTCCGGCTCAGCTGGCGCCTCAAAGGCCGCGACTTCGAGACCAGCGTGAGCATGATCGACGGACCGCTGCTCGATGGCTGGGCGAATCAGGGCAAGCGAGTCAAGAGCTAAGAGTCTAGAGTCTAGAGCCGGGCGTCGTTCGAACTGGGAGCGACTCAAGACTCTAGCCTCTCAACTCAACAAGAAAGCTCCCCTCTGAATCCTCCAGCTCGAACTCCACCACTACCTCGCCGGTCAGACGTTTCAGGAGGGTCCGCACTCGGGTTCGGACCGGTGCCCCTCCCCCGCCCTTGCCGCGCCCCGTGATCAAGCGCACCACCCGCCGTCCCGCCTTCTGCTGCGCCCGCAGGAATCGCTCGGCATCGATCACCGCGTCCAGCACCCGCTGGCCGTGCAGATCGAAGGTCGCTTCGGGGCGTGATGACGGAAGCAGCATCAAGAAGAGATACGCACCCCCTCTCCCATAAGGGAGAGGGGGTCGGGGGGTGAGGTCGTTCGCAGGAGAGGGGGTCGGGGGGTGAGGTGGAGTGGCAATATCTCCGAGCTGGAGGGAGGAGCCGCATGGTCAGGGGGGTAGCGAGTCTCCACTCCGGGGGGGTAATTTCTAGCCAGTCGTCCCCTTCCGACGAACCCCCCGTCATATGGCCGACGCTGCCCCCCTGTGGCGTTCGGCAGCCCCGTTGGCTCGATGGAGTCCGGTGTGATCGGAACACGGCGTTTGCCGGTCCCGCGCGTGCCTGCGCGGCTGTTGTGGATGGCGCTTTCGGCGCTGACCTTGGTGGGTGTGTCCTCCTGTGGAGGGCACGCGCCCATCCGCATCGGCCTGCTTGGCACGTTCGGCGACCCCGTCGGCAGGCCGCAGCGTTTCGGCGCTCAGCTCGCCGCCTCCCAGATCAACGCCGCCGGCGGGATCAACGGCCGGATGATCGAGCTGGTCGAGGCTGACGACAAGGGGGAACCCGATTCCGCGGTCATGGCGGCCCTGAGTCTCGCCAGGAGCGATGTCGTCGCGGTGATCGGCGGCTCCTTCTCCGGCCCGACCCTCGCTTCGGCCCCGGTCTTCAACGACCCCGCCAACGCGGTCCTCCAGATCACCCCCTCCGGCAGCTCGCCCGATATCACCAGCGCCGGCGAGTGGACCTTCCGGGTCTGCCCGAGCGACCTTTCGCACGCCGCCGCGCTGGCCCGCTTCGTCCGGCAGACGCTCCGACTCGAGCGCGGCAGCGTACTATACATGAACAACAACTATGGCCGCGGATTCCGAAAGGCCTTCGAGGAGGAGTTCGTCCGGCTCGGCGGCTCGGTGGTGACGAGCGATCCGTACCTGCCGGACCGGGTCAAGGAGGCCGCACCCTTCCTGGACCGGATCTCGATCGACCCGCGGGTCCAGTTCATCCTTGCCGCGAGCTATGAGACCGACGGCATCGAGCTGCTCCGGATGGTGCGCACCCGCCACGTGACGATCCCCTTCCTCGGCGGCGACG
The DNA here is from genome assembly GCA_039917855.1 of Gemmatimonadales bacterium. Lineage (GTDB taxonomy): Bacteria > Gemmatimonadota > Gemmatimonadetes > Gemmatimonadales > GWC2-71-9 > CAMLHU01. The sequence continues at coordinate 30,040 of JBDSIR010000017.1, read as the reverse complement.
GCATCGAAGGACTCGAACGCGAGGGACCGGTCGCCGAAGGGAGCTACCAGACGGCGGCGTACCTGGCCAACCTCGCGACCCCGACCAACATCGCGTGGGTGGCCCAGTACCGCGCCGCCTTCCAGCAGGAACCGGCGCCCAACCAGACCGCCATCGCGACCTATGACGCGGTGAACCTGCTGGCCAAGCTCATCGCGGATGTCGGCACCGATCGCGTGCGGCTGCGCAACGCCCTCGCCCAGGTCGGCACCGTCCGGCCGGCGTATGAAGGGATCTCCGGCCGGATCGCGTTCGACTCCCTGGGCGATGTGCCCGAGAAGCGGGTCCTGATCGCACGGGCGCAGGGCGGCGAGGTCCACGCCGTGGAGGGTACCCAATGAGCACCGAACGTCGCTTCACTTTCAACAGCGTGAGCTGGTTCGTCGGCGGCGGCATGGGCGTGCTGGTCGTCCTGGCGCTCGTCCTCGCCTGGATCGGTTTCACCACCCTCAAGTCCACCCGCGACCAGGTGGACCACGAGCTCGACCGGATCGTGATGTCGAATGAACTCGGCAGCGGCCTGGTGGGCGCTGTGATGCAGGAGATCCGCTCCGCCGAGCAGTATCTGGTGGAACCGAGCGACCGCCTCCGGCACGAATTCCGGATGAACGGCGACAGTGCCTACGCCTTCCAGGCGCGCTTCCGGAAACTCTCGGGCCTCACCCAGGACGAGCGTTACGCCGTCAATCAGCTGGCCGACGAACAGGCCGCGGTCGAAGTGCAGTACGCCCTGGCCCACGCGCTGGCCGACCTCGACCGCGCCCCCGAGGCCCGCGCGATGGCCGACAGGGCGCGCGGCCCCGCCGACGGGTTGACCCGGCACGTCCGCGCGCTGACTTCGACCCTGAGCCAGCGGGCGCTGCAGAGCACCGAGATGATCCAGACGTCGGCCCGCGACCGCGGCACCCTGCTGGTGGTGGTGGCGCTGAGCGCGGTGGGCTTCGGCCTGCTGGTGGCGTTCCTGACCCTGCGGTCGGTGCGCACTCCGCTCAAGCGGCTGGTGGCCGCCGCCGATCGCTTCGGCGCCGGGGACCTCCGGCCGGTGCAGCTCGGCTCGATGCCGGTGGAACTGGCCTCCCTCGCCAACGCGATGGACGGCATGGGGGCCCGGCTCCGCCAGGTGCTCGGCGCGGTGGTCCGCGAGTCGCAGGCCATCAGCAGCAGCGCCGGCGACTTCAGCGCGATGAGCGAAGAGCTCGCGGCGTCGAGCGGCGAGATCTCGACCGCGATGGTGCGGGTGTCGACCTCGGCGGAGCATCAGGTGCAGGGACTCCGCGAGGCCGACGGGCTGCTCGAATCGCTCCGCGACTCGGCCACCCAGAACGCCGAGGCGGCGGCCCGCGTGGTCCGCCTGGGCGAGGAGATCCGTTCGGTGGCGGCGCGGCATCGGGCCGGCGTGGGCGCCGCGGGCCAGACCCTCCTCGACGTGCGCGAAGTGGTCACCACCAGCGCCAGGGAGGTGGCGGAGCTCGAGACGCTGTCGGAGTCGATCACCGAGTTCATCGACCTCATCAAGCAGATCTCGTCACAGACCAACCTGCTGGCGCTCAACGCCGCCATCGAGGCGGCGCGCGCCGGTGAACATGGCCGCGGCTTCGCGGTGGTGGCCGACGAGGTCCGCGGCCTGGCAGACAGCTCGGCCCGCGCCGCCGAGAACGTCACCAAGACGGTCAAGACCATCCACAACAAGATCCTCGAGGTGTCCGCGACGATGGACGCCGGCACTCGAAAAGTGGTCGGTATCGAAGGGGTCGCCAGCGCGGCCGCCCGCGGCCTCGACGAGATCTCCAAGGCCATCGAGGAGGTCGAGGCGTCCGCGATCCAGTTCCGGTCCCAGGCCGAACGGACCCGTGAAGTGGCGGGGCACGTCACCCAGAAGACCGCCCAGGTCGCCATGGCCGCGAACGAGCACGCCAGCTCGAGCCAGCAGGTCACCGCGGCCGCCGAAGAACAGAGCGCGAGCACCGAAGAGATGGCCTCATCCGCGAGCGAACTGCTGCAGGGCGCCCAGCGGCTCACTCAGCTGGTGGGGGAGTTCCGGACCTGACGAGTTAGGAGTTAGGAGTTGGGAGGGGTGAATAGCGAAGACCCGTGCCGATAAGCACGGGTCTTTTCATTGCACCCCTCCGAACTCCCAGCTCACCTCTTTTTCTTCTTCGCGGCCTTCGGGGTGGCCTTCTTTTTCCCCGCGGGCTTCTTGTGCGCCTTCTTGACCGGATGATGCGCCTGGGCCCGATCGGCCGCGCGCTCCTCGCGCTTGCGCGCGGCGGCACGCACGTCCTCGAGCAGGCGATCCCCTTCCTCGGAGCCCAGGAGGCCGCGGCGCACCGAGTACTTGACCAGCTCCTCCGCGTCGTCGAGGGCGAAGTCGGTGAGGCGGGCCGCTGCGCGGATGACATTCACCAGGGCGTCGGCCACCGGGCTCCGGAGCACGTTGGCGATCCCGGGGAGGGTCTCCAGGAGGGTCGATATCTGAGTGCTGCCGAGTTCTGTCGCCACGCCTGACCTTGGTCGCTGGGTGATGGGGGGTGGCGGCTCCAGAAGGCCTCACGGCCCCGCTGCATGTCCCCACGATGCGCGGCAACGTAGGGCACGCCCCCTGTCCCAGTCAAGCATGAAAGAAGAACGGCGGCCTGCCCGAGGCAGACCGCCATTCTGGCACCCCTGCCGGGGGGGTCAGCTAGAATCCGTACCGAAGAAAGACCGAAGCGCCGAGTCCGGTCAGGCTGGCCGAGCTGCCTCCGACCAAGTCGAGTGTCCCGAACTCGGCTCTGATGTTCGGCACCACCGAGACACGATCGTTGAGGCGGTGCCGAAGCCCCGCGACGAGCCCGACCACCTTGCCACCGCCAGCACCCCCGTTGTAGGACCAGAAGCGTCCCTCGATGGCGGGCTCGAACGTGGTGGTGGGCGACATCGGGCGGCGCGCCATCAGGCCGGCGGCGATGATGTTCTCGCCGTTGCTGACGCTGGCGCTGTCGGCCGCGCCGGTCATCCGGTAGTAGTCCCACACATACGCGCTCATCGTGCCCCCGAGACCGGGCCAGCTGTACGCCCCTTCGGCGATGAACCGGCTCCCGGGGGAGTACTTGGTATCCGCCCCGCTGCCGGCGCCGAACGTATCGTCGCCGTAGGTGCTGTAGGTGAGGCCGAAGCGGACGCGGCCCTGTCCGACATTGCGGTCGGCGCCGAGACGGATCCGTCCCTCGAATCCAGGTGCATAGGTAGTATCGGCTGCGCCGGAGAATGGCTGGTACTCGGCACTCATCCGGGCGCTCCCCGCCAACCCGATGCCCCACTCCCCGATCCGCTTGGCGACACCGACGCCGGCGGTGACCGAGAACCCGTTGGCGTAGCTGTTGACCGGAAAGAGCAGGAAATTCGATGCCGCGGCGCCGGCGGTGAGGGCGTCGTCGCTCGAGAACTTGGTCCCCGTCGGGAGGTTGACGAGGAGCGAGAGGACCGCGGCGTCGCGCCCGAGCATGTAACTGCCGCGGAGCTGCACGTCGGTGAGGCCGCTGACGCTGCGGGCGCCGCCGGTCGCGGTCGTGGCGGACGTCATTGCGTAGAAGGTGCCCATGTCGACCGAGAACCGCTGGCTGACCGGGACCACGATCGCGAACGGGATGGCGAACTGCGTCGCCTTCTCGAACTCCGCGCCGTCACCGAAGGAGTAGCTCTTGAACTGAACGCCGGTGGTGGCGGACTTGCCGCTGTAGAAGCCATTCCCCTGCGCGGCCGCGGGCGTGGCGACGAGGCTTGCGCTGAGCGCCAGCGAAGCGAGGGCGGCGAGGGCGAGGCGGAAGGGGCGCATCGGCGACCTCACGGGCGGGGGATGATGATGATGATGGTCCCGTTCAGCACGCCCGGGATCACATTGTCCTGGCCCTGGGACTCCGGCAGACCGGGACGCTGGACGGGCGGGACCGTCAGCGCATCGGAGCGCGTGTCGGTCTGGCTGCCGGTGGACGGATTGATGGCGTCGGCAAGCTCGCGGATCGAGCCAGGCTCACTCCCCTGGTCACCGGTCCCGGCCATCTGGTCGCCGGGGGTGCTGCTTGCGGCCGACATCGACTGGCTCGCGGAGGCTCGGCTCCCGGCGTCGCGGAACGACGGATCGCGCTGGGCCGCCTGGTTGAACAGGTTGGCAGCGGCGGCGAAGTCACCGGCATCTTCCGCGGCGAGGCCGCGGCTGTAGAGCAGGAAGGCCTGGAGGTCCTTGGTGGGACGCTCCTCGAGCGAGGTGCGTTCCGCCGGTGTGAGCGCAATGCCGAGCCGGTCGATGAGCTGATAGACCACCTGTTTCTGGGCATCGAGGAGCTGCTGCATCGTGCCCCCCGCCGACCCGGTGGCGGACACGCTCGAACTCACGCTGTTGATGGCGCTGGCGTCGAGCTGGATCGTCTCGGGTGCCGGCTCCTGGATCGAGCCCTGGACCACGTTCTGGGCCCGGAGTATCCGCCCCGAGCGCGCGCCGGTGGCGGGATCGACCCGACCCGACGAGGCCAGCTGCATCTCATCGACCAGCGCCTGGACCTGCTCGCGTTCGAGCAGCTTCAGGCTGCCCACCTTGCCGAGGTCGGCCACGATGAGCTGGGCGATGCCGCGCTCGAGGGGGCGCAGATCTTCGTTGGTGCCGACGTAGCGGAACGGGAAGACCGCGATGGTGTTGGCTTCGGGAGGCGTCTGGGAGAGCGTCGCCTCCTGGGCCAGCGCCGCCCGGGCGGCCACCTGGATCTCCTTGTGGGTCAGGAGCTGGAGCCGGTTGTCGAGTTCGGTGCGCTGGCGGTTGCCGCGGGCGCGGAGCCGGGCCTGGGTGTAGGTGGCCCGCGCGGAGTCGAGCTGGCCGAGTTCTTCGTAGCTTAGTCCGAGATAGATCAGGCCGCGATAGTTGGAGCGATCCAGCACCACCGCCGCCTGGAGCACGTCGCGGGCCCGGGTCCAGTTCTTCTGGCCATAGTAGGCCACGCCCAGCCGGGTGAGCAGCACCCCGTCGGTCGGTCGCTGTGCCACCTGCGCCTCGAGCGCGGGGGTGTCATTCGGCGCGACCTGGTTGGCGCCCATCCCTGCGGAGCAGCCGGCCAGGAGGGCCACCGCGAAGGCGAGCGGGAGGGATCGATGGAACTGTGGCATGGTATGGTTCCCGGGATTCCGTGGAGAAATTGAATGTACCGGCCGCTCCCGGGGTCGGCAACCGGCAGGGGCACCTTCTCAGTGTGCGCCACGTCACAGGGGGCCAGTGGGCCGGTCGGCAAGTGGGCCAGGGGCCCAGTGGGCCGGTGGGCCAGCGGGCCGGTGGGCCAGCGGGCCGGGGCAGATAGGCAGGTGACGATCCCGAAGCGTCTGGCCCACTGGCCCACTGGCCCACATATTGGCAGGAGGTCCCGGGGTGCCCCCCCGGGCCGGGAAGAACTCTCCGTGGGACGCCGTGGCATCAAGGAGTATCGGGCCGGAGAAGCCCTGACCCTCATTGCGCTGGATCGTGAGGGGAAGTCCCTCATTTGTCCCAGTTGTGGTGCCGCGAAAGTGCTGCGGACCCCCAAACGTTCGATCCGATACGATCCCGCCGAGGCGGGGCGGGTCACGTTGCACTGCGACGCCTGTGGCCGAGTCGCCAGCTACCTGTCGCGCAGTGACCTGCCGCCGCCGGAACGGGCACCGGTGCCAAAACACTAGGCGGACGGACTGCCAGTGGGCCGGTGGGCCAGTGGGTAGGCGGGTAGGCGGCGACCGAAGCGGCCCACAGGAGCGCGTAGCGCGACTCGGCCGCGAGGAAGGGGCGGGTAGGCGAGCTCGCACGGAACGGCGAACTAACTAGGTGTCATCCCGAGCCTTGTCCTGAGCGCAGCGAAGGAAGAGCGAGGGATCTAGCCGACATTGACCGACGCGTGAGCACCAACGCCGCTCTTTGCTGAGTAGATCCCTCGCTCTCCTCGGGATGACACTTCGCTGGATCGCCGTTCCGTGCGAGCTTGCCTACCCGCCTTACCGCCTTACCGCCCGACCGCCTGACCGCCTACAATTCAAGCGATGCCCATCCCCGCCGCCGACAATCCCATCCGGGATCGCACCAAACTCATCGTCTTCCTGACCGTCTTCGTCGACCTGATCGGCTTCGGCATCGTGATGCCGCTGCTGCCGAGCTACGGCGCCCGGTTCACCTCCAACGAAGCACTGATCGGCCTCCTGGTCGCCGCGACCCCGGCGATGCAGCTGGTCGCCGCGCCGCTCTGGGGACGGCTGAGCGACCGGATCGGCCGGCGCCCGGTGATGCTCCTGTCGCTCGCGGGCGGCACCCTCTCCTACCTGATGTTCGCACTGGCGGGGAGCTTCCTCGCGCTCCTGCTCTCCCGGATCGTGGCGGGATCGATCGATGCGACCGTGGGGGTGGGCCAGGCGTACCTCGCCGACCGGACCCGCCCCGAGGAACGCGCCAAGGCTATGGGGTTGATCGGCGCCGCCTACGGGCTCGGCTTCATCGTCGGCCCCGCCCTCGCCGGCATCTCGAGCCTCTTCGGACCGGCGTTCCCCGGCATCGTGGCGACCGTGCTCGCGGCGGCGAACCTCATCGTGGCCTTCTTTGTGCTGCCAGGCGGTAAGGCGGTAGGGCGGTCAGGCGGTCAGGCGGCTCCTACCGAAACGCCCTTCCTGCCGCGCTCGGGGGCGGAGCGATTCACTCCGCTCGTCGTGGCCTTCCTCGCAACGCTCGGGTTCACGGTGCTCTACGTCCTGCTCTCGCTCTTCGCGGAACGGGATCTGGGCTACGACCGGTCGCGGATCTCGGCGCTCTTCGTGGTGCTGGGCGTGGTGACGGCGATCGTGCAGGGGGGTGTGGTCGGACGACTCGCGCCGCGGATGGGAGAGCGGACCCTGATCGTCCTCGGCGCGATGCTGCTGAGTCTAGGACTCGGCACCCTCACCGGTGCGAGCCAGCTGGCGCACTCCCGGGAGGGCGCGACGATCATGGTGGTGTTGGCACTCGTGGTGATCGGGACCGGGTGGGGACTCGTGGGCCCGGGGATCGCCGGCTACGTCTCGCGTCATACCCCCGCGGACCGCCAAGGACAGGCGCTGGGGCTGTTGCACGGCGTGAGCGCGTCGGCCCGGATCGTGGGACCGCCGATGTTCGGGCTGCTGGCGTCGCTGGGGAGCTTCGTGCCGCCGTTCTGCGTCGCGGCGGGAGTGGCGGGGCTCGCGGCGATCGTGGCGTTCTGGGCACCGGTACAGAAGGCGCCTGGCGCAGCCAGGAGTTAGGAGTTGGGAGGGTTGCAATTGAAAGGCCCGTGCGTAGCTGCACGGGCCTTCGCCAGACACCCCTCCTGACTCCTAGCTCCCAACTACTTCGGCACGTGAAAGAACCGTCCCCACCGGATATTCGTGATGACAGAAGGCGCCGGGTACCTAGCGCCTGGAGAGGCCGAGTCGAGTGCCGTTGCAGGTGAACGAGCCAATCACTCGAATCCGTCTCGCCAGGCGCCAGGCTCTAGGCGCTTCCTGTCATCGCGGCACGTGAAAGAACCGTCCCCACCGGATATTCGTGATGAACGGCAGCGGCTTGTAGGTGTCGGGGTCGAAGCTGTAATAAATGAAGAGCGGCGTCCCTCGGACGCTGGCGCGGGGGAGGAAGCCCCAGTACCGGCCGTCCCAGCTCTCGTCCCGGTTGTCGCCCATCACGAAGAGATGCTCCTGGGGCACGACGATCGGACCCCAATTGTCGCGATCGGGCCAGTAGGAGGTGGTGTCCTTGCCGACGAGGTAGGGCACCTGCCAGGTCTTGATCTTGAGGCGGCGCTCCGGTTCATCGGGGCTCGGCGCCACGGCATAGTGGGCGGCCGGCTCCTCGAGCACGACGCCGTTCCGGTAGATGACGTGCGCGCGCATCTCGAGCGTGTCACCGGCCAACCCGATGACGCGCTTGACCACTTTGAGGTCCGCCTCTTCGACCGAATCGAAGATGACCAGATCATTGCGTGCCGGATCGCGGTATTTCGGCATGAACCAGTGGACCAGCGGGACCTCAGCGCCGTAGATCGCCTTGTTGACGAAGAGGAAATCCCCCACCAGGAGGGTGTCCTCCATCGACTCCGACGGGATGCGGAACGCCTCGAACAGAAAGGTGCGGAGCACCAGCCACACCGCCAGCGCGAAGATGATCGACTTGAGCCACTCGAGCGCCCATTCCTTGGCGCGGTGCGGCGCCGGCGCGGCGGCGGGCGGGATCGGCGGCGTGGCGGATGTGGTCAAAGTCTCGTCGAGTTAGGGACAAAGGTTGCCGAGTGCTGGGTGCTGCATCGCAAAAGATAGTACAGAGTTGAGAGTTGAGAGTTGAGAGGGGTGTAGTGAAGGGCCCGCGCACACCTTTACGGGCCCTTCACCATGCAGCCCTCTCAACTCTCAACTCTGTACTCTGAACTCTGAACTCTGAACTCTCAACTCCGGCCAGCTACCGCGGCACGTGAAAGAATCGCCCCCACCGGATATTGCTGAGGAAGGGGACCGGCTTGTAGGTGTCAGGGTCGTAGCTGTAGTAGACGATCATCGGCGTTCCGCGCACGTTGGCCCGAGGCAGGAAGCCCCAGTAGCGGCCGTCGTAGGAGCTGTCGCGGTTGTCACCCATCATGAACAGCGAGTCGTGCGGCACCACGAGCGGCCCCCAGTCGTTCAGATCGGGCCAGTAGGTGTCGGGGTCGCGGCCCACGAAGTGGGAGGCCTGCCACGCGCGCATCCGCGAGCGCGCGTCGGGCGACTCCGAATGCGGCGTACCATCGCGGACGGCGTAGGTCTCCTCGAGCGCCGAGCCGTTGCGGTAGAGGACGCCGCGACGCATCTCGAGGGTGTCGCCCGCGTTCCCGACCAGGCGCTTCACGATCTTCTTCTCGGCCTCCTCGACGGAATCAAAGATCACCACGTCCCCCCGCGCCGGTTCGCGGAACACCGGCAGCCGCCAGTGCACCAGAGGCACCTCGGCGCCGTAGACCGCCTTGTTGACGAAGAGGAAGTCGCCGACCAGCAGGGTCTGCTCCATCGATTGCGACGGGATGCGGAAGGCCTCGAACACGAACGTGCGGAGGATCAGCCAGATCACCAGCGCGAAGGCGAGCGACTTGAGCCAATCGAGCGCCCAGCCGACGGCCCCCCGCACCGGAGCGGCGGGGGGCGAGGAGGGTGCGTTGTCGGCTTTCGGATCGAGCGTCATCGTGATGGTCGTCTGGGAAGAAGGACCGATGTCAGGACAAGGCTCGGGATGACAGCCGCTCCGCCCCTTCCTCGCGGCCGAGTCGCGCTACGCCCTCCTGTGGGCCGCTTCGGTCGCCGCCCGTCCGCCCTACTCCACCCAGTCGGCCACGAAGATGTTGGTCTCCCCGGGAGTCCTCGCATGACGATTGGAGGCCCAGACCAGTTTCTGGCCGGCGGGGTCGAACATCGGGAAGCCGTCGAAGTCGGCGTCGGTGGTGACCTGCTCGAGTCCGGTGCCGTCGACATTCACCAGGAAGAGATCGAAGTTCCGGCCACGCGGATTGGTGTGATTGGACGCGAAGATGATCCGCTTCCCGTCCCGGGTGAAGTAGGGCGCGAAGTTCGCACCCCCCAGCGTGGTGACCTGGCGCGGATCGCTGCCGTCGGCGTTGGCCATCCAGAGCTCCATCCGCGACGGCCGCACCAGCCGCAGGCCCAGGAGGCGGAGGTAGTCAGCGGTGTCGCTCGCGGCCACCGGATACCCCGCCCGCCAGACAATCTTCGACCCATCGGGCGAGAAGAAGGCGCCGCCGTCGTACCCGACCCGATGGGTGAGGCGCCGCACGTCGCCGCCGTCGACGTTCATCGTGTAGAGCTCGAGGTCGCCATCCCGCGTGCTGGTGAAGATCACCCGCCTGCCATCGGGCGACAGCGTGGCCTCGGCGTTATAGGCGCCGTTGTTCGTCAGCTGCTGAAGCCCCGAGCCGTCGCGCCTGGAAGTGAACAGCTCGTAGCGATTGAGCCCCCAGACGTACCCCTGCGAGCGGTCGGGTGGGGTGGGGCAGCCGCTGTCGTGGGTGAAGGTCGAAGCGTAGATGATCCGCGAGTCGCCAGCGTAGAAATAGCCGCAGGTGTTCTTGCCCAGGCCATTGGCGACGTGCCGCATCGCGGAGCCGTCGGCATTCATCACGTACATCTGGTCACAGCCCTTGGTGATGTCGGGCTGCCGCTGGAAGATGATCCGCTTCCCGTCAGCGCTGAAATACGACTCGGCGTTATTCCCCTCGAAAGTCAGCTGATGGATGTTCCGGAGGTGGCGCTCCCCCGCGACCGGCTGCACGATCGTGGTCGATGGCGGGGTGCCTCCGCCGGCACAGGCGGCGATGAGAAGGACGCAGGACGCAAAGTGGGAACGACGCACGAGCCAGGCTCCAGGAAGAGTTCGGGGAGGAAAAGTCGAAGGGTCGGGAGAATGGGTAAAGGGGCTGGGTAGAAATACGGTTTCGGTGGTTCACCGAGAATTCAGAATGGCCTTCAGCACCCGCCCCGCGTGCCCTTTCGTCCGGACGTTGGTGAAGATCTTCGCGATCCGGCCTTCGGGATCGATGACCACCGTATTCCGGTGCATCCCGATGAAGGTGTTGCCGTACAACTGTTTCTTCCCCCACGCGCCGTACGCGGTCGCGACGGCGTGATCCTCATCGGCCAGCAGCGTGAACGGGAGCCTGAACTTCTTCCGAAAATCGGCGTGGCTCTCGACCCCATCGGGGGAGACGCCGAGCACCACGACGCCGGCCTGCTGCAGGTCGCGCCAACTGTCCCGCAGGTCGCACGCCTGTGCCGTGCAGGTGGGGGTGTCGTCCTCAGGATAGAAATAGAGCACGACCCACTTCCCCCGGAGCGACTTGAGCGAGAGCCGAGTGCCCGCGTCGGTGGGGAGAGTGAAGGCGGGAGCGAGGGACGATGCTTTCGTCACAGATCACCGTTGGTACAGAGCGTTGACTGCGCACCACGGAGACACGGAGGACACAGAGAACTACAACGGCTTTGCGGTCCCACGTGGAGCTCCCAATTGATACCACAACAATCGCGTTTCTCCGTGATCTCCGTGCCTCCGTGGTGCGCAGTTGCTGTTACGGCGGCGGAACTGTAATACGCAGCACCGTGTTTCCACCCCACCCCCCTGCCCCCTCTCCGAAAACCGGAGAGGGGGTGGCTCGGCGGGAAGCACCGTGCTGCGCGCGTTCACGGCACGATCACCCGCGGCACCACAAGGCTGTTCCGCACCCTGAGGAACGGATACTCCCCGTTCCGACGCAGGTCGCGATCCATCTGGTTCCAGGTCACCAGCCCATCTTCGCTCTCGGGCTCGAGGAGGTACGCCGCGAACACGCCGAGTCGCTGACGGGTGGAGACGAGATACCAGCCCGCGGGAAGCTGCGCGTTGCGGGCGCTCCAGGCCCCCTCGACGCTCACGGTGCGATGGCCTTCGAACGGGAAGCCCGCGGCGGTGACGGAGTCGAGCTTGAACGCCTCCACTCCCCCCTGCCACGACGCAGTCAGCCGTTCGACCACCACACCCTGCAACCTGAGCAACGCCACGATCGCCGAATGCTGGGGCGGCAGGAGATACCCCTCCACCAACGGTTCCTTCCGCGCGGCGACGAAATGATCGAACACCGGCATCCGGATGGTCTTGAACACGCCGGTGCGGGTCCGCCGCGCATACATCCCCGCCCCTTCTCCCGCCGGTCCGGTCAGCTCCACGATGACGTCCTGCTCCACCCCGGGCCCCAGGATCGAGCGGGTGATGACCGAGTCGGGATGCCAGCGGTCGGAACGGGCGATCACGTCGCGCAATTCGGTGCGGCGCTCCACCACCAGCGACAGGAGCTCGCGCACGAAATTGTAGGTGACATCGATGCGGGTATGCAGGTCGGCGTTGCTGTACGCCTCGCTCAGGATCGAGACCCGTCCCCGGAGCCCGTTCCAGTTGGTGCCGAACCGGGGCCGGGGGTCGTACGTCTCCCAGCCGAGCTTGAGCGAGTCGGGGGTCTGGTCGCGGAAATTGCCGTACGGGAAGGTCTCCTGCCGATGACGTGCGCGCATTCGCGTCCGCACCTCCGGGAGGATCCGGTCACGCACCCAGTCGTTGGCCGCCGGACTGTTGGGGTTGAGCCCCGGTGACCAGGTGAGCTGATACCCGTGATAACTGCCGTTGGTGGTGTGCAGGTCGATGAAGACATCGGGATCCCAGGCCGCCATCAGCGCTTCGGCGCCGCGGGTCTCGGGAGCTTCGCTCTTCACGTAATCGCGATTGAGGTCGAGCCCCTGGCCGTTGGCGCGCATCCCGACGACCGCGGGTCCGTTCTGCCCTGGGCGGTTCACCTCCCCCGTGGCCCAACGGTCATTGCCGTCGCTGTTGTAGATAGGGACGACGAGGAGCACCACGCTGTCGAGCAGGGGGCGGAGCGCGCCGAGGGTGAGGTCGCGGAGGAGCATCTGCACCGCCTCCTTTCCCTCGACCTCGCCGGCGTGGATGTTGGCCTGGATCCAGACCACCGGCTTCCCGCTCCGGTGCGCGGCCGCGGGGTCGATCAGGAGCGGGCGGGAGGCGAGCACATAGGGAATGCTCTTTCCCTCGGGACTCCGGCCGAGCTCTCCCACCTGGATCCCGGCGCCGCGGAGCCGGAGCGAGTCGAGGAACGAGATCACCTCGGCATAGGCCGAGGTCTCGGTCCACCCGGTGCGTTCGGGGCGGGTCTGTTGGGCGACGAGGGTGATCGGGATCACGACCGAGCAAAGAACGGCCTTCGTCACAGCGCCGAGTGTGCGCATGGGGTATGTTCTGGGGCTCATTGGAGGTTGGATGACCGATCGTTCACAGTCAGGGGCGCGTCCCGGACCCCTGATGGACCCCCTCGGCCAGATGATCCAGCAGGGACGCGAGGCCGCGGAATTCTTGTGGCAGGTGCCGGAAGACGCCGCGACCCGGACGCAGGTCGGGGAGTTGCTCACGCGTATCCATGCGGCGGCGACGGCACAGGGGAAGCACGAAATGCCGGCCATCTGTGAGGCGCTGGCCCCCGCCGTCAACGCCGTCCCGACCCCGCAATCGGTCGAGATCCTGCAGGATGGTTTCGAGCGGCTGCACAAGCTCTGGCTCGCCACCCGGTCGGGGCTGGTCTAACGCACCGCCTTCCGCGATACTAACGGGAGGGCAAAGAAGCGCCAACCGGGAGTTCCCGTGGCCGTCAAACTCAATTCCAGGCAGCAGGCCCAGCTTCAGTTCCTGGAGCCGTTCGGGCGTCAGATCGTGTCGCTCGGTTCGATCATCGAACAGATGTCGGCCCCCAAGGTCGACGAGCAGATCGGCCGCAATCTCCTCCGCATCAGCAGCAGCAGCAAGGTCCAGTGCATGGGACTGGGCCTCGCACGGATGGCCGACTGTCTCGGTCAGCTCGAGCAGGCCGCGCGCCGCACCGGCGGCGGGCTCTCGCGCCTCCGGACGCTGCGCGAGGTGCATACCTCGCTCAAGCAGGCGTACGAAGTCGCATTCAAGAAAGCGACGACGGCGATCGAGCACGCGGAAGAGGAAGCCGGCAGCGGAGCACCACCAGTGCATTAGCGGTCACGAACTGCGCACTGCCCTGAGCGCAGTGAAGGGTGGTCCGCAGTAAAAACGCCGGATCCCGATGGGGACCCGGCGTTCAGCTTCCGCCCTCGGTCCAGGCGTTCAGACCAGATCCTTGAGCCCGAGCCGACCCAGGAAGGCCACAAGCCCCGGGTTGTTCTTCAGGACCTTGTCGATCAGCGGTCCGGACAGGAGCATGAACATCCCGTTGACCAGGCCGCCGATGAGGACGTTGACCCAGACCAGCGCGAACAGGATCCCGAACGCCCCCACGAAGGCGAAGATGGTCCAGAGGACGCCGAGGATGCCGGAAGGCGGGGTCAGGTCGAACATTCGGAACTCCTGAACGGGGGTACCGTAGTATAAGCTTCAGGAAATTATCCGCGGGACGGCAGGGCCGCAACTTGGGGTCCGGGTGGCCGTCCGAAGGGTCCGGGTGGCCGTCCGAATTCACCACGGAGGATCGGAGCGACACGGAGACTCACGGAGAACAGCAATTATTGTGGTCGCTGGAGCGGGACTCCGCTCGAGACCACAAAGTCATTCCTCCGTGAGTCTCCGAGTAACTCCGACGCTCCGTGGTGAACACACTCAGAACGAGGATTCAATGCGTACTCTTGCCCTGATGCTTCTCGTCGCCGCGCCGCTGGCGGCACAGCAGCCCGCCACACCGACAGCGCGCGACCACAACGCCGACCCCGATCATATGGTCCAGGGCTCGGGACTTCCGGCCGGGTGGTCGGGCCGCACCGATCGGGGGCAGCCCCTCGCGGGCGCGAAGTTCGAGTCGATGGGAGCGGGGTGGCACGCCACCACCGGTCCGGCGGTGATCCTCTATCGGGCCGCGGACCGCGCCGATGGCGCCTTCCACACCCTCGCGACCCTCACCCAGACCAAGGCGCCGGCGCATCCCGAAGGGTACGGGATGTTCATCGCCGGGAACGCCCTCGACACCGTCGAGCGGGCGTACATCTATGTCCTGGTCCGGGGCGACGGCGCCTACCTGATCAAGCGCCGAGCGGGCACCGCGGTCACTACCATCGTCGACTGGACCGTCTCGCCCGCGGTGACCAAGGCCGACGCGGCCGGCAAGGCGACCAACAAGATCGAGGTCCAGTCGAAGGACGGGAAGCTGACCTTCACGATCAACGGTCAGCTGGTGCATTCGATGGACGCGACCCTGGCCGACACCCGTGGGATCGTGGGACTCCGGGTGAACCACAATCTCGATGTCCACGTGGATGGGTTCGCGCTGCATCAGGTACGGTAGGTGGGTCGGTGGGTCGGTGGCGAAAGATCGGAACCGTCCCGAGTCTTGTCCTGAGCGCAGCGAAGGAAGAACGAGGGATCTACTTGACCTAGACCGATCCGAAGGTGTCCGGGTCGGCCGGAGCCTGCTAGATCCCTCGCACTGCTCGGGATGACAGCGGTGTTGTAGCTATCCCCCCGTCCGCTTATCCGCCCATCCGCCCTAGATTCCACCATGGACCCCATCCTCCCCAATCCCACCGCTACCGAGCTCGCGGCCGGCATCTTCCAGGGGGTCGTCACCCTCCTGCTCGCGCTGCTCTGTGGCTGGCTGGCAGCCCGCTATCACCGGATGGTGTTCCGGTGGTGGACGGTGGCGTGGGGCCTCTACGTGGTCCGGATCCTCTGCATCCTTGCCTTCCTGACCACCGGGAACTGGGACTGGCTCTACCTCCACCAGGTAGTGACGGGATGGACGGCGGTCGCCCTCCTCCTCGCCGCCCTCGCCTGGATCGGGCGCCCACCCTCGCTCGCGACCCACATCGGCCTTGCGCTCTTCCCGCCGCTCTGGTCGTGGGTGGCGATCTACGAGCTCGACGACTTCTTCTGGGCCTCACTGCCTGCGGTGCTCTTCCTGAGCGCGGCGACCCTCTGGACCGGGATCGTGTTCTTCACCCACCGCCGGCGCGCGCTCCGGAGCGGCACCAGCCCGGGCAGCGGCGCCACGGTCCTCGCGACGACCTTCCTCCTCTGGGGACTGCACCACCTCAACTATCCCCTGCTCCGCGCCCGCGGCGCCTGGAATCCCTGGGGTTACTACCTCGACATCCTCTTCCTCCTCGGCGTCGGCGCGGGGATCCTCCTCCTGGTGGTCGACGAACAGCGGGGCGGCATCGAGCGGCTCTCCCAGCGGATGCTCATCCAGCACGAGGAAGAACGCCGCCGCCTCTCGCGCGAACTCCACGACGAGACGGCCCAGGTCCTGAGTGCGGTCAAGATGCAGCTCGGCGTCCTGGCGGAATCGCTGGCGGAAGGTGAGCGCGCGCGGCTGATGCGGGCGCAGGATCTCCTCGACGAGGGGATCCGCGGCATCCGCCACGTCACCGACGCCCTCCGCCCCTCCCTCCTCGACGACCTCGGCCTCGTCCCCGCGCTGCGCTCGCTGGTGGAAGGCTTCCGCACCCGGAGCGAGCTGACGGTGGAGCTCAAGATCGCCGCACTCCTGCCGAAGCTGACGGAGGAAGCGGAGCTGGCGCTCTTCCGGGCACTGCAGGAGGGACTGTCGAACGTGGCACAGCACGCCGCGGCGAGCCACGTGCGGGTGGAACTCCAGGTGCGGGGTGACGCGGTCGAGCTGGAAGTGGAGGACGACGGCCGCGGGATGGCGATCGAGGACCTTCCTCTGCTGGAACGCGAAGGCCATATGGGGATCGCGGGGATGCGGGAACGGATCCACGCAGTGAACGGCTCCGTAGAACTGCGGAACGCATCCCGCGGAACGGTGCTGCGTGTTACCGTTCCGCTGCCGTAAGCAGGCTGTACTCACCACTGCCGTAGGCAGGCTGTATTCACCACGGAGCGTCGGAGTTACACGGAGACCCACGGAGGAATGACTTTGTGGTCTCAAGCGGAACCCCGCTCCAGCGACCACAACAATTGTTGTTCTCCGTGACTCTCCGTGTAACTCCGACGCTCCGTGGTGAAAAGACTACTGCCCCAAGAAGGAGTTCAATGTGGTCACAGACACAGCGATCAGGGTACTGGTGGTCGACGACCACGCGGTGGTGCGTGAAGGGATCCGCTCGGTGCTCGAGCGTCAGCCCGGCTTCGAAGTGGTCGGCGAGGCGGGAGACGGCGCCACGGCATTGAAGCTCGCGCAGTCCACCACTCCCGACGTCGTCGTGCTCGATGTGTCGATGCCCGGGGGCTCCGGTCTCCGCACCGCGGCGGAGCTCCGCACCCACGTCCCCGAGGCGCGGGTCCTCATTCTCTCGATGTACGACAACGCCGAGTATGTGCTGGAGGCGGTGCGGGCGGGGGCGAGCGGGTATCTGCTGAAGGACAGCGCCGCGACCGACCTGCGGCGGGCCGTCACCGCAGTGCACGGTGGAGAGTCCTATTACTCCTCGGCGGTGGAGGCGCAGCTGAGTGCGGCCAAGCGGGGCGAGATCGACCGTGAGTCGCAGGCGGGGAAGCTGGGGATGCTGTCGGGGCGGGAACGGGAGGTGTTGGCCGGGATCGCCCGTGGCCTCACCAACAAGGAGATCGGCGCCGAACTCGGCATCAGCCACCGCACCGTGGAGACGCACCGGGAGGGGCTGATGCGGAAGCTCCGGATCCACACCGTGGCGGGGCTGACGAAGTTCGCGCTCGACACCGGGTTGGTGACGGGCTAGATGTCGGACATCCGGGGGCGTCGGCCCTTTGTCGCGTTCGCGTTCCTCGCGCTCGCGACCTGCGCGCGGACGGCAGCGCCGGTGGAGCCGTTCCCCCTCCCGGCCGGGGTGCACTTCGCCCAGAACCCGAACCTCCCTCCCGGTGGCGAGATCGCGATCCTCTCCGGGAGTCCGGGCAGCCCGGGGCTGTATGCCACGCGTGTCCGCTTTGTGCCGGGACTCAAGGTGATGCCCCATTCGCATCCCGAGGATCGGATCTACACCGTCCTGACCGGGACCTGGACCATCGGGCTCGGCAGCACCTTCGACAGCACGCAGTTGCAGGACTTCCACGCAGGAGCGGTGTATCGGCTGCCGGCCAACACCGTGCACTTCCATATGGCACGGGCCGACGGCGCGCTCTTCCAGGTGACGGGGGTCGGCCCCACCTCGACGACCTATGTCCGTCCCGAGGACGACCCGCGGCGGCAATAATTCCCCTGCCGCCGTATAGTACCTGTACCATGTCCCCACTCGAGAAGATCCCCACCCGCATCGTCGCCGATCACGACGATGTCGGGCGTCGTGCCGCGCGCCGGATCGCCGAGGTCATCGCCTCCACGGGGGGTCGCGCGGTCCTCGGTCTCGCCACCGGCGCCACGATGATCGGGGTCTACCGCGAGCTGATCCGCCTCCACCAGGAGGAGGGACTGAGCTTCGCCAAGGTGGTGACGTTCAACCTGGACGAGTACACCCCGATGGATCCGGGGAGCATCCACTCGTATCACCGCTTCATGTGGGAGAATCTCTTCTCCCATGTCGACATCTCCCGGTCCAACGTCCACATCCCCCGCGGCGACCTTCCCCGCGCGGAGGCCGACGCCGAGTGCCGCCGCCACGAGGCCTTGATCACGGCATCCGGCGGGATCGACATCCAGCTCCTCGGCATCGGCCGGACCGGTCATATCGGCTTCAATGAGCCCGGGTCGGGGGTCGACAGCCGGACGCGGGTCGTGACCCTCGATCTGGTGACCCGGAAGGATGCGGGCGCCGACTTCTTCGGCGAGGAGAATGTCCCCCGCGAGGCGATCACGATGGGGGTCGCCACCATCCTCGAGGCGCGCGAGATCCTCATCCTCGCCACCGGCGAGCACAAGGCGGGGATCGTCAAACATCAGTCACAGAAGGACAGCGCCCCCTTCCCCGGTCCCGACGAACGGGAGTTCTGGCAGCGGGTGGAGGCGCGCAACAAGGGCACCGCGGCGGAGCTCGACAAGCTCGGCCTGGCGGAATACTTCGCGATGGAAGCGTACGTGGTGGAGTAGTTCTGTCCCGCCGGCGCCTTCGTGCGTTACCACCTCACCCCCCAGCCCTCTCTCCCTTCCAACCTCACCCCCCAGCCCCCTCTCCCTTGCGGGAGAGGGGGAGTAGATCGCCTCTTGCGTGCCCCCTCTCCCCTTGCAACCTAGATGTACCGCGCCACCGCCATCCCTGCCGCGGCGATGATCAGGAGGAGGGCCACGACGACCGTGATCGTGCCGGCCCGCTTCTGGAGTGCGGTCATTTCCGCCTGCAGTTGCGTGCGGGTGCCGGCATCGGTGGTGGCGGCCATCTGGGCGCCGAGCTGGCCCGCCTTGATCCCCGCGGGGCGCGCGAAGATGAAGCCCAGGAGGAAGGCGAAGATCGCGAGACCGCCGGCGGTGACGAAGCTATGGCCGCTTCGGGATTGGACGTAGCCCCCGATGTCGCCACCGCTGGTGATCCAGACCATCCAGAGCCCCGAGACCATGGTCACGAGCGCCGCGGTCGGCAGCACCTGCATCAGCTTCCGGCGGTTGAGTCCCTGCATCACGGTCCCCATCGCGGCGGGGTTGCCGAGGAGCGAGGGGAAGAGGAAGAAGGTCGTAAAGATCACCGAACCGACCCAGAACGTCCCGATAACGATATGGACGAGGCGGAGGAGGAGCATGGTCATAGGTGGTGGGGGAGTGGGTGGTGGGCGCGTCGGGGGCTGACACCCCGAAATCACTGGATAAAGATAGGTGGTTTGCAAGCCGGTATCGGGAATCGGGGTCCGCCTTGCTGCGGGGTGTCCGCCGGGCATCCTTTGAGGTTCAACATGAACTGGAGCACTTATGCGGGTATACGGGATAGTGGCATCACTGATCGTACTGGCCGCACCCCTCTCGGCGCAGACGGGGAACGCCACCACCGTGGAAGAGACGTTGATCCAGCGGATCACGGCCGCACTGGAGCTGCCGCGGCTCACGGCCGCCATCCGCGAGACGGGGGTGCCTGACACCACCGTCCGCTCGCTCCTCAATTCGATGGATCGGTGGAGGCTTCCCAACACCGAGCAGGTCGCGATCCTGACCGCCGAGCGCGACGCGGCGAGGGCCAACGGACCGACCAATAATTTCGGCGCTTTCGTGCAGGGACGGCTGGCGGCCGGGCTGCGCGGGCGTCAGCTGGCCGCGGCGATCCGCGCCGAGCATTTGAGGCGGGACAACGGGCCCATCTACAAGGAGCGGCCCGAGAGCGCGCGTGGGAACCCCGGGCGTGGCTTCGAGCACAAGGAAGATGTCGGTCGCCCCAAGCCCACCCCTAACTGAGACTGACGACCATGACGAACCGACTTCCTGTTGTCCTCGCGGCACTCCTGGTCCTTGGCGCGTGCAAGCCGGCCGCTACCCCGCAGGCCGTGGCCGACAGCACCATCGCGGCCGCGGCCGCGGCAGCGACCGACCTGGTCGACGCCTCGGTCCGCACCGCGGCAGCCATCTCCAATGCGATGAAGAGCTATCCCGCCAAGGGGGATTCGATCCTGGCGGCGGCGAACCTGACGGCCGAGCAGTTCGAGGCGATGATGAAGCGCATCGCGGCGGACTCGACGCTGAGCGCCGACTACAAGCGGCTGACGCAGTAACTGACGGACCCAACATCGACCCTAGAGGCACCCATGAAGGCATATACGATCGCCACAGCACTCTCCCTGCTCGCCGTATCCGTCTCGGCGCAGGCGACACCCAGCGTCGGGACACCGCGCCACGCCGAGAAGGAACGGCTGCGGATCGCGACGGCGACGCAGCACCGGACGGTGGAGATCCGCGCGGCCGGGGTCCCCGAGAACGAGCTGCAGTCATTCCTGAACGCGATGACGCGGAGCAACATCACGCCGGGCAGACAGCTGTATATCCTCACCGCCGAGCGGGACGCGGCGCGGGTCCACGGACCGACCGACAACTTCGGGGCCTTCGTGCAGGGACGGCTCGACGCCGGGCTCCGCGGCCGGGCGCTGGCGAACGCGATCCGCAGGGAGCATCGGCTCCACGGGAAGGGACCCCGCCACGTGAAGCCGGCAAAGGTCCGGAGTGCCGAGCGTGAGGATGGGCGGGAGAACGACCAGGGAGAGCGCGCCCGCGCCGCGGAGCGGGATGAGCACCGCAATGATCGGGACAGCACGCACCGCGAGACCCCGGCGCCGAGCCGCCGGCCGAACTAGGCTCGGCTGCGCTCGAAGAGGCAGACCCCCGCCCACGGTTCGCTCCACGGCGGCTTAGGCTCGGGGAGGTATCAGAAGAGGTTCATCGGAAAGGTGAGCCTCTTCTGCTTTCCTGGAACTCGTGGTGCGATGGCGGGCGCAGAGCGCCCGCCCTATAAGCACCCCAACTCAACGCAGCCGCTACGCGGGACCTTCACAGGCGCCCCGGCGCAGCCGCTCCTTGTTCAACACCGCCCTGTGGGACCGCCTTGTGGGACCGCCCTCTGGGCGGTCACTTCACTTGGCACATCCATCAGCGCAACGACGGGCCGGAGGCCCGTCCCACAATGTCGATCCAAGACAAAGAGCCGCGCGAGACGCGCGGCCCCACACGCGCGGCCCCACACGCACGGCCCCACGCACGCGGCCCGCCGTTACGGCCGCGCGTCCAGCACCCGCAGATGCCCGCTGGCACCGTACGCGATCAACTCGGCGTCACAAGTGACCAGGACCGCGTCCAGCTCGCGTGCGGTCGCGGCGAGGATCCGATCGGCGGGGTCGCCGGTCTCGAGATCAGGAAGACGGGCGGCATCCAGCCCGATGCTCGGTGTCACCGGCTCCACGCGCACCCCCGGGGTCCGGCGCGTGGCAGAGATCCAGTCCAACAGATCCTTGGCCAGGCGGATCCGATCCCGCTCCAGCAACATCCCCAACTCCCACCACGAGATCGCGGAGAGGAGGAGCCGATCCTCGGCGGCCGCCCGCTCCACCGCGGCAGGGATCGCGCTCCCCACGCGGTCGACCTGGCCTTCGGTCAGCCAGATCCAGACGTGCGTGTCGAGGAGCAGGGGACGCTCAATCCTTGGTGGCATTCCAGACCACGTTGATAGGCGAGATGAGGTCTCCTTGGTAGGTGATCGCACCTTTCATCCGCCCCACGAACGGCTCCGGACCCGCCCGCACCGGGATGATCTGGGCCACCGGCTTCCCCCGCTTGGTGATGATCAATGGCTCCCCGGTCCGAGCCACCTGGTCCATCAACTTGAGACACTTCGCCTTGAACTCGCCTGCCGGGATCGTCTTGGCCATAGGGCCTCCTTATGGTCACAAAGATATGACCATAACAGATCCAAGGCAAGGAGGCTAAGCCCTATCTAGCTTGAAATAACTAGCCTATCTAGCTAGATTACTGAAATGCGCACCGAGCCTATCACTTCCGCCAAGAACAACCTCTCCGCCCTGCTCCGCGAGGTGCGGGCCGGCAAGACCGTCGTCATCACCGACCGCGGGGTGCCGGTGGCCGAGTTGGTGCCGCCTCGGCGGACCAAGGGGGTCGCGCCGTGGATGATCGAGGCGGCGCAGAAGGGTCTCCTGACCCTTCCGGAGCGCGAGCCGGACTATCGTGCCCTGCTCGAGACGCCTCCTCCCAAAGTGCGGCCGGGAATGAAAAGCGCGGTGGAAATGATCATCGAGGATCGCGAGGACCGGGTCTGATGCGCTACTGGGACAGCTCTGTCCTGGTGCCGCTGATCGTGGAGCAGGAGGAGAGTCCGCGGGCGAGCGCGCTGCTGGCTGAGGAGGACCACGTCGTGACGTGGTGGGGGACCCGCCTCGAGTGTTGGGGGGCGCTCTGTCGCCTGGAACGCGAGGGCCGGATGGATGGCGCGACTTTCAAGGCCGGGGCCGAGCGCTTGCAGCTGTTGGCGGCGCGCTGGAGCACGATCGGGCCGAGCGAGGACCTCCGGCGCCACGCCGAACGCCTTCTCCGCATTCATCCACTCCGCGCGGCGGATGCGCTGCAACTGGCGGCGTGCCATATCGCTGGCGAGGGGTCGTCCGGGCGTCCGGCATTCCTGAGCTTCGATCGACGCCTGAGTGCGATCGCCGAACGGGAGGGGTTCGAGGTAGGGGGGTCGTAGGGGTAATAGGGCGGGCGCTCTGCGGCCGCCTCGCGTAACAAGCGAGATAGGACGGCCGCTCTGCGGCCGCCTCTCGCATTGCAAGGATACGTGCAACGGCGGGCGCAGAGCGCCCGCCCTATAGCGGCTCGCGTTTTCAAGAGCCGGCTTGCGCCGGGATGATGACGGGCGGACCGCGCCCCGTTGCGACATTCAGGAATGCACAAGCAGCATTCTCGACATCATATCCGGCACACGGAGAACGCGGGCAGGACGTGCCATATCACATGGCGCTTGGCCCGCACTCAATCGCCTCTCACCCCGGGTGAACGTACCGTGGTGCTCGAGGTGATGCGGCGAGGGCAGGAGTTCGGGTGCCTATTTCACGCAGCCGCCGTGATGGACGACCACGTCCATGCCTTGGTCACGCCTGGCAACGCTGCGACATCGTCCCGACTACTCAGGGCCTGGAAGGCCGCCTCGTCCCATGCGCTGGTGAAGCAGTTCGGCAGAACCGCTCCGCTCTGGCAGCCTGAGTACTACCAGCGCTGGATCCAGCAGCCCGGGAACATTGAGATCTGTGCCGAATACATCCACGCGAATCCAGAGCGGCGCTGGCCGGGGATCGAAGACTATCCGTGGATCTTGCCCTGACGCGATCGATATAGGGCGGGCGCTCTGCGCCCGCCTCCCGCATTGCAACGATACGCGCAACGACGGGCCGGAGGCCCGTCCCACACTGGTGGCCTAAGAAAGAAAGCCGCGCGAGACGCGCGGCCCACACGCGCGATCGCAGTACGGCCGGGCGGTGTACGCCTCGGTCAATTCGAGCCCAGCCGCGTAGTGGATGGCCCCGCACACGCCACCGCCCGGCGCCAGCTCGTCATTGGCGGCATTCACGATGGCATCGACGGCCAGGGTGGTGATGTCGACCTGTCGGGCTTCGAGGATGGCCTCCATCCTACCCCGCCATTTCCTGCAACCGCTCCCGCACCGCTCGCCGCAACGTCTCCGGCTCCAGCACTTCCGCATCAGCCCCGTACTGCAAGACGTGGCGCACCGCCCACGCCGGATCGGCCATCGGATGCTCCAGGGTGAGCGATCCATCCTTCGCGACAGACTTCCCTTCCCGCTCCGCGATCCAGCGCGCGATCTTGGGCGAATACCTGATCCGCGCGGTGACCGCGTCCTTGGCCATGAACACGCGACCGTCGCGCAGCACGCCATCGAGTGAAAAAGCCGCCGGCACCTTGAATTGGCTCGCCGTCAGCTTGTGCGAGGTGATCCGGTCGAGCCGGAAGATCCGAAGCCCGCTCGCCTCCTTGCAATGCGCCACCAGGTACCACATTCCGGCATTGTGCAGCACGGCGTAGGGACAGACGGTGCGCTCATCGGGTGCGCGCTTCCCGCTCCCCTGATACACGATCCGCGTGGTCCGCTGTTCCGCCACGGCCTTTCGGAGATCGGCCAGCCGCCGCAGATCCACCTCAGGGCCCGGTTCCGCCGCAGTGGGTACCAATCCGTCCCCCGCCGGCAACTTCAAGATCACCCCGCGGATCCGTTCTCGGGCCCGGTCGATCGCGGGACGCTCCTCCGGCGGCGTCTCCACCCGCAGGAAGGCGAGCCCGAGTTCGAGCGCGGCCAGCTCCCGACCGGTCAGGCGCATCGGCCTGCGGAACGGCCCCGCCACCATCGAGGCCTCCTTCACACCGAGGTAGATCTGGAGCGATTCGACGAATCCCCCCGGCGTGTCGTAACGCTCCGCTACCGCGCGCAGGTCGCCGATCACGGTCTGCACCGACACTCCAACCCGCTTGGCGATATCGGCATAGGAGTGCACCTCCCCATCGGCCAGGACGGGGATGATCCGCAGCAACCGCTGGAACTGCTGGAGGGCGACATCAGCCACCGGCCACCTCCCGATAGAGCGCCGCAGTAACCCGCACCTCGGCGCGATACGCCTCGACCAGGGCCACCGGTGCGATCGGCCGCGCCGCACCAGCGAAGGAGAGGAGCCAGCGCACGAAGGGATCGAGCCTGCGGACCCGGAACCGCCGATGCCCCGGCCGTTTCGGGATCTCCTCCCCGAGCCGCGCACCTGCGGCCGCGACGCCATCGGTGACCTTGAACTCCACCTCCACCTCGATGGCCTCGGTGTCCCCCAGCTCCCACGGTCTCCAGTCCCGGGCATGTGCACCGAGGACGAAGGACGCGGGGATCTCGAACTGTGCCTTGGCGCGGGAGGTCCCGTGCACGCGGGGGGCCGAGATGCGGGAGACCCGGAAGTTCTTGACCGGTCCCACCGGCTCTCCCTCCTCGGCGGCGGCCAGGTACCAATGGGCGTTGAGGAAGAAGAGCCCGTAGGGGCGCACCGTCCGCTCCGAGCTCCGGTCTCCGCCGATGGCGTAATAGGTGAAAGTGACCCGCTGCCGATGGGACAGTGCATCCATCAGGATGTTGAACGCGGTGGAGTCGCTCCGGTCCCGGTGGACGGCCGACGTCGCCGCATCATCGCGGGCGAGCGCTTCGAGGTCGAGTGCCATCTTGCGCGAGGCGCGGTCGACATCGGCGGCCAGCTCCGGCTGGCCGAGGGCGCGCACCCGCGCAATCGCGGTGCGGAGCGCTTCGACCTCATCGGGCAGGAACTGGAGGACGGAGAGGGCGCGGTACCCGTCCTTATCGACGAGCTTGGGCTTCCGGACCTTTCCATCGATGACGGTGGCGAGGTAGGGGAGGTAGAAATGGGTCGACTGGACGCGGTAGGCGAGGAGGTCGTCCCGCTCGATCGTCTCGAACGGGATGCCGAGGGCGCGGAGGGCGTCCTTGTCGCGCTCGAACATCCGGCGGAGGGCGGGGAGTGTCTGGCCCTTGTTGTAGGCGGGGACGAGGCGAGTGAGCTCTTCGAGGGTCACCGCCGTGTGGCGACCGAGGAGGGCGGCGACGAGGTCGATCCAGCGCTGGAGCTTGGTGCTTGTCACGGCAGGGCGCGGAGCCAGCTGAGGCGGTTCACGAGGGCCATCTGTTTCACCGTGGTCGGTCGAACCCGCTCGAGCGCAGGTGAGCCGACCACGATTGCGAGACACTTGGCGCGGGAGATGGCGACGTTAATGCGGTTGGGACTCAGGAGGAATTCCGCCCCACGTGGCGCGTCCTCGAGGGTGGAGCTCGTCAGCGAAACGATCACCACCGGCGCCTCCTGGCCCTGAAAGCGATCTACCGTTCCAACCCGGAAATCGGGACCGAGCGCCGCCTCGAGCCGCCCCACCTGATCATTGAAGGGGGCGACGACAAGAATATCCGGCGGGGTGAGTGTTTTCCGGACATTCTTGCTGTCGGTCCACTCTCTTCCGACCAGTTCCCGGGTCAGTTCCTTGATGGCGGCGATCTCCTCCGCCGACCAGGAGGCATTCCCGACATGGGGAACATCGACCAGCGCGATCCCGCAGGTGGCCGATACCGTGGCACCGGGCTTCGCTGGCCCCAGCCGCTGGGCATCCAACCCCGCGACCCCTTGGAGGCGCCCTTCATAGAACGCGTCGGAGATGAATCCGCAGATCTCCGGGTGCAGGCGCCAGGTCCGGTCAAGCAAGATCCCAAGCGAGGGAGGCACGGTCTGATGGCCGTCGAGGTAGTACTCCAGCGCCGAGCTGCCGCTCGATCCCGGATGGGTCCCCTTGCGAGGCTGCGCCAACTGCATCTGGTCGCCGACCAGGATAAGGGATCGAGCGGCCTGCCCTGCCGCGACGGCGTTCGCGAGAGGATACTGCCCCGCCTCGTCGACGACGAGGACGTCGAAGACGCCGGCGAGGTCCTCGCGCGAGAAGAACCAGGCAGTCCCTCCGATCAAACAGGCTCCCTTGGTGGCCAGGGTCGACGTCACCACCTTGTCGGACGCCCGCTGGAACGGAACGACCTCCCCCTCCTTCGGCTCTCCACCGAACTTCAGGATCGGGGCCGAGTGTCCTGCCTTCTGCAGCACCACCGCGGTATCGATCAGCACTTTGTCGATCACCTTGTGCGCCTGTCCGGTCACCCCGACCCGCTTCCCGTCGGCCAGGAGCGCAGCGATCAGGTGCGCGGCAGTGTAGGTCTTCCCGGCACCGGGGGGGCCTTGGAGACAGAGCACCTCACCGTTCAATCCTCTCGCCACCCGGGTCGCTGCGGCGACGATCTCCTCTCCCTCCGCGCGCACCGATCCCCCCTCCGCGGCCTTGGGCGCTTGCTTGTGAAGTAGCGAGCTCACACCGGTGGCGGGCCACCCCTCAGCGATCACCGACCGGGCATATCGCTGGAGCGACTCCTCGATCTTCGCGGTCGAAATGAGGTCGTAGGGGAGGATGCTCAACACCTGACCCGGCTCCCCAGACGCCGACCCTCGCTTCAGCCAGACTCTCCCCGAAGCAGCGTCGAGTTCTTCGACCGTGATGGCGGCGAGGTCGGCAGACACCCGCACCGATTTCCCCGCCTCGATCGCGAACTCCTGGGACGGGAACGTGAATTCCCACGCCGTCGATCTCTTGATCTGCTTCGACGGCGTGTCGGTGCGGGTAAGGAATCCCAGCGGGTCGCTCTCCTCGATCAGCTCTTCATCGGTCATCGACTGCCAATTGAAGAGCTGCCACCAGGTCGGTTTCGCCTCCCGACGGTGGTAGTTGAGGAGACCCGCGAGGAGCCGCTCCGACGATCCATCTCCTCCCCGCGCCTCGAGCTCGTGGATCAGTTGGTCGGTCGGGTGTTCTCCCTTTTCTTCTTCCCCATTCTCCGGCTCCCGCGCCTCAGGTGGGACGTAGGCGATCTGGTGCTCGACCTGCCGAGCCCGGAGCCACTCAGTCAATTGCCCCGTCGAGACGCAATCATCCTCGTTGTAGTCGCGGATCGCTTTGAGCTTGGGCGATCGCTTCCAATCCTCTGATTCCCCGCTCTCCCGCCAGTGGTCGTACGCGATGACGGAACCACCCGCCGTCGTCACCTCCCCCGCCCTCCTGGGGCGATAGAGGTGCTCCACATCCTTGAGCGAATAGCTCGGCGTCCCGACCGCGACGCCTTGGCGCACGACCGCGTAGAGATCGACGAACACCTGTCCCCGCAACAGGTCGTCGACCTCCTGCTCCCGGGTGCCAAACTTTCCCATCAGCCGTTTGAGCGCGGTGGTCTCGTACGCGGCGTAGTGATAGACGTGCATCGCCTGGTCCTTCGCTCGGCGCGCCACGACCCAATCGATGAACCGCTCGAAGGCGACCCGCTCGGCCGCGGTGTCGTGGGCCCACCAATCGTGGAACTCCCACTTCTTCCCGGTCCCCACTGCAGCGCCGAAGAGGTACTCAAGTCCGCCCTCGACGTGGGGGAACCCCTCCATATCGAAATAGACATCTCCCTTTGACGGGGGCGGCAACAACTGCAGCCCGGCTGGTTTGGCGTCGACTTGGGGGTTCGGGATCTCGAAGAGCGGAGTGTCGCGGCCGACCGAGCCGAGTTGCAGACGCGCCTGACGGGTGAGCTTGGCGTAGACCATCTTGTCGATTGTGATCGGACGGGCAGGGGCACTGGCGAGGGCGGTCATCGTCGTGATCCCGGCACTTTCGAGGCGTTGGATCTGGGAGCGACTGACCCCGGCGACCCGGCTCAAGTGGTCACGTGCCTCGAGGATCCCTTCGGCCGCGGTCGTCCACCGTCCCCAGCTCCGGTCGAGCGCCGGGTCGGGGCGCGCGGCTTTCGTCCACGCCGCCTCAAAGACCAGAAAACGATCTCTGAGCGCGCGGTAGTAGTGGAGATAGTCCAGCGTCCGGAATGATTCCTCTCGGCCGTCACCCAGGATGAAGCCGAAGCGCTCCGGAAGGACCCCTTGCATCTCCTCGAGCGCATCGCAATAGGCGCAGAGCTGGATCACGTGGTAGGGACGGACTGTCTTGGCAAGTTTGGTGTCCCAGGGCTCGTAGCTGTGGGCGCCGAGTCCCGAGGGGCGATCGACTCGACGGAGGAAGTCGGAGTAGCCGCGGATGTTGTCGCGACGGAGGCAGGCCTGGTAGATCGTCGCTTTCCCTTCGCGGAGCGCCACGATCGTGCTCGCGGTGGCGTCGCCCTCGCCGCTCCCCTTGAGTTCAACGATCCCGCGTCCGCTGGCACGCTCAAGAGCGAGGACCGCCTCTTCGTGGGCGGTCCCCTGTGTGATCAGGAGCTTGAGCTCTTCATCCTCGGCGTCGGGGGCGAGGTCGGTGACCCCTTCGAACTTGGCGCGCTCCATCCACGCCGCGAAATCCCCCTCCGCGTAGACCAGGAGATCCTTGGGGGAGAAGAGGACCCCCTGGCCGTCGGGCCTCACGCAGTGACCTGTGGCATCAGTCGATGTTCGCTGGCGCTAGGGTGGATGGCAAGGTGCGGCGGCAGGAAATAAGGGAGGCGTGACAGGCACTTGCCGCATAGCCGCCATATGGCTATTTTGAATGTGCCATATGACACTGAGGACTCGATGACCAGTGCCGTTGCCGCCAAGCTCGGAGGTCGCCGCATTCTCCGCCGGGAGGTCGGCACCGAGATCGAACTGGCCGAAGTGGTCCGCGCAGGACTCCCGGCCAAAGCGCTCGACCATCTCCTGGCGGAGTTCTCGAAGTTCGTCTCCCGCCAGACCGAGGTGTTTCGGGTGGTGGGAAGCGCCCGCACCCTCCAGCGCAAGCGCTCCCGCGGCACCCGGCTCTCGGCCGAGGAATCCGACCGGCTGGCCCGGCTGGCACGGATGCTGGTCCGCGCCGAGTCGGCGCTGGGTCTCCCCGAGCGGGCGGGACCGTGGCTGGTGACACCGAATCGCGCGCTCGGGGGCCGTTCTCCACTCTCCCTCCTCGACAGCGACGCCGGTACCCTCGCGGTCGACCAGGTGCTCGGCCGGATCGAACACGGCGTCTACAGCTGACGCCGATGCGGCTGTACCGACTCTGCCGGAGTGCGCATCGAGCGCTCGATGGTGAGGGGGCTCGTCTCTACGGGGGGCGGTGGAACTCCCCGGGCCACGGCCTCATCTATACCTCCCGCACCCTCTCCCTGGCCGCCCTCGAGTATCTGGTGCACCTCGACCCCGCGTTCGCCCCCGCGGACCTGGTCGCCATGACGCTCGAACTGCCCGACTTCGCAGTCGCCCCGCTCGACCCGACACGACTCCCCACCAATTGGCGTTCCCTCCCCGCTCCGCCCCAGTGCGCCGCCCTCGGTGACTCCTGGCTCGCCGGCAACCACTCGCTCGCGTTGGCGGTCCCTTCGGCCATCGTGCCGGTGGAATGGAACGTCCTCCTCGACCCGCGCCACGCTGAATTCGGCAACGTACGTCTGATGGGGGAGGAGCCGTTCCAGTTCGACCGGCGGTTGCTCACGAAATAGGGCGAGGCCTCCACTCCCCTCACCTGCAGCGGCGACGGCGGCA
>JBDSIR010000016.1:0-27795 GCA_039917855.1 Gemmatimonadales bacterium | reverse complement strand
GATCGTCAGGACCGATTCGGCCGGACACCGCATCACTCTGCAGCCTCTGATCATCACCGCCACCCGCTCACCACTCACCCTCGCTCGGGTGCCTCAGGCGGTGAACCTGATCGACAGCACCGAGCTCCGCGCCCGGCCCAACACCTCCCCGATCCAGATGCTCGGCGATCTCCCGGGGGTCGATTTCACCGGCGTCGGCCCGAATCAGGAACGCCCGGTCATCCGCGGTGAGCGGGGCCAGCGGATCCTCCTCCTCGAGGATGGCCTCCGGCTCAACAACAGCCGCCGCCAGCAGGACTTCGGCGAACTCGCCGCCCTGACCGACCCCAATTCCCTCGATCGGATCGAGGTGGTGCGCGGTCCGAGCTCGGTGCTCTATGGCTCCGACGCCATCGGCGGCGTGGTGAACATGATCGGCGCGGGACTTCCCTGGGACCTCTCCCCCGGGACCATCCACGGCGCCCTCCGGTACACCCACAGCGGCAACAGCGGCGAGTCCCGCCCCGGCGCCTCCACCTACGGGCGCCTCGGTCGGGCCACCTTTCGCCTCGATGGCACCTCGCGTACGGCGGACGCCTACGATGCCCCCGCCGGCACTTTCGGCGACGTGACCCTCGACTCCAAGGAGAAGGTCCTCCGCACCGGGGTCTCGGACCGGAATCTCTCCGGAGCGTTCGGGTACGAGTTGAGCCCCGACCACCGCTTCCTCCTCAAGGGATCGTCCTACGCTGCCGACGACGCCGGTTTCGGATTCGTCGACCCCGCCGCCATCGGCGGTGGCGCGCGGATCGAGATCCTCTACCCGCGCCAGCGCGTCATGCGCGGCACGTTGGGTTACCTCGGTCGGAACCTCGGCTTCGCCCTCTTCGACCGTGTGGACGCGAGCGTCTACACCCAGGGCAATGAGCGGCAGCTGCACCAGAACATCACCGTGCCGTTCGGCCCCAGCGCCCAGGGTGACTTCCACACCCGGAACTACACCGACGTCGGTTCCATTGGCGGGCGAGTCGAGGCCGCCAAGCTCCTCGGCACCCGCACCCTGCTGACCTACGGCGCCGACCTTTTCCGCGACCGCACCACCAACACCGACAACGACACCACGGTCATCACCGGCTTCGGCCCCCCGATGACCCAGATCGACAGTACACCGAACCTTCCGAACGCCACCTATCGCGCGCTCGGCATCTTCGCCCAGGGGGCGGTGACCGTCACCTCGAAGCTCAACGTGATCGTGGGGGCGCGGTACCAGGACAACAAGGCCGAGACCCGCGTCACGCCGAACCTCCCGGATGCGCCGGTGTCGAGCACCGATCGGGCGGTGGCGGGGGCGTTCAACGCGCTCTATGCCCTCACCGACGAGATCACGATCATCGGCACGGTCGGGCGCGGTTTCCGGAGCCCCAACCTGGTCGAGCGCTTCTTCAACGGTGTCACCCCCGAGGGCTCCGGGTACCAGAGCCGCAACCCCGACCTCACCCCGGAAACGAGCCTCAGCACCGACCTCGGCGTGCGGGTGCGGCGCGGCGCGATGGCATTCGAGGTCTTCGGCTTCCGGAACGCCATCAGCGACGGGATCCGGATCGTCGCCACCGGCGACTCGGTGAGCGGCTTCCCCGAGTACCAGAACGTCAACATCGACAAGCTCAGCAGCTGGGGCGTCGAAGCGAGCGGCCGCACCCGCCTGCTCGAAGTCTTCACCGCGTCGGCGAGCTACACCTGGCTCCACCAGGAGAACGCCGACGAGCCCCTCACGCCCGTGGGAAAGAGCTACGCCAACAAGGTGACCGCCGCCCTCCGGTACGATCATCCCGCCGGGCATCTGTGGAACACGGTGCGGGTCCGTCATGAGGGGGCCAGCGATCAGGTGGCCCTCGGCACGAGCCCGGTCGGGACCGAGTTCCCCGGCTTCACTACAGTGGGGATCGACGCCGGACTCAAGCTCTTCGACACCGACCGGATCCGTCACACCATCGCCGTGTCGGTCGAGAACGTGGGGAACGTGCTCTACGCGGAGACCGGGAACGCCGGCTTCTTCCGTCCCGCCCCCGGCCGGCAGGTGCGATTCGGGTGGACATCGGAGTTCTGATGCGTTCGGCGGTGCATTTCATTCCGATCATCACCACCTGCTTCACGATCTTCTTCGCTCCCCAGCTCTTCCGGCGCTGGGGAGCGCACCGCCCCGCTCCCCACCTCTTCTGGTGGGGGCTCGGGGTGGCGCTCTACGGAGTGGGGACGTTCACCGAGTCGCTCACCACCCTGCTCGGATGGCACGAACCGATCTTCCGCGCCTGGTACATCAGCGGGGCGCTCCTCGGAGGGGCGCCGCTCGCGCAGGGGACCGCGTACCTGCTCTTCCCCAAGCGGATCGCGGACCGCCTGACGGTGGCACTGCTCACCATGGTGGCCATTGCCGCCACGGCGGTGCTCCTCAGCCCGATCGATTTCACCCAGGTCGAGACCTACCGGCTGTCCGGGAAGGCGCTCGAGTGGCAGTGGGTCCGCGCCTTCACGCCCTTCATAAACATCTACGCCTTCCTCCTGCTCGTCGGCGGAGCGGTCGTCTCGGCCTGGCGCTACGCGCGCCGCCCCGGGATGGAGCAGCGCATGCTGGCGAACGTCTATATCGCGGTCGGCGGGCTGCTCCCGGGGATCGGCGGGACATTCACCCGGTTCGGGCACATGGAGGTACTGTATGTGACCGAGCTGATCGGGCTGGTGCTGATCTACCTCGGGTATCGGACCGCGATCGCGGAATAGGGTCCGCGGTGGGGGTGGGGCATGCCCCGCCCCTACTGGTCAACCACCTCTGCCATCCCAAGTTCCCGCATCACATCTCCGACCGTGTGGAACGACCCGGTCACGAGGACGGTCCCCGCCCCCTCCTGCACCTGCGACAGCGCCCGCCGGAACTCAGACGCCAGGTGCCACTCCGCGTGCGCAGTCGGGCGTGACGGGCCTTTCAGCCATTCCTGGAGCCATTCGGTGGTCCACCCCCGCCCTTCGGCGGTCGGAGCGATGGTCAGGACCCCCTTGTCGATCCCGCGGTCGAGTTCGACCAGCATCGGCGCCCACTCCTTGTCTCCCAGGATGGATACGAGCGCGTGGATCGGGCGAGGGAGGTCGCTGGCGTCGAGCGCGGTCACCAGCGCCCGCATCCCATCGGGGTTGTGCGCCACATCGAAGAGCCACTTGCCCCGGCGATCGAAGCGTCCCGGCACCCTGGCCCGGACGAAGCCCCGGGCGATCGCGGCCTCGTCGGGGCGCCACTTGGCCGGCAGCGCATCGAGCACCGCCTTCGCCACCGCCGCGTTCCGGCGCTGATGCGGCCCGGCGAGCGCCAGCGGTCCCTTCCACCGCACCTCGGGTGGCACGATCCGGATGTCCGCCCGTCCGCCCATTCCTTCGCTGGCGCTCAGGACAGGCCGCCCCTCCGCCTCACGTCGCAGCACCTCCACCAACCCCGGTTCCATCTCGCCGATCACGAACGGCACCCCTTGCTTCGCGATCCCCGCCTTCTCCCGGGCGATCAGCTCCAGGGTGTCGCCGAGGTACTTGGTGTGGTCCATCGCGACCTTTGTCACAGCGCTCACCAGCGGCGTGACCACGTTGGTGCTGTCGAGCCGACCGCCAAGCCCCACCTCGATCACGGCGATCTCGGCGCCGCGCGCCACGAAATCGGCGAATGCGATCACGGTGCTGGCTTCGAAGAAGGTCGCCTGCTTCGCCTCGATCTCGCTCCGGAGCCGCGTGGTCCACGCCGCCACCGCCTCGGGCGTGATCGGGACCCCATCGACCCGGATCCGCTCGCGGAACGACACGAGGTGCGGGGAGGTGTACAACCCTACCCGCCACCCCGCCTCCTGCATCGCCTCGGCCACCAGCGTCGCGACGCTCCCCTTCCCGTTGGTACCACCGATGTGGATCGTGGGGATGACGCGGTGCGGCGCCCCGATCCCCACCAGCAACTCACGGGTGGTGTCGAGGCCGAACTTGATGGTCGTGACGCGGGGGAAGAGGAACGCGAGGGCTTCGGCGTAGTTCATTCAGCTCAGTGCAGTGACTGGGGAACTGCAGCGCGCGAACCCATGATGTTCCGCGCGCTGGTCGAGGTCGTACCAGTATCGAGACCATCGGGAACAGGAACCCAAGATGCCCTGGAACCCAGGAACAACAATTGTGTGGTCTCCGGGCGGAGCTCCGTGGTGGGACCACATGGTCATTTCTCCAGGGTTCCTGGGAATCCAGGGTTCCTGTTCCTGCGGCACCAGGCTACGCCGAGCTGCACGCTGGTGGGATCGGGGCCTCATAAGTTCGGTCCATCATGGGTTCGCGCGCGGTAGTTGCTGTTAAATTAGCCGCATGACTCGCCTGCGCGCGCTTCCTGACCCGTTCGTCACCACGCTCAAGACGCTCCCCGGTTACGATGAGCTGATGACGAACTACTCCCACTGCCCCACCTGTGAAAAGTGCGAACGGAGCCTCGTCTACCTGACCCCCCGGGAGCAGGCCGGCGCCGATCGGCTCGCCCTCCGCACCTATGGTGAGGGCGCGGCCACCCGGCTGAATCGGGTAGGGTGCAAGTGCCCCTTCTACGAGCCGAACACCTTCCAATGCTCGGCCTACCTCGACCGGCCCCTCATCTGCAATCTCTTCCCCGTCGACCTGCTCGAACGGGAAGAAGATGGCCGGCATTGGTGGGTGCTCTTCGGCGCCTGCGACGAGGTCCGGATCGGACGGCTCAAGACCAAGCTCACCGCCTTCCGCCGCCTCGCCCGCGCCATCGATCGCGCCATGCCGGTCGACCTCAAGCGCTCGCTCGTTGCCGACGCCGCAGGCGCGGTGGCGGAGCCCGTCTTCTACCGGTACCCCATCCACTGGTTGCTCCCGGTCTCGGGCCTTTGAGTCCCCCCTCTCCCGCACCCTCACCCACACCCTCTCCCACTGAACGGAGTGGGGGGTGGGGTTGAGGTGTCCTACTCTGGTGCCGCCGCGGTCCCCTGTTGCAGCTCCGCCGCCCTGATCGCCCGGTTCCACAACTCCTTGCCGTTGGTATCGAAGACCCGGATCGTCATCACACGCGCCGCCCGGGGACCGGAGAACTCGAGCGCCCCGAAGTTGAGGGCATTCACGAGCGTCCCCTCCACCCGGCCGCTGTTCACCTCATAGCTCGCTGGTGGGCTCATCCCGGCGGAGAGGGGGGAGATCGTGAGATCGTACAAGGGATAAAGTCCCGAACGGTCGAGCCGCGTGAGCTCGGTGTGGTGTCGGTCCCCCGAGAGGAAAATGACGCCGGGGATCTTTTCCGCGGCGATGAGGTCGAGGAAGCGCTGCCGTTCCTCCGGATAGGTCGCGTAATTCTCCCAGAGCGCAGCGGGATTGAGCACCTGGCCACCCACCGCCACGAGCTTGAAGGTGGCTCGACTCGACGCCAGCGCGTCGATGAACCACTGGATCTGGGCATCTCCGAAGTAGGGTCGGGAGCCCGTCTTTCGTCGGTTCGGGGCCCGGAACCATCGGTCGTCGAGCATGAACACGTCGACGTCGCCCCAGCTGAATTGCGTAGTGATCGCCCCGCCCAATTCCGGGATCCCCTCGCCCGGATTGGCCCAGAAGAGGCCGAACCCGGCGCGGGTCATCGCCTTGTTCCACACGCCACGGTCGGAGTCGTTCGGGCCGAAGTCGTGGTCGTCCCAGATGGCGTAGTGGGCGGTGGCGCCCAGGAGCGGTTGCAGCGCCGGGAGCGACCGGGTGTGAGTCCAGCGACGGGTGATCCCCGTCCAGCTGTTCCAGTCCACCTCGCGCAGGTAGGTGTTATCCCCCAGCCAGAGCATCGCCTCGGCATGGCGGGCCGCCATCGCGGTGACGATGCCGGTGGTATCGCCGTAGGTCGAGTTGGAGCGATCGGTCCCCGCCTCCCGCACGTAGAAGCAACTGCCGAGGAGGAGGGTGAAGTTCGGCGGGTCCCCACGGTATATCCAGTTGGGCGGCGTCCGGAACTTGAGGGGATACGGCCGCGGTACCGTGCGCCCGTTCACCTGCACCGCATACCCGTAGATCCGACCGGGCTCCACCTGATCGGCCACGAGGTGGGCGACGTAGGCCGAATCGCGCCGAGTGACGACCTCGGCCGTGGTGCGCCGAACGCCGGGGGTCGCGCTGTCCCAGTAGACGATGCGCACCCGGGCCGCGGCCGTGGTCTGGGCCCAGAGCTTCACCTCGCGCATCTCCGATGCGCCGACCATCGGGCCTGACTGGAGCGTGACGGCGGTCGCGCGGCCGGCCTGGGCGCTCAGCAGCGCGGGGGCCACGAGGGAAAGCGCGAGCAG
Source organism: Gemmatimonadales bacterium (assembly GCA_039917855.1). GTDB lineage: Bacteria > Gemmatimonadota > Gemmatimonadetes > Gemmatimonadales > GWC2-71-9 > CAMLHU01. Next base: position 21,469 of record JBDSIR010000016.1, on the reverse strand, counting down.
AGTTCGGGTCAGCATGGGACCGATCCAAGGCGATGATCGAGGGAAGAGAAGGCCAGCCGGAAGCTATCCATGCCGGGCCGGTCGGGCGAGGGAGTGGAGCACGTGAAGGCCCGCCGGGCGTGCGAACCTGTGGCGGATCACGTGAAAGCCCGTCGGGCGCGCGAACCCATGATGGACCGAACCCACGATGTTCCGAGCCGGGATCCGGCGTCACGGCAGAAACAAGCCAGGACAACTGCGGAACAGGAACATTGGAGAGGAACTTTGTGGTCCCCCACCGAAGTCCCGCCCGGTGACCACAAGATCATTGACCGGTTGCACGGAACCTCGTGGGTTCGGTCCATCATGGGTTCGCGCGCTATAGTCCTCACCTCCGAGCGGACCCCGCGGCCCAACGAAAAAGGACCAGCGCGATCTCCGCACTGGTCCTTGCCCACTGGCCCACCGGCCCACTATGCCGTCACACGGTCGCTCGTGGCGTGGCCCTGCATGTGGCGCAGCAGGCGCGCGGTCGTCTCGCGCATGGCCCCGCGCGGCACCACGTCGTCCACTTGACCGTGCTCCAGCAGGAATTCCGCGCTCTGGAACCCCACCGGCAGGTCTTGTCCGATGGTCTGCTTGATCACTCGCTGTCCGGCGAACCCGATGAGCGCTCCCGGCTCCGCCAGGATCACGTCTCCCTGCATCGCGAACGAGGCCGAGACGCCCCCCGTGGTGGGGTTGGTGAGGATCGCGACATACGGGATGGACATCCGGTGGAGCTGCGCCAGCATCGCGCTGGTCTTCGCCATCTGCATCAGCGAGAGCACCCCCTCGTGCATCCGGGCGCCCCCCGAGGCGGTGACGAGCACCAGCGGGATCCGCTTCTCGGCCGAGCGCCGCGCCAGCCGGGCGATCTTTTCCCCGACCACCGACCCCATCGAACCGCCGAGGAAGGCGAAATTCATGACGCCGAGGTGGAAGGGGCTCCCCTCGAGCTGGCCGTGTCCCGAGTAGAAGGCGTCCGCCGGGCCCGCTTTGGCGATGGCGGCGTCGATCCGCTTCGGATAGCCATCGAACCCCAGCGGGTCGGCCGATTTGAGGTCACCCCAGAGCTCCCGCCAGCTCCCCTCGTCCGTCAGCAGCTCGATATACTCCTCCGCCGTCATCCGGCGGTGGTGGCCGCACTGCGGGCAGACATTGAGGTTCTTCTCGAACTTCTCCCGGAGGGCCAGGTGCCCGCACTGTTCGCACTTCTCCCACGTATCCGCCGGGATCTCGAGGCGGGTACGGACGGAGGCGCGGGGTTTACGTTCTTTCTTGAACCAGGCCATCGGGTCCCGGGGTTGAAGTGCGACCGCCCCGGGGAGACGGGGCGGTGGGAGACCAAATGTGGGGAGGGAGGGCCAGCCGCGCTAGTCCTTGACAGCTAAGTCGTTGTCATGCATCAGGATAGCCGAGGAGGCTCGCGTCCTTGCCGACCCGCATCACCACCCCCAGCGCCAGGCAACAGGCGACCAGGAATGACCCGCCATAGCTGAAGAATGGGAGGGGGATCCCGGTGATCGGCATCAGGCTGACCGTCATCCCGACATTCTCGAACACGTGGGTCAGAATGAGCCCCACCACCCCGAAGACGACCAGGCTCGAGAAGGGGTCCGTTGCTCGGCGGGCCACCCGGACCAGGCGGCTGAGGAGATACAGGAACAGGGCCAGGGCGACGATCACCCCCAGGAATCCCAGCTCCTCTCCCACGACCGAGAAGACGAAGTCGGTGTGTTGGGCCGGCAGGAAGACGAGCCTCTTCTGGGGACCTTCGAGCCACCCGGTCCCGAACCAGCCCCCCGAGCCGATCGCTACCTTCGACTGGATCGCCTGGTAGTTGGCCCCCTGGGGGTCCATGGCCGGGTTGAGGAAGGTGAGGAGGCGGTTTTGCTGATAGGGCGCAAGCGAGCGCCAGATGGGGATGGCGATGAACCCCATCACGATATTGGCGGCGAGGACGGCCAGCCCCTCCCAGAGGTAGGGGCGCCACCGGTACAGCAGATACACCAACCCGATGAACCAGACCGCCCAGGTCCACTCCTGGAATGCGAGGAGGAGGGAGAAGACCGGGGAGGCGAGGAGGAAGAGGAGCCACCCCCGGGTCCCCGCCCAGAAGAGCATCGCGAAGAGGATGCCGACGAAGACGAGCGCGCTCCCCAGATCGGGCTGCTTGAGGACGAGCAGGAACGGCACCCCGGCGATCAGGCAGGCGGGGATCAGCTCCCGGAGCGTCTGCGGCGCCTCGCGCCGGCTCGCCAGCCACCGGGCCAGCATCAGGATCGTGGCGAGCTTGGCCAGCTCCACCGGCTGTCCGATCCGCAGCCCGCCGATCGCGAGCCAGCTCTTGGTCCCCGCCGCTGTTCCCGCCCCGGTCCCCACCGCGAGGGTGATGAGGAGCAGGAGGAGCCCGATCACGTACAAGGGGGGCGCGGCCCATTCGAGCACGCGCGGAGAGATGCGGTACATCACCGACCCTGCCAGGAAGGCGACGCCGATCCAGACGAGCTGTTTCTGCCACACTCCGCTGGCGGATGTGGCGACGTCGGTCTGGCCGGCGCTGTAGAGCACCACGATGCCGTAGCCCAGGAGGAGCCCCACCGCCACGAGGGTGCGCAGGTCGAGGACGCCGCGCCTCACGGGACCACCGCCGTGTCGGCCACGCTGTCGATCAGTTCGGCGGGCGCGGGGGCTGCATCCTCGGGGGTGAGCAGCCGCACCCGCGCGCGCACGTCGGCACCGGCGCCGAAGTACCAGCGCCGGATCGTCTTCACGACATACGGCGCCACGGTGGTGCCGTGTTCCGCGAACTCCATGATCGCGCCGACCACGATCTCGGGCTTGTCCGCGGGCGCGAAGCCGATGAACCAGCCGTGGTCCAGGCCGTGCGCATTCTGTGCGGTACCGGTCTTTCCTCCCACGACGAGGTCGGTGCTCCGGATCCCCGCGGCGGTCCCTCGTTCCACCACCGCCACCAGGGAGCTTCGGATCCCTTCGAGCTGGGCAGCGGTCAGGTCGATCCTCCGCAGGGCTCCCCCGCGCGGCCGCACGAGGTACGGCTCCGGCGCGCCGGCGGGGTTCGCGAGGGCGAGGTAGAAGCGCGTCATATTCATCACGGTCTGGTCGATCTCGCCCTGCCCGATGCTCAAGTTGAGCACGACGCCCCGGCTCCATCCCCGGGGGCCGTACCGTCGGTCGAAGTAGGCGACATCGGGCGGAAAGACCGACTGCGACTCCCCTTCGAGGTCCACCCCGCTCCGCTCCCGGAAACCCATCGCGGCGCCGTCGCGCAGGAGGTTCTCGAGCCCGACCTTGAGCCCCAGCTGGTAGAAATAGACGTCGCAACTCTGCGCGATGGCACCGGTGAGGTCGAGGCGTCCGTGCCCGGTCGGCAGCCAGCACTTGAACACCCGATTGCCGAACCGGAAACTCCCTCGGCACGGTTCGGGCATCGTGGAATTGAAATTGACCACTCCGCGACGCAGCGCCATCGCCGCGATCGCCAACTTGAAGGGCGACGCCGGAGCGTAGCGCCCCTGGATCGCGCGATTGTAGAGCGGATCGGCGGGATCGTCACGTAGCGCGCGCCAGTTGTCGCTCGAGATCCCGCCGATGAAGGAATTCGGGTCATAGGAGGGCGAGGAGTAGAGCGCCAGCACCTGCCCATCGGGGGTCATCGCGACGAGGGCCCCGCGCACCCCCGGCGGCCAGAGCGAATCGACGAAGCGCTGCAGGTCCAGGTCGATCGTGGTGCGGAGCGCGATCCCCGCCTCCGGCGCTCGCGGCGGCGCAGCGCCATCCTCCCGCACCAGGCGGCCGCGCGCATTCACCTCGATGTAGCGCATCCCGGGTTCGCCGCGGAGGATGCTGTCATACTCGAGCTCGAGCCCCGCCTTCCCCACCAGCGCGCCGATCTGCGCCCCGCGGTACCGATCCACCGACAGATCCCCCTCCGTCACTTCGGCCACGTACCCCACGACGTGCGCCACGGCGGGTCCCGCGGGGTAGCGCCGTTTCGGCTCCGCCTGGATCACCAGACCCGGCAACAGCACCCGCCGTTCTTCCAGCCGCGCCACCTGCTCGGCGGTGGCGTCGCGGATCACGAGCGCCGGGAGATACGGCTCCGCCCGAAAACGCCGGAGCGCCTCCGCGCGTGCCGCACTGTCCACCGGCACGATCTCGCCGAGGCGGGCGAGGGACTCCCGGAGCGACGGGACGTCCGCGGCGAAGAGCTTGACCGAATAGCCCGGCACGTTCTCAGCGATGATCCGTCCGAATCGGTCGAGGATCGCGCCGCGCGGGGGGGTGAGCGGCACTGCGCGGAGGCGATTGTCCTCCGATCGCAGCCGGTACCGCTCGTGCTCGAGGATCTGCGCGTTGAAGAAAGCGACCGCGAGGATGAGGAAGGCGACCCGCAGCACCCACCGCGCCTGGACCGCGCGCTGGTCGAGGGCCGCGGGAGAGTAGTCGTTCATTCGCGGATGCGGAGGTCGAGCCACCCCCGCAGCAGGAGGGCGAACACCACGCCCACCACCGCGGTGACCAGCGCCTGCACCGAGGACCACACCCCTGCTTCGACCACCAGGCGCGACATCGGCGTCCCGCTCGCGATGAGCACGAGCAGGTTCCGGAACCAGGTGCCGATGGCGAACAAGCCACCGGTCACGAGCAGGTTGTCGGCGAAGAACACCGTACGCCCGTACGCCGCCAGGTAGCCCACGACCGCATTGGCGAGGGCTCCCGCCCCGAATCGCGCCGGGGTCAGAGCGTCGGTCAGCAGTCCGGCGAAGAGCCCCGCCACCGCGGCCTGCCCGGGCCGCGCTCGCAGTGCGAAGAGCAGCACGCCGATGGCGATGAAATCCGGTGCGTAGCGCGGCGCCCCCAGCCGCGGGCGCACGTAGAAATGCAGCGCGAGGAGAAGCAGCAGGACCCCCACCGACCGCCAGCCATTGCTGCGTCCGCTCACGGCCTCACTCCCGGGCTCGGCGACGGGTCCGGTGCCGGGCGCGCCTGCCGCCGCCGCGGGATCGGCCGCGCGGTATCCCCGACAACGCCCGCGGGCACCCGAAGCTTGGCGGCGGCGGGGTCGTCGGCCGGCCGGTGCGGTTCCTCGCGCCCCAGGACCAGCACGTGGGCGGTGGTGCCGAGATTCGCGGAGGGCCGCACCAGGTAGATCCGTTCCCACCCCCGCTGCTCTCGCGCCACACCCATGACCCGGCCGATCGGGATCCCGCGCGGATAGATGCCCCCAAGTCCCGTCGTCACCACCATCGTGCCCGCAGTCACCGTATCTCGATACGGCACCCCTCGCAGTTCGAGCATCGGCTCCGCACCCAACTCGGCCTCGGCCGCGGCCACCACGCCGAGCACGCTGCCATCCTCTGTCGCCGCGCTGGCCCGGAAATCAGGATGGGCCCAGGTCATCACCACGCTCGTGGACCGGTCCACGGTAAGGACCACTCCGACCAGACCCTCGGGCGAGACGACCGGGTCGAAGGCGTGCACCTCCTCCAGGCTCCCGACGCTCACCACCAGCGTGCGTCCGTCGGTGATCTGACTCTGGCGCATGACCTCCGCCGAGCGGTAGGGCACCCGCACCCGCGGGATGATGCCGAGCAGGGCACGGAGCCGGTCGTTCTCGGCGCGAAGGGCCGGCAACGCCTGCGCGGCCCACGCGGCGGAATCCCGCTGGGACTCGACCTCCTCAAAGCGCGCGCGGCTGGTCTTCGCCTCCTCGGCCCGTGCCTGCAGCCAGAGGAACGGGACCAGCACGGTGCCGCGGATGCCGGCCGCGGTCGCCTCACCCCAACGCGGCGGGCCGAGCAGGAAGGTCACGGCGACGCCGACCGAAAGGAGGAACAACAAAGTGTCCCGGCCGCCGGTGTAGCGGTCGGGACCGAATGGGGAGGCGCCGGAGGGGCGGTAGGAAGCGCTCATTGGAGTGCGGCGCCTGTCCGGCTCAGCTGGTCAGGACGTTGCGGTACTTCTCGAAGTCGTCGAGGATGCGGCCGGTGCCGCGCACCACGCAGGTGAGCGGATCCTCGTCGACGTGGATGGGAAGCCCGGTCTCCTGCTGGAGCAGGACGTCGAGGCCGCGGACCAGGGCGCCACCACCCGTCATGATGATGCCGCGATCGACGATGTCGCTGGCCAGCTCGGGCGGCGTGATCTCGAGCGCCCGGCGCACCGCGTCCACGATCTGCTGGATCGGCTCCTGCAGGGCTTCGCGGATCTCGCTCGAATGCACCCGCACCGTCTTCGGGATGCCCGAAACGAGGTCGCGCCCCTTCACTTCCATCTCGCGCTCCTCGCCAGTGGGATACGCCGACCCGATGCGGATCTTGATCTGCTCGGCCGTCGACTCGCCCACCAGGAGGTTGTAGTTCTTGCGCATGAACTGCACGATCGCCTGGTCGAGCTCGTCACCGCCCGTGCGGATGGAGGTGTCGGAGACGATGCCGGAGAGCGCGATGACCGCGATCTCCGTGGTCCCGCCCCCGATGTCGATGACCATGTTGCCGGTCGGCGTCTCGACCGGAAGCCCCACCCCGATCGCGGCCGCCATCGGCTCCGCCACCATCAACACCTGATTGGCACCCGCCATCTGCGCGCTGTCGCGCACGGCGCGGCGCTCCACCTCGGTGATGCCCGAGGGAACGCAGACGATGACCTTCGGCTTGACCTTGAGGAACCGCTTCTTGATGACCTCACCGAGAAAGTGCCGCAGCATCTTCTCGGTGACATCGAAATCGGCGATGACGCCATCCTTGAGCGGACGCACCGCCAGGATCCCGTCGGGTGTGCGCCCCAGCATCCGTTTCGCTTCGAGTCCGAACTTGAGCGGACGTCCCGTCCCCTTCTCCACCGCGACGACCGAGGGCTCGTTCAACACGATCCCCTCACCCTTCACGTAGATGAGCGTATTGGCCGTGCCGAGATCGACCGCGATCTCATTCGCAGGAAGGAAGCCGCCGAAATCGATCCAGGGGAACTTCATCACGCACCGAGTGTGGGCACAACTAGATGGGGGGACCACGCAAGGTATGCGGGCCCGTAACTGCAGACAAGGTCATAATTTAGCAGCTATGTGAGCACCCGCTCATCAGAATGACACAGTGAGCGTATACTCACAACTGGTCGAAACCATCCAGTAGGATAGCTGGACCGGCGGAGCTGCCTCCCCACTCCTCCGACCCCGTTGCGGCGGCGCTCGCGCCGCGCTGTCGAGGGGGCAGTATCCGGCCTCGATCCGGCCCCGCAGATCCCTCGTGCCCCTTTCCAGGTCCGTTCCGCAACCAACTGGGACCCCGGAGAGCCCCTGCGGCGCGAGCGCCGCCGCAACGGGGCCCCTAGAACCACGAAGGGCGGCCCTCACGGACCGCCCTGCCCACGTCGCCCGAGGGCTACCTCCCCGTGCTCCCAAACCCCCCAGCGCCCCGGTCCGTCGGCGGCAGGGTCGCCACCTCCCGGAAATCCGCGATCTCGACCTTGGCGAAGACCAGCTGGGCTATCCGCATCCCGCGGGTGACGGCGAACGGCTCCCGATCCAGGTTCACCATCGGGACCTGGATCTCTCCCCGATAGTCGCTGTCGATCGTCGCGGGGGTGTTCGGCAGCGTCATCCCGTGCTTGAACGCCAACCCAGACCGGGGTCGGATCTGGCACTCGTACCCGGCCGGGATCGCGATCGCGAATCCGGTGGGGACCAGCTTCCGCTCCAGGGACCCGAAGGTGAGCTCCACCGCGGACACGATGTCGTACCCCGCCGCCCCCGCAGTCTGGCGGGAAGGCACCGGAAGCCCCTCGGCATGGGGAAGGCGCGTGAATTGAAGGTCGAGCATAGTTGAGGTCCAAAGGCGCTTGAGGCGCGAAAGGCGCTCAAGGATGAACAGATCCCTGAGCGCCTTCGGCGACTTACGCGCCTTTGGACTTAGAGGACAGAGGCCACATCCACCAGCGGCAACCCGAACGCCTCGGCGACGCCCGGATACACCACCTTGCCCTCGACCACGTTCAGGCCGAGCGCGAGCGAGCGGTCCTCGCGACACGCCTTGCGCCAGCCGTCGCGGGCGAGCTTGATGGCGTATTTGAGCGTGGCGTTGGTGAGCGCCAGCGTCGACGTGCGGGGCACGCCGCCCGGCATGTTGGCCACGGCGTAGTGCAGGATCCCGTCCACGAAGTAGGTCGGGTTCTCGTGGGTGGTCGGTTTGATGGTCTCGACGCAGCCACCCTGGTCCACCGCGACGTCCACCACGACCGAGCCGGGCTTCATGATCTTGAGGTCGTCGCGCTTGACGAGATGCGGGGCCTTGGCGCCCGGGAGGAGCACCGCGCCCACCACGAGGTCGGCCCGCCGGAGGCAATCGAGGATGTTGTGCCGATTGGAGAAGAGCGTGTCGACGTTGGCCGGCAGCACGTCGTCGAGGTAGCGCAGCCGTTCGAGGTTCACGTCGAGGATGGTGACGTGAGCCCCGAGGCCCGCCGCCATCTTGGCCGCGTTGATGCCGACCACGCCGCCGCCGATGATCATCACTTCGCCCGGGGCCACGCCGGGCACGCCGCCGAGGAGGATGCCCGAACCACCGAATACCTTCTCGAGGTATTTGGCCCCCTCCTGCACCGCCATCCGCCCCGCCACCTCCGACATCGGAGTGAGCAAGGGGAGCTCGCCGGTGGGAAGCTGGACGGTCTCATAGGCCACCGCGATCGCACCCGACTTGATCACCGCCTGGGTCAGCGCCTCGGCCGCCGCGAAATGGAAGTAGGTGTAGATGACCTGCCCCTTCCGCATCCGGGGCCACTCGACCTCGATCGGCTCCTTGACCTTGATGATCATGTCGGCCTTCTGCCACACTTCATCGGCAGTGCCGAGGACGGTGGCGCCGGCCGACTTGTAGGCCTCGTCCGTGAAGCCGCTCCCGATCCCCGCCGACGCTTCGACGTAGACGGTGTGGCCACCGGCCACCAGCGACTCAACGCCGGCGGGCACCAGGGCCACGCGATTCTCGTTGGTCTTGATCTCTTTCGGGACGCCGATCTGCATATTCGATCCGATCGTTGTGGCGCCGCTTGAGGCGCCGTGGTTCTGTAGCGCGGCAAGCCGCGCCGCAACGTCCTACCCTTCCGGTCCCAGCCGGACGATCGTCTGCCGCTCCGGCGCGAAATACTCCGCGCCCAGCGCCGCCACCTCGTCCGCCGTCACCCCATCCACCTCCGCCATCAGCTCGTCCAGGGTCCGGTACTTGTCCCCCGAGAGCGCGTACCCCGCCAGCCGACCCATCCGGCTCACCGGGCTCTCCAGCCCCAGCATGATCTGGCCCTTCACCTGCCGCTTCTGCGCCTCGAGTTCCTCTCGCGGCAGCCCCTCGCGCGCCACCAACGTGTACTCGGCCAGGATCGCCGCCACCGCCGCATCCGCCGTCGCCGGCGCCGTCGCCACGTAGGTGCCCGCGATCCCGGAGGACTGGAAGCCGGTCTGGTAACTGTACACCGCGTAGGCCAGACCCAGTTCTTCGCGCACCCGCTGGAACAGCCGGCTCGACATCCCGCCACCCAGCGCGTTCACCAGGAGGGCCAGCGCCACCCGGCGCCGGTCGCGGCCGGGGAAAGTATCCGTCCCGATCACCACGTGCACCTGATTCCCCTCGCGGGTCACCCGGCGCTCCACGCCCCGGCTGGCCGGTGCGCTCGCCACCGGTGGACGTGCCTCGCCGGCCGGGGGCGCATCGAACCATCCTTCACGCTCCAGCAGCCCCGTCACCTGGTCGTGCTCGAGCCGACCCGCTGCGGCGAGCACGATGTTCCCCGGGTAATATCCCGCCCGATAGAACGCCCGCAGCTCGCTCGTCTCGAGGGAGGTCACCGTGGCGCGGGTGCCGAGGATGCTGTAGCCATACGGATGCTCGGGCCAGAGCGTCTCAGCGTGCAGGTCGAAGACCAGGTCGTCGGGGGTGTCCTCCACCATCCCGATCTCCTCGAGGACCACTTTCCGTTCCAGCCGCAGGTCCTCTTCCCGGAGGAGCGGATGCCGTACCAGGTCGGTCAGCACGTCCACGGCGCTCGGCAGGTCGGCATCCAGCACGTGGGCCTGGAAGCTCGTGTGGTCGCGCCCGGTGTACGCATCGAGCGACCCGCCCCGCGACTCAAGCTCCTGGGCGATCGCCTTGGCGCTCCGCCGCTCGGTCCCCTTGAAGACGAGGTGTTCGAGCAGGTGCGCCGTACCCATGTTCGGCCGGAGTTCGTGCGCGGAAGCGCTCCTGACCCAGAGGCCGATCGCACAAGACCGCACCGAGGGCAGGACCTCCGTGAGGATGGTCAAGCCGTTCGGTGCGGTCGTACGGATCAGCCCTTCGTCCAGGCGGACAGAGTCCACCAGCTCACTCCTTCGGAATGAGGGCCTTCCGGGACAGCTTCATGCGGCCACGCTCATCGACTTCGAGGAGCTTGACCTTCACGATGTCCCCCTTCTTGACGACGTCTTCGGTCTTCTCCACGCGGCCGTGCTGCAACTCGCTGATGTGGAGCAGCCCTTCGACGCCCGGCATGATCTCGATGAAGGCGCCGAACGCGGTGGTGCTCTTGACCGGGCCCTCGTAGATCTTGCCCACTTCGGGCTCGGCCACCAGGGCCATGACCATCTCCTTGGCCCGGGCGCCCGCCTCGCCGCCCACGGCGGCGATGGTGACGATACCCGAGTCCTCGATGCTGATCTTGGCGCCCGTGGCCTCCTGGATGCCGCGGATCGTCTTGCCCTTCGGCCCGATCACGTCGCCGATCTTGTCGGTCTTGATCTGGATCGTGATGATGCGCGGGGCGTGCGGGCTCAGGTCGGCGCGGTGCGTCGCCAGGGCCTTGGTCATCTCGCCCAGGATGTGGAGACGGCCCTTCTTGGCCTTCTCCAGCGCCTCGGCCATGATCTTGAGATCGAGGCCCTCGATCTTGATGTCCATCTGGATCGAGGTGATCCCGTCCTTGGTGCCGGCAACCTTGAAGTCCATGTCGCCCAGGTGATCCTCGGCGCCCAGGATGTCGGTCAGGATGGCGATTTTCTTCCCTTCCTTGACCAGGCCCATCGCGACACCCGCGCACGCCGCCTTCATCGGCACGCCCGCGTCCATCAGCGACAGCGACCCGCCGCACACCGTGGCCATCGAGCTCGAGCCGTTGGACTCGAGGATCTCGGACACCACGCGCAGCGTGTAGGGGAACTGGTCGAACGCCGGGAGAAGGGGCTGCAGCGCCCGCTCGGCCAGCGCCCCGTGCCCGATCTCGCGGCGGCTGGTGCCGCGCATCGGCTTGACCTCCCCGGTGCAGTACGGGGGGAAGTTGTAGTGCAGCATGAACGACTTGGTGGTCTCGCCCGCCACGTCGATGCTGTCGATGCGCTGCTCGTCGTCCTGGGTGCCGAGCGTCACCGTCACCAGCGCCTGGGTCTCGCCGCGCTGGAACAGCGCCGAGCCGTGGGTGCGGGGCAGGAACGACGGGTGGATCTCGATCGGACGCACGGTGTCGAGGTCACGGCCATCGACCCGCTCGCCCTTGTCGAGGATCTGCCCGCGGAGCGCGACATACTCGAGCTCCTCGAGGAGATTCCCGATGGTGCGCGCATCGTCGGGGTATTCCTCGGCCAGGGCCTTGGAGACCTCGCTCTTGAGCTTCTTGACCTGGGCGTAGCGAGTGGCCTTTTCCTTGCCGTTGATCGCCGCGGCGATCCCCTTCTCGGCCGCCGCCTTGATCTTCTTGACCAGCGCGGCAGGGGCCTCGGCCTTGGACCACTCGAGCTTGTCGAACTTGCCCTTGACGGCCTTCTCGGTCGCGCCGAGGAGATCCTTGATCCCCTTCTGCGCCACCTTGAGGGCGTCGAGGATCTCGGCCTCGCTCACCTCGAGCGAGCCCCCCTCGACCATCATGATGCTGTCGACCGACCCGGCGACCGTGAGGTCGATGGTGCTGCTCTCGAGCTGCTGGAAGGTCGGGTTCAGGACCCAGTTCCCTTCCACCTTGCCCACGCGCACCGCGGCGATCGGCCCACCCCAGGGCGCGATCGAGCGGGTCAGGGCGATCGAGGCGGCCGTCACGCCGAGGATGTCGGCGTCGTTCTCCTGGTCGGCCGAGACCACGGTCACGAAGACCTGGATCTCGTTCTTGAACCCTTCCGGGAAGAGCGGCCGGATGGACCGGTCGATCCCCCGGGCGGCCAGGATCTCCTTGTCGGAGGGCCGGCCCTCACGCTTGAGGAACCCACCCGGGATCTTGCCCGCGGCGTAGGTCTTCTCGCGATATTCGACCGTCAGGGGGAAGAACGGCAGCGAGGACTGGTTGGGGGAGACCGTCACCGCCGCGATGACCGCGGTATCCCCGAACTGCATGTAGCAGCTGCCCGAAGCCTGCTTGGCCAGTCGGCCCGTCTCCACGATCAGCTTGCGGCCTGCAAATTCCGTTTCGATCCGGTTCATCGTCACTTCGTCGCCGTCTTTGTTGTGTTGAGCACACCAATGCCACAGGGGCGCCCCGGTGCTCTGTCGGGGGCGCCCCTGCCGCGCGTCGCTGCTTAGTGCCGGAGACCCAGCCGCTCGATCAACGATCGATAGCCGGCGAGGTCGGTCCGCTTCAGATATCCAAGAAGGCGCCTGCGCTGACCGACCATCTTCAACAGCCCACGTCGGCTATGATGGTCCTTGACGTGGGCCTGGAAGTGCCCGGTCAGCGAGTTGATCCGCTCCGTGAGCAACGCTACCTGCACCGCGGAAGAACCGGTATCTTTGTCGTTCACGCGGTACTGGGCGATCACGGGCTGCTTTTGAAACGCCATGCTTGTCCTATCCTGTGCTGCGGTCGCGGAATGGTCGAATTACGTTGGGTTGTAGCTCACCAAAATAACCATCCCACAACGCTTTAGGCAACCCCCGGTGACCCTGACCGACGCCCCCTCCCCAGGCACTGTCCTGGGCCCCTACACCCTCGATCGGCTCCTCGGCCTGGGCGGGTTCGCCTCCGTCTGGGCCGCCCACCGGGCCGACGGGGGGACTGCGGCGGTCAAGATCCTGAAGCCCCGCTATGCCGGGGATGAGGACTTCGAGCTCCGGTTCCGGCAGGAGTCCCAATTCGCGGCCAGCCTGAGCCACCCCCGGATCATCCGGATCGGGGAGATCGGCCGGGTGGAGATGTTCGTCTACTTCTCGATGGACCTCCTCCCTGCCTCCCTGGCCACCGCCCTGGCCGACGGTCCCCTCCCGGAGCCCCAGCTCATCGCCATCATGCGGGACGTGACCGAGGCCCTGGCCTTCGCCCACGCCCAGGGGGTGGTCCACCGGGACATCAAACCCGACAACATCCTCCTCGACACCGAGAGCCGGGCGGTGGTCACCGACTTCGGCATCGCCCGGGCGGTCTCCGGCTATGTCTCGGCCACGGGGGTCAATATGACCATCGGGACCCCCCACTACCTGAGCCCCGAACAGGCCCAAGGGCGCCCACTGGACGGGCGCAGCGACCTCTATTCGCTCGGGATCACCCTCTACAAGGCCGCCACCGGCGACCTCCCGTTCAAGTCCAAGGACTGGTACGAGCTGGCGCGGATGCACGTCGAAGAGCCCCCCGCTCCACCCCGGGCGGCCCACCCCGAACTCTCCACGAGGCTCGAACGGATCATCCTTCGCCTGCTCGCCAAGCACCCCGATGACCGCCCCGCCTCGGCCGACGAACTCCTGACCGAGCTCGATGCGATGCAGGACCCCGACCGCGACACCCGGAGCTTCAAGGTGCCGGACGCGTATCGCGGAGCGATCACCACAACGGTCAGCGCTCAGAAGGCGCCGGACAAAGAGAAGAAGTGGTGGAAGCCGTGGTAGGAGTCGGGAGTGGGGAGTTGGGAGGGGTGTAGAACAGAGGCCCGCGCTCAATCGCACGGGCCTTTGCCTTGCAACCCTCCCGACTCCTGACTCCCAACACGTACCAACGAGGTCCTACCACCCGAGCAACCTCCGTACATCATTCCAGTTCGCCAGGATCATCAGCAGCACGATCAGCACCAGTCCCACCGCCATCAGCGCTTCGCGCGCCTTGAGCGGCATCGGCCTTCGGAAGATCCCCTCGTAGATCAGGAACACCGCCTGGCCGCCGTCGAGGATCGGGATCGGCAGAAGATTGAGCACCGCGAGGTTGATCGAGATCAATCCCAGGAAGCCGAGGAAGACGCCGATCCCGAGTCGGGCGCTCTGGGCCGCCATCTGGCCGATGAGGATCGGGCCGCCGAGGTCGCGGGTGGAGACGCGGCCCCTCATCATCCCGCGGATGGTGCGGAAGATCTGGAGTGACGCCGCCCCGGTGGCCCCCACTCCCGCCACGAAAGCACCCGCCACACTGTACGGTTCCGTCAGGCTAGGAGGGATCAACTCGATCCCGATGCGCCCCATGGCCTTTCCAGCCGAGTCCTTCTGAGTCTCGGGAGTGATGGTCAGGGTCCGGTGACCCTTGGGGCCATTCACCTCGAACGCGAGGGGGCGGCCCGGCGCGTTGGTGATGATCTCGGTCATGTCATACCACTGCAGCACCAGCGTCCCATCGACGCTGAGGACCGTGTCGCCGACCGCGAGCCCCGCCCGCTCCGCGGCGCGCCCCGGGACCACTCCACCCACCACCGGCACGCGGAAGGGCTGCACCGCGAGGGCCGCCTCATGTCGTTCCCGGAGCTGGTCGCTGTGCAGGCGCAGCAGGACGGTCAGGGAATCGTTCACGGTCACCGCCACGTCGTTCCCCGGCGCGGTGACGATCCCGCCGGCCACCTCATCCCACGAACTCACCCGCTTCCCGGCCACGGCGGTGACCCGGTCCCCCGGCTTGAGCTGCCGGAGCGCCTCGGCACCGTGAGGCAGCGCGGCGATGATCACCCGCCCCACCCGCGTTTCGGGGTCGATCGACCGACCGTTGGCGAGCGCCAAGCCGAAGAAGACCAGGATGGCAAAGACGGAGTTCATCGTGACGCCGGCGAGCGTCACGACCATCCGCTTCCAGACCGGCTGGTCCTCGTAGAACATCCCGGGCGGGATGACCGTCCCGACGGCCCCCCCTTCGAGGGCGCTGGTGGTCGCCTCCTCCTCGCGGCTCGCCATTTTCACATAGCCGCCGAGCGGCACCCAGCAGATCGCGTATTCGGTGCCGCCCCGAACGAAGGAGAGCGCCTTGATCGGCGTGCCGAGTCCCAGCGCGAAGCGATGTACCCAGATCCCGGCCCATTTGGCGGCGAGGAAATGGCCGGCCTCGTGGATGAAGATCAGGATCCCGAGGACGACGAGGAGGATAGCGATGGCGTAAAGCGTATTCATCCGAGGGCCACGGTGGCGGCGGCGCGGGCACGGGTGTCCGCGGCACGCACGGTATCGAGGTCACGGGCCGCTTCATCGGGATGGCCATCGAGCACCCGCTCGATCACCTCGGCGATGCGGCCGAAAGTAATGCGTCCATCAAGGAAAGCGGCCACGGCCACCTCATTGGCGGCGTTGAAGGCGGTCGGAAAGGTCCCGCCCCGCCGCGCCGCCGAGATCCCGAGCCCGAAGGCACGGAACACTTCGGGCCGCACCGGCTCGAAGGTGAGCGACCCGGCCGCCACCGGATCGAATCGCCGGACCCCCGCGTCGGCCACACGGCCGGGATGGGTCAGGGCGTAGAGGATCGGGAGCTCCATCGTGGGGAAGCCGAGTTGGGCCAGCACGCTCCCGTCGACGAACTCCACGAAGGCGTGGATCACGCTCTGCGGATGCACCACCACCTCGATGGCATCATACCCCAGACCAAAGAGGAAATGCGCCTCGATCACTTCGAGCGCCTTGTTGGCGAGGGTGGCGCTGTCGACGGTGATCTTGGCCCCCATCCGCCAGGTGGGGTGCTTGAGCGCGTCCTCCCGCGTGGCGTTGGCGATACGCGCGGGGTCCCAGGTGCGGAATGGACCGCCGCTCGCGGTCAGGATGAGCCGCGCCGGCGCGCTCTCCTGGCCGTCGAGACACTGGAGGACGGCACTGTGCTCCGAATCGACCGG
This sequence comes from Gemmatimonadales bacterium, assembly GCA_039917855.1. Classification (GTDB taxonomy): domain Bacteria; phylum Gemmatimonadota; class Gemmatimonadetes; order Gemmatimonadales; family GWC2-71-9; genus CAMLHU01. Next base: position 5,415 of record JBDSIR010000016.1, on the reverse strand, counting down.
GACCACCTCGCCACCGCCCTGGCGCGCCGCCTCGGCCACGAGCTCGCCCGCCATGACCAACGTTTCCTTGTTGGCGAGGGCGACCCGCTTGCCGGCGCGAAGCGCAGCGAGGGTCGCGTCGAGGCCCGCCGCGCCCACGATGGCATTCACGACGACGTCGACCTCCGGATGGGTCGCCGCCTCGACCAGGCAGGCCGGACCGGTGGCGACGCCGTTCTCGCCGTCGCCCTGGGCCAGCCCGGCGTACTTCGGCTTCCACCGCGCCACCTGCTCATCGAGCAATGCCCGATTCTTTCCCCCCGTGAGCGCCACGAGGCGGAAACGGTCGGGGTGGCGCTCGAGCACCTTGAGGGTGCTCACGCCGATGGAGCCGGTCGACCCGAGCAGGGCGATGCCACGCACGGTCAAAGGAGCCCGAAGGCCCTGAAGAGCGCGGCGGCGGTCGGAAGGACGAAGTAGAGGGAGTCGAAGCGGTCGAGGACGCCGCCGTGTCCGGGGATCAGGTCGCTCGAGTCCTTCATCCCCGCCTCGCGCTTGAGCAGCGATTCGGCGAGGTCACCCACCTGCCCCACGATGCCGACGATGAGTCCAAAGCCGAGGACCTGCCAGAGCTCGAGCAGAACGCCGAATGGCCTGAGCGCCACCGCGTAGTAGGCAGGTGCCAGCGCCACCGCCACCAGCGCCCCGACGATGGTCCCCGACCAGGTCTTCCCGGGGCTCACCACTGGCGCGAGTTTGGGGCCCCCCAGGAGCTTTCCGGCGAACATCGCGGCGGTATCGCACCCCCACACCAGCACCAGCGGAAAGAAGGTGAGCCACACCCCCGCCCACGACCGCTCCCCGAACCCGCCGCCGTGCCGAAGCACGATCAGGAAGCTCGGCATCACCGCGGCATACGCCACGCCGAACCAGGTGATCGCGACGGCGCCGAGGGGATGATGGTCCGGGTCCCGGCTCGCGAGGGCGATGGTGAGGAGCGCCAGGAGGGCGAGGGGGGCGTACGGGATGTAGCGCACCGCGTCGAACTGCTCCGGCCCGATGACGAGCCAGACCACCGCCGGCACGAGGGCCGCGACACCCATTCCGAGCCAGGTGAAGGGACGGGTCCCCTTCTGCAGGGCGAAGCGATAGACCTCATGCGCGCCGAGGACCGCCACCAGCGCGACGAGGCCGGTGAGCCACCAGCCACCCTGCCAGACGATTGCGAGTGCGGTGGGGATCGCCACCACCGCGAAGGCCACCCGCCGCACCATGTTCGAATTCATCAGACCGGGACCTTGCCGAAGCGGCGTTCGCGGCGCTGGTACTCGAGGATCGCCTCGTAAAGATCCCCACGCTTGAAGTCCGGCCAGAGCACCGGCGTCACGTGGATCTCGGCATAGGCGAGCTGCCACAGGAGGAAATTCGACAGCCGCATCTCACCCGAGGTGCGGATCAGCAGATCCGGATCAGGCCAGGCGGCGGTCCAGAGGTGCCGGGCGAGCGCGGTCTCGTCGATGTCAACGGGATCGAGTTCGCCCTGCCGCACTTCCTCCGCGAGGAGGCGCGCCGCGCGGGTGATCTCGGCGCGGCCGCTGTAGGACAGGCAGATGTTGAGGGACAACTTGATGCCACCGGTGGTCTCGCGCTCGATCCGATCCACCGCCGAGCGGGCGGAGGGGGTGAGCCGATCGAGGTCGCCCAGGAATCGGACGGTGACGCCGTTCTTGTGGAGCTCGGCCGCTTCCTTGGCGATGAACTCCTCGAGCAGCGACATCAGTGCCCCGATCTCTTCGACGGGACGCTGCCAGTTCTCCTGGCTGAACGCGAACAGGGTCAACACCTCGACCCCCGCCGCGAGACACCCTTCGACCGCCTCGCGCACCGCCTTCATCCCGGCATGATGGCCGAGGGGACGGGGGAGCGCGCGTCCCTTGGCCCACCGCCCGTTCCCGTCCATGATCACCGCCACGTGAGCGGGGATGGCGCCATGGAGGCGGATCCGGTCGAGGAGCGCGGCAGGGGTCATGATCAGACCGCCAGCAGTTCCTGTTCCTTCGTGTGGATCAGGGTGTCGATCTGCTTGATGTGCTCGTCGGTGACCTTCTGGATCTCCTTCTCGGCCCGCTTGACGTCGTCCACGGGGAGACCGGAGAGCTTCTTGACCTTGGTCATCGCGTCGCCGCGGGCATGGCGGACCGCCACGCGTCCTTCCTCAGCGAGCTTGTGCACCACTTTGACCAGCTCCTTGCGGCGTTCCTCGGTGAGGGCCGGGAGCGGTACCCGGATGATGCCGCCCTGGGCCGCCGGATTGACGCCGAGATCACTGTCGCGGATGGCCTTCTCGATGGCCTGGGTCAGGCCCTTGTCGAAGGGTTGAACGGTGATCAGGCGCGCCTCCGGGGCCGAGACCATGGCCACCTGGGTGAGCGGCACCATGGCGCCGTAGGCCTCGACCCGGACCACATCCATGAGGACCGGGGAGGCCTTGCCGCTGCGGATGCCGGAGAGCTCGTGTCGGGTGCTCTCGACCGCCTTCCGCATGGATTCCTTCGCGTGCTTCTCGATCTCGGGGATGGTGGTCATCGGACCAGGGTGCCCACGCGTTCGCCGGCCAGGATGCGCCGGACCGCGCCAGGCTGATTGATGTTGAACACGACGATCGGGAGGTTGTTCGCCTTGCAGAGGCCGAACGCGTTGGCGTCCATCACCTCGTAATTGTTGACGATGGCGTCCTGGTACGACAGTTCGGGGATGAACTTGGCGTCGGAGTGCTTGCGGGGGTCCTTGGTGTAGATCCCGTCGACCGACGTGGCCTTGAGGATGACCTGCGCTTCGACCTCGAGGGCGCGAAGGACCGCGGCGGTGTCGGTGGAGAAGAACGGGTTGCCGGTGCCGCCGGCGAATAACACCAGGCGGCCCTTCTCCTGGTGCCGCTGGGCCCGGCGCCGGATGTACGGCTCGGCCAGCGACTCCATCCGGATGGCGGTCATGACCCGGGTGTCGACGCCCTTCTTCTCGAGAACGTCCTGCAGCGCCAGGGCATTGATCACCGTTGCCAGCATCCCCATGTAGTCGGCGCTGACCCGGTCGAGGCCGCCTTTGCTCGCGGTACTGCCGCGGATGATGTTGCCACCGCCCACCACGATGGCGAGGCGCACGCCGAGGGCGTGCACCTCCTTGATCGCATCGGCCAGCCCTTCGAGGACCGGGAAATCGAGTCCCTGCCCCTTGTCGCCCGCCAGCGCCTCGCCGGAGAGCTTGAGCAGGACGCTGGTATAGGTGAGGGTGCTCACGCGGCCTCGCCGATCTTGAAGCGGACGAAGCGGACCACCCTGGCGCCGGCGACGCCCTGGAGCAGCGCGGCCACCAGCTTGGTCTCGTCCTTCACGAACGGCTGGTCGAGGAGCGAACGCTCGGCCACGAACTTCTTGAGCTTCCCGTCGACGATCTTGGCGCGGATGTTCTCGGGCTTCCCCTCGGCGGCCACCTGCTCCTCGGCGATGCGCCGCTCACGCTCGATCACCTCGGCCGGCATGTCGCTGGCCTGGACCACGATCGGATCGGCCGAGGCGATGTGGAGCGCGATCTCATTGGCGAGCGCCACCGCTTCGGGGCCCACGGCACCGGCGAGCTCGACCAGTACGCCCACCTGGTGGTTGTGGTGCAGGTAGCGGCCGACCACGCCGCCGTCGGGACGGAAGTGGGCCAGGCGCTTGGCGCTGATCGCTTCGCCGAGGACGCCGCCGACCTCCTTGACCCGCTCGCCGACCGGCTTGCCGTTGACAACGATCGCGAGGAGCGGGCCATCGGTGCCGAGTGGGTGGGTACCCTGCGGCGCGGTCAGGGCGTAGGCCAGCAGCTCGAGGCCGAGCTTCTGGAAGCCCTCGGTCTTGGCGACGAAATCGGTCTCGCAGTTGAGCTCGACCATCCCGCCGAAGTTGCCATCGTCGGCCACGTTCAGGAAGATGAGGCCCTGCATGGCATCGCGGCCGGCGCGCTTCTCGGCCTTGGCGATCCCCTTCTTGCGCAGGAGCTCGGCCGCGGCGGCCATGTCGCCGCCGGCCTCCTCAAGGGCCTTCTTGCAGTCGCCGATCCCGGCGCCGGTGCGGGCGCGGAGCTCGCTGATGTCCTTGGTGTTGATCGTCTTGGTCGTCATGGGTCTGTCGTCGTGGTTCAGAGTTCGGTCATAGAAGAGCCGCCGCCCAGGGCCAGGTGGGCCCGCGAGCGGCGGCGATCCAAGCGGGGCGGCAAGGCCGCCCGCTTATGCGTTTTCGCCCGCGTCGGCCGGAGCGGCCTCAGCCTCGGCCTCGGCCTGCGGCTCGGCGCCTTCGCCACCCTCGGTCTTGAGCCGGGCCGCGATGGCCTCCGGCTTGGGACGACGCTTGCGACGGGGCCGGCGGCGGCGGCCTTCCCGGTCATCACCGGCGTCGGCGCCGGCGTCGGAGCTGTAGGTCTCACCGTCGGACTCATCACCCGCCTCGCGGGCGGGCATCTGGGCGCGCCCTTCGGCGATGATGTCGGCCAGCGCCGTGGTGATCAGGGCCACCGAGCGGATCGCGTCGTCGTTGCCGGGGATCGGTACCGTGATGACGTCGGGGTCGGCGTTGGTGTCGACGATGGCGACGACCGGGATACCGAGCTTGTTGGCCTCGGCCACCGCGATCTTCTCCTTCTTGGCGTCGACCACGAAGAGCGCGCCCGGGAGCCGGGTCATGTTCTTCACGCCGTCGAGGTTCCGCAGGAGCTTCAGGCGCTCCCGCTCGAACATCAGCTTTTCCTTCTTGGTGTAATTCGCGAAGGAGTCGTCGTTCTGGCCCTGCTCGAGCTCACGGAGCCGCTTGAGCTGCTTCTTGAGCGTGGCGAAGTTGGTCAGCATGCCGCCGAGCCAGCGCTCGGTGACGAACATCGCACCCGCTCGCCCCGCCTCGGCCTCCACCACGCTGGACAGCTGGCGCTTGGTGCAGACGAACAGGACGTTCTCGCCCTTCAGGATGACCTGCTTGATGAGCTCCTGGGCCTTGGTGAGCTGCCGGAGCGTCTTCTGGAGGTCGATGATGTAGATGCCGGAACGTTCCGCAAAGATGAACCGACGCATCTTCGGGTTCCAACGGCGGGTCTGGTGTCCAAAGTGAACGCCAGCTTCGAGCAGGTCCTGCAACTGGGGCTGAGCCATTCTGCGGTGCTTCCCTTGCTGGGGTTGGTCGTCCCCCGCCGTCATCTCCGCGCCGACCCCCTGAGGGGACCCCGGCGTGGATCGGGTCGAGGTGAGAGTTGTGGCGCGACTCGTCGCGCCGGGTCAGACGGCGGGGCGAACCCCGCCACAACGGTTTAACGCTTCGAGGACTGGAACCGCTTGCGGGCGCCCGGCGGAGAGTTGTGGCGCGACTCGTCGCGCCGGGTCAGACGGCGGGGCGAACCCCGCCACAACGGTTT
>JBDSIR010000015.1:0-18172 GCA_039917855.1 Gemmatimonadales bacterium | reverse complement strand
CACCCTCCACCCTCCACCCCATCGCCCCACCCGGCCGGTATGAATGCGGGGCCGCAACCCAACGACCCCCCACACCGTAGTATGTTCCACGGGGGCCAGCCGCCCCCGTTTCACGTTGTACCGTTCTCACGATCATCGAAGGGCTCCGATGCGCCGTCGCAGCTGGCTTCCATTTCTGATCATCCCCGTCGCGTTCCTGGTCGGCGCCGTCGGCGCCGCGGCGTTCACCAACCGCACCGATCCTGCGGGGCTCTGGCTGCTCCAGTCGGTGATCGAGCGGATCCAGCGCCAATCACTCGATACCGCCACGGCGCACAATGCCTACGAGACCGCCGCACGGGGGTTGCTCGAACAGCTGGATGACCCGTACGCCGATCTCTATTCCCCCGATCAACTTCGCAGCTTCCAGCGCGAGACCATCGGGAATCGGTACGGCGGGCTGGGGATGAGCGTCGAGCAGGAAGGGGACAGCGTCCTTGTCGGCCGGGTCTTCGCCAACACTCCCGCCGCTCAGGTCGGCTTCCAAACGGGGGACCGCATCGTCCTGGTCGACGGGACTCTCGTCACCGGACAGCCGCTCGAGGCGGTCACGGGGCGCCTCCGCGGTCCGGTAGGCACGCCGGTCAAGGTGAGCATCCGTCGCTATGGATCGGAATTGATCGAGCTCAATCCGGTCCGAGCGCAGGTGCATGTGCCCGCGGTGCCCTTCACTCTCGTGCTCGACGGCGGGGTGGGCTACCTCCCGCTGCAGCGGTTCAATGAAGATTCGCGCGAGGAAGTCCGTCGTGCGATGGTCGACCTGAAGCGGAAGGGCGCCACCTCCTTCATCCTCGATCTGCGTGGCAACGGCGGCGGCTCGCTCGACCAGGCCATCGGGATCGGCTCCCTCTTCCTCCCGGCCGGTCAGCAGGTGGTGACGGTGCGGTACCGCGATCAGCCGGACGAGGTGGCCAAGGCGGACGGCAACGCCGTCTCCACCCGCGAACCGATGATCGTCCTCGCCGATGAATACAGCGCCTCGGCCAGTGAGATCGTGACCGGAGCGCTCCAGGACCACGACCGCGCACTGGTGGTCGGCGCCACCACCTTCGGCAAGGGACTGGTGCAGAGCCTCTTCCCGCTGGAAGAGGGGTGGGCGCTCAAGTTCACCACCGGGCGGTGGTACACGCCCAGCGGACGCACCATCCAGAAGCCGCGGAATCGGGATGGTTCGCCCCGCACCGACGTGGCGGCCGACACCACGGCGTATCGGACCGACGGCGGGCGGCGGCTCTCGGGCGATGGGGGCATCACTCCCGACGTGGCCATCAAGCCCGACACCATGATCGACGCCGAGAAGGAGTTCGCCCGCCGAGTGGCGGCGAAGAGCTCGGCCGTGGCGCCGTCACTGAGCCTGCTCGCGCGGAACCTCGCGACCGGTGCCCGGGGCAACTTCAGCGTGACCCCGGCGTGGCGCGACTCGCTCTTCGCACGACTCACCGGCGCCGGGGTCGATGTCACCCGGGAGCAGTACGACGCGGCGCGCCGCATCGCCGACCGGATGCTCGAGACCCGCATCGCCCGACTGGTCGGCGCCGACACGCTGGTGTTCCGGCGCGACGTGCCGTTCGATCCCGCGCTCCGGAAGGCGGCGGACCTGCTGCGGAACTCGCGGACGCAGGCCCAGCTGTTCGCGGCGGCGAGCCACTAGACGGGTCGGCGGACCGGCGGGTAGGCGAGAAAGAATCGGAACCTTCCTGAGGCCTGTCCTGAGCAAAGCGAAGGAAGCGCCAGCGACGAAGGACCTACTCACCGTCGAGTAGGTCCTTCGCTTCGCTCAGGAAGGTTCCCATTTTTGCTACCCGCCTACCCGCCTACCCGCCTACCCGCCTACCCGCCTACCCGCCTACCCGCCTACCCGCCTACCCGCCCACTTCCCGCAACCCCTCCACCTCGTGTCCGATCCGCTCGATGATCGCCCGCACCCCGCTTGTATCCGCATCAGTCAGCTTCACCGTGGCGATCTTCAACTCCGAGACCTGGAGATAGAGGGTCCGAAGCATCCCGGCGAGTTCTTCCCGCCGCGATTGCCCCTCTTCCAGCTGGTGCAACAGGCGGCGCAGGATGCCGAGCTGCTGCTCATGCATCGCGCGAATGGCGCGACGCGCCTCCGGTTCGTCCGCGCGGGGCGCGCCGAGCTCCGCCAGCTTCTTCTCCACGGCCAGGATGTCTTCCGGGCGCACCTCGGCGGCAAGGCTCGTGAGTTCACCATCCAATCGACCGATCCGCGCTGCCATGAGTTCCGCGCGATGTGCCGCATCCTGCGCCAGGCTCGCGTGGTGGGGAGGGAGCGCACTCGCGGCCCGACGGACCTCGGCCGCCAGCTCAGCGGGAGAGGTCGGGACGGTCGGGGTGGCCTGTCGCGGGCCCCCAGGGGGTGCCAGCAGGGGGGCGATGTCGGGCCGCTTCCAGAAGGGATCGTTCCACGTCGGCTTGGTGAACAGCAGGTTGGCCGTTTCGGAGTCCAGTCCGCGCCGCTTTGCCCATCGCGCGCTTATGACGATGATCGAGATCTGTCCGATGAATAGCGGCACCGCGATGGGAAGGATGAAGGTCGTCCATCGAGAGATGATTTCCGGGGGTAGTCGGCCGAGAACGACCAGGGTCATGAACGGGAGGAAGGGCAGCCCGAGGATGACGCTCGCCATGAACCACAGTCGTGCCCTTCTGGTCGCAGCCGGGAGGCGGTCCCAGACATCCCCGGGGCGGCGGAGCCGCGTGGGCCACCAGCTCTTCCACCACGTAGGTTGCCAGAACGCGATCCGAAACGCTGCCCGGAATGGGATCCGTTTCCGGCGCGCCTCGGTCCAAGTGGCCACCGGGAGCAGGCATCCGAGAAACCCAACCCCGACCAGCAGCATGTTCGGGATGTGGCCGAAGAACCCCCGCCACGGCACGTTGTACATCGCGACCCCCCACGTCGTCACCGCGAGCATTGCGCCGAGCACTGTGCCGCTGAGGAGGGAGGGAAGGGAACCGAGCCGGTCGATCTCCTCGGCTGTGATCGCCTCGCCGGTACCGAGCGATCGTCGGAACTCCACGCCGGACCGCCATCGCTCCTCGGGGAGCTTCGCCAGGGCACGATGGATCGTGCCGCGCAGGGCCTCGGGGATCTCCGCAGAGAGGGCCGGCACCGGTTGGGTGATATGCGCGGCGAGGACGGCCCGCAGTTCTCCCCCCTCGAAGGGGGTTCGTCCGGCTAGCATCCGGTAGCCGACCACGCCGAGGGAGTAGAGATCCGACCGACCATCGAGGTCCCGTTCGCCGGCGGCCTGTTCTGGGCTCATATAGAGCGGGGTGCCGATGAGCGCGCCGATGCTCGTGAGGGTGCTTCCCCCGGTGCTCGCGCGAGCGACGCCAAAGTCGGCGAGCAGGGCCTTCCCGCCCGCATCCTCGATCAGGATGTTCTCGGGCTTCACATCCCGGTGAATGATCCCGTGGCCGTGGGCGTAGTCGAGGGCGTCCGCCACCTCGCCCAGGACCCGTCGTGCGACCTCCGGGTCGAGCCTCGGCGTGCGCTCCAGCTTGGAGGCCAGGGTCTCTCCAGCCACGAACCCCATCACGAACCAGAGGAGGCCCTCGGCCTCCCCGAAGGTGTAGAGCGGGACGATGTGCGGATGGGTGAGCTTGGCGGCGGTGCGGGCCTCGCGCCGGAAGCGCTCCCGGGTCTCCGGGTCTCCCGTCACCTCGGGGGGGAGCACCTTGACCGCGACCAGCCGGTCCAGCGCGGTCTCGCGTGCGAGGTATACGCTCCCCATCCCGCCCTTGCCGAGGAGGCGCTGGAGCTCATACGTAGGGCCGAGGGCGGCGGCGAGACGGTCGCGGAGGGGATCGGTCATCAGGCGAATGTATCGGGCGTGGGGTAGGGTGGTAAGGCGTCGGGGCACTAGACGGCGAGGTGGCGAGTAACAAAAATCGGAACCTTCCTGAGGAGCGCCAGCGACGAAGGACCTACTCACCGTCGAGTAGGTCCTTCGCTTCGCTCAGGAAGGTTCCCATTTTCGCTACCCGCCTACCCGCCTACCCGCCTACCCGCCTGTCCGCTCACTTCGCCCGGTCCATGTACTGCCCGCTGTTCGGGTCGACCCGCACCCGCTCGCCCGTGCTCAGGAACTCGGGCACCTGGATCACCACACCGTTGGAGAGCGTCGCCGGCTTGGTCGACGCGGTCTTGGTCGCGGTCTTCATGACCGGGGTGGTATCCACGATCTCGAGCTCCATCGTTTTGGGGAGCCGGATGCTGATCGGGCGGCCGTCGAGCCAGTCGGCCTGCACCACGACCTCGGGCTGCAGCCAATCCTTGAGCTCGCCCACGGTGTCGTTGCTCAGCGAGTACTGCTCGTAGCTCGAGCCGTCCATGACGTGGACCATCTCTCCGTCCTGATACATCACCTGGAGTTCCTTGGTCTCGAGACGGGCCTCGTCGAGGAAGTCGGTGGCGCTGACTCGCTGGTCGAAGGTGTTGCCCGAGATCAGGTCGCGGAACCGGATCTGGACGAACGCCCGGAGGTTGCCCGGCGTGCGGTGCTGGAAATCCATCACTCGGCAGGGTCTCCCCTCCCAGATGATCACGTGACCTTTGCGGACGTCATTGGCCTTCATGTCGAGCGAGCTCCAAATGTTCAGGTACGTCGTAAGCCCGCCAATCTACCGGATTTGCACCCTTTTTCACAAGGCGGACCACTTGCGACGACCCCACGAACGGATGATGGGGCCCCGCCTGGGAGCCCCATCGCCTGGCCTCACCGCGGTCGCGAGGGGCCACGCGATCCCTCATCCAGCCGTTGTTAAGGCAGCCCCCGGTGCCGTAGATTCCCGACCTGATGATGACCTTCGCCCCACCTCCGGTCGGCCCCACTTGGTGGCCGCTCCTTCCGGCGCTCCGTTCCCGGGACTCCGGGGTCGCGGGTGTCCGCGCGGCGTGGCTGATGGTCGGCCTCCTGGCGGTGCTGCTCGCCTATTTTGAGGCCCGCCTCGACTGGAGCGGCATCCCGATCAAGGTCGCGGGGATCGACCTCGCCCTGACGATCTATCCCCCCCTCATCCTCACCCTCCTGCTCGCCCTTTGGATCGGACCTTCCTGGGGGGGCACCTTCGCCTGGCTCGCAACGTTCACGAGCGCGGTGACCAGCGGGATGGCAGTGCCGCTCGCGGCACTATTCGCCCTCGCCACCCCCCTCGAGCTCCTCATCGTGTGGGGCTGTCTCACGATCCTCGGCGTGCCCGCCGACCTCCGTGGCTGGGGATCGATCGTGAGGTTCCTCGGCGTGGCGGTCATCGCCGCGACGGCCTCGTCGCTCGCGGCGCTGGTCTACATCGATTCGCAGGCGCTCGACCTTATCTCGGGTCAGCGGATCTGGCAGGGGTGGATCATCGGTGACGTCCTCCAGATGGCCTTGGCGATCCCGCTCCTCCGCCTCTTTGGAAACCGGGTGCGAAGCTGGGTCGACCGCCAGTTCCCCGACCCGCCGCGCCAGGAGGTCAGCTACACCCGGAGCGTGGTGCTGATCGTGGCGGTCGTAGCCATCCTCGTCACCCTCGTGGCACAGGGTGTCTGGAGCATGGTGGGATCGCTGCAGATCCCTGAGGAGGCCCGGACCCTTTCGGGTGAGCCGCTCCTGCCCAGGCTCCGGGAACTCGCGCTCTTCCTCGGTCTGCTGATCGCGGTGACCTTCGCGACCACGATGGTCTTCACGGCGGTGCTCGCGCGCGTGTCGGAACGCGAGCGGCTGGTGAGCCGGCGTGATCCGCTCACGGGTGCCCTCAATCGCCGCTCCTTCCGCGACGAATATCTCCGTGAGGCCGACCGCTCACGCCGCCTCGGCATGGGGATGGCCGTCGTCCTGGTGGACCTCGACCACTTCAAGGCGGTCAACGACCGCCACGGCCACGATGCGGGCGACGAGGTGCTGCGTCAGCTCGTGCGCCGGCTGATGACCGTGATCCGCGATCATGACCTCCTCTTCCGGTGGGGTGGGGACGAATTCGTCGTGCTGCTGCCTCACACGTCGCTCGAGGACGCGCCGGCGCTCGCCGAACGGATCCGCGCCTCCGTCGCCGCCGAGCCGATGGTGGCACACACTGTGGCCGAGCCGGTCCGGGTCACGGTGAGTTGCGGGGTCGCCGGGTCGCTCGATGCACCGTACGAACCTGAACCACTCATCGCGCTCGCCGATGCCGCGCTCTTCCACGCCAAGCGGGACGGGCGCGATCGGGTCTCGGTCGCGTAGGGGTGGCCGGGGAGGTCGTCCGTGCAGAGGGACTTGCTCAGGTAGAGCGGGTCCCTTGCTTGTTTCAGGGATCATCTGGCGAGCGAGACCATGATGGGCCGAACCCACGAGGCTCCGCCGTCATCATCGTACATCGCCAGAAACTCAGTAGAAACGTTCGTGTGGTCCCACCACGGAACTCCGCCCGGGGACCACATCAGTCACAACTCGGCGGGGAAGCGATCTTTGCCGGTCGCTCGGATGCTCCTGGGTTCCGCTCATCATGGGTTCGCGCGCTCGCGGAGTCATCCCGTGCGAAGCAGCCATCCCACCAGGGGACAGTTCCCGCGCGGCGGTTGAGTTCCTACCGCCGTACCCGCCAGAGCCATCCCGCCGCCACCACGAAGCCGATGAAGAAGGGCAAGCGCGGCCATGGGACGCGGACCGGGATCCCTGCTCCTCCTGTCATTGCCGAGCGATGCTGGTCGATCCACCGTTCCGTCGCACGCCGCCGGTCGGCGGCGCGCCATGCGTGCCAGCTCTCCCTCCCCGCGACCCATACCTTCATCCCATCCAGGTCGTTCCACCCTGCCTGACGCGGCCACCAGTGCGCAACGGTGCGTCCCGGCGCCAACGGGTCGGCGACAAATGTGAGCGTGTCCTCCCCCGCCAGTGCGATCCCCGGTGGTCGCCCCCAGCGCCCGATCGCCGTCTCACGATCCACCATCAATGGACCTCCGCCGAGTTCCCATCGTGGTTCCAATGGATCGGGGCGTGCCGCCGCGTGCACGAGTGCGCTCCAGTAGGTCCCGAACGCTTCGTGCTCCCCCCCGCGGCGCCAGCGCCCGGCGCCGGTCACCAATGTCCCGACCACCCGTCCCGCCCCGTCGGTGGTGGCGGTGGCGAGCGCGCCATCCTGGCCGTCGTCGAGCACGGTCCACGTCGCGAACCGGTCCCGATCGATCAGCGCCGCTTCGGCGGCGATCGGTGTCGCGGAGATGGGCACGCCGCTCACCCGCGGGCGGACCTGACGTTCGTCGAGGTCAGCGACCCGCGTCGTGGTCCACGGCAGGAACAAGGCGCGGTCAACAGCGGGGAGCAGTCGCGGATCGCGCGCTTGACGGTCGAGGATCACGATAAGACCGAGACCCTCGCGCACTGCATTCCTGAGCGCGCTCCGTTCGGCGGTGGTGAGTCGCGCGAGGGTCCTGCCGTCGGTGACGACCACCGACGTCCGTGCGAGCGCGGCGTCATCGAGCGTGCCGCGCATCGTGCCGGTGACGTTGACCCGGTCGAGCCGGGAACGGTCGCGGCTCATGGTGGTGCGGAGGACCACGGTGCCACCCTGAGCGGCGAACCAGTCGCGAAGGTCGCTCCATTCGCGCGCGGGGGCCGAGGCGAGCAGGAGTGCGGCCGGCGGCCGGCGCGCAGTCACGCTGACGCTGAAGGTGTCGACCTCGCTCCCCAGGCGGAGCACATACTGGGCGATCCCCGCCGCCCGCGGGATCTGGTGCAGGACCATCTCGGTGAGCTCGCCAGCAGAAATTACGACCGAGTCGACCTGCCCCGACTCGGCCACGAGCGTCAACGTGCGGGAACGTGCGGTGCGGACGGTCGCCCGCACCTCGAGAGGAGCACCCAGGGCCACCGAACTGTTCCAGGACACCGTGCGGATGCCGTCCGGCAGGGCGCGAGGATGGAGCACCATCTGACGGTCGCCGACCTGCCGGAGCTCGACCTCCTCGAGGCCCCACCCCACGACGTGCAGCTGTCTCGCGATCCCGAGCGGAGCGCCGGCCGCGAGCTCGACGATGCCCACACCACCCAGCGAGTCGGCGACCCCCCTCGCGTCGGCATCGGTGGAGCCGGGGGCCCGCACTACCACCATGGTCGGGTCGACCACCCGCTCCGACGTGGGCCGGAGCCCCAGCACGACGAGAGAGAGCACCGCGATGCCGAGCGCGAAGCGGTCGAGGGTGCGGGAATTCACGGGCGCCGCATCCGGTCGAAGTAGCGTGAGGCCACGGGAGGGATGGGCGTTGCTCCCGCGGCGGGCGGGTCGGGGCGGGGGAGCGCGGAAAGGAGGCCGGCGCGAAGCCGCAGGGCGCAGGCGGCACAGCGTGCGCCCCGTTCGATCCCTTCCTGCACGGCGCGGAGCTCGCGCAGGGTGGCAAGGTGGCGCCCAGGTCCGGCCGCCGCGAGCTGGGCCAATTCCCGCGAGGCGCGTTCGAAGGTGGCGCGATCCTCCTGTCCCGCGAGCACCGCGCGGATCGCCGGCAGCGTGTCGGACGCCTCCACCCGAAGGTCGGACCGCGCGTTGCGGATGTCATCCAGCATGCCGGTGAGTCGCTTCCGGTCGGGCTCGAGCGGTGGAGGGTCGAGACCGACCCGCTTGACGTAGCTCCGCGCCGACTGCCGCACCGCTTCGAGATACTCCAGGGCGCGATGCTCGATCGGCAGCGCCGGATCGGGGCGGTAGGTCCGCAGCTGCAGTTCCGCCTGCCACATCTCGCCGAGCGCCAACTGGAGAAGCTCCTTGGTGCTGCGAGCGAGCAGAGTGGCGTTCTCGGCGATGTCATGCGAATGCCCCTCGCCCGCCGTCAGGTCGGTCGGTGCTTTCGCGTTGGGGTCGGCCACTGCTGCGGCATTGGGATCGGCGGGCTCCTCCGCCGCGTGTTCGCGGCCACTCATCGGCTCGCCTTCCGCGGAGGACTCCTCCCCCGCGACCTCGCTGTAGCGGAGCCGGAGCAGCTGCTGGTCGATCCCGATGTCGTTGGAGCGGCGGCGGAATTCCGCTTCGGTGAGGCGCGCACGGTCGGCGAGGAGCTTTTCGGTGTCGATGATGATCTGGCGCTGGCTGCGGAAGTAGTCGGGCATCCGGTCGATCGCGAGCCCGTCGAACTCCGCTTCCACTACATGGGCGGTATCGGCGATGCTGATGAAGAGCGTGGTCGAACGGCCCTCGTTCGGATCGGGCCTGCGGCCGTCGAAGGCCTGCGCGGAGAGATAGAGCTCGTCTCCCGGCCCCATGCCGAGCGCGGCGAGGTCGAGCTCGGTGCGGAGCAGCAGCCCGGTGCCGCGCGACTCCCGGACCGCGAAGGTGAGGGTGTCCTCCCGGAAGCGGACCCCTTCGCCTGACCCGGTGGTGATGGTGGCGAGGAGATGGGCATCGACGACGCCGTGGTCGTCGCTCACGAGGATCTCCACCGGCACCCTCCAGGGTGGAGCGGGGGGCAGAAGCGTGCGCTCCTCGGGGCGGACGACCGTCAGCATCGGCGCGCGATCGGGGAGCACCGTGACCCGGTGCCACTCGCTCAGGACGCGGAATGAGTCGCGCGTCATCACTACCTGATACAGGAACGATCGCTCGGCGACCAGTCGTGCAGAGCGATCCTTGGTGAGCGGAAAGGAGTCTCCGTTCGTCGTGACGAGCCACGCCGCGCGGGCACCGGTGATCTGCGCCGCGATCGTGAGATGGGAGCCTTCGAAAGCGTCGGCATCTCCCTCGGAATGACGGGTGCTTCCTCCGAGGTAGGCCGGTGCCGTCACCGAGAGCCGTATCCCGCTCAACACCGGGGGCTCGGCGGCCGCGAATGGGACGGTTCGGCCGATCGACGGCTCTCCGACCCTCGCCGCGGAGAACGAAACACTCAGCGCAACGACGATGCAGGCCCCGCTGAGGATCCAAAGCAGCCGGATCGGTCGGCCCGGAAGCTTTAACGTCGCGGGCAGCAATGTGAACGCCGAGGCTGCGCGCGCCTGCTGCGCCCGTTCCATCGCGGACAGCCCGCTGGGGGGAACGAGGAGCAACGCCGTGCTCTCCTCCAAAGCGGGGAAGGTGCGATCGAAATGCCGCGCGATCAGCGTCGCATCGACCCGCGGCCTTCGTCGGATCAGGAGGACGCCCGCCCCAAGACCGATCAGGAGCGCGTAGAGGGGTGGCAGCCTCAGCGCGAGCCCGCAGGTCGCGATCGAGAGTCCGAGCGCAGCTGCGGCGATGGACCAGCGGCGATTCCATCGGCGAGCGAGGGTCTCGAGCGTGGCGCCGCCCTCGGCGCTCACGGTGCCGAACTCCGACGAGCCGCGATGATCCGCTCGCTGAGAAAGAGTGCCACCGCGAGGGTCCAGAGCCACCAGTGGAGTGGGGTCGCGCCGCGCGGGCGCTCCGATCCGTGGACGGTCGCAGGGAGGAGCTGGGCGGTCGCGAGGAGGACCGGTGCGGGAAGTGTGCGGGCCGGCGCGAGGGCGTACGCCACCGCGATGGGGAAGGAATTGCTCGCGAGCGAGTCCCGCCACCACGATGGCAACCGGTCGCGCCATCCGGCCGTGTCGGCCAGGGGCCCGAACTCCTCGGCCACGGACGCGACCGCCGCCGCGAGGGCGCGCGACTGCGTCGGCGTACTGCGTTCTGCGTGCTGGGTGCTGCGTGGGCTCGATCGTGTGTGTGCCCGGGTGGATACAATCGGCATCCACGTGACCGGGCGGGTGCTGGTCGGCCGCGGGCCCGTGAAGAGGTCGCTCGAGTTCGACGCGGCGATGGTCACCGGCACACCGGCGGGGAGCGAGTCGTCGAGCTCTTGCAGGCGCCGCCACGGATCGTCGATCCGCTCGACGAGCGATGTCGCGTTGGAGCCGAGGGAGTCACGGAGTCCGGAGGGAGCTGCGCTGTCGATCAGCGCAACAGCGCGTTGGGGCCGAGTCGAGCGATCGAGCAGGGGCCGCGCGAGCAGGAGAACGAGGGTCGCGAAGAGAGCCGAGCGAAGCAGGAGGAGCCAGGGATCGCGGAGCCGGGGTCCTCTTCGCTCGGCGGTGGGGAGGGACTCGAGGTGGCGCACGCTTCCCACCTGGATGGTGCGCCCCACCCGGAGCCGCCGCAGGTGGAGCGCGAGCGGAAGCGCGAGGGCCAGCAGCCCCCAGAAGGCGATGGGCGCGAGGAAGGTCACCGGGCCCTCGTGCGATGCGCGAGCCAGCGCCTGAGGGCGGGACCCGGTTCTTCTTCGATCGGGATGATCACGTGGTCGGCGCGCAAGTCCGCGAAGGTGCGCGCGAGCGTGGCGCGGTCGCTGGCCCGGGTGGCGAGGTAGCGCTCACGCGCCCGGTCGGCGTCGAGCTCGACGATCGCACCGGTCTCGAGCTCCTCGAATGCGACCGCACCGTGCCAGCCGAAGGTCTCCTCCTCGCGGGTCACCAGCTGGAGGACCGCCAGATCGTGCCGGAACGCGGCGAGCTTGCGGGCGGCGACGCGGAGCTCATCGGTGTGGTCGTGCAGGTCCGAGATGAGCACCACGATCCCCCGGCCGCCGCCGGCAGTGAAGAGTGGCTCGATCCGTGACCACTCGGGCCAGCGCCCGCGCGGCTCGGCCCGGGTCAGGAGGTCGAGGATGCGGTGGACCTGATGGCGGGCACGGCTTGGCGTCACCACGTCGCGAGCCTGGTCGTTGATCACTGCCGCACCCACGGAATCGCCCTGTCGATGCGCCAGCCAGGCGATCCCCGCGGCGAGTTCCCGCGCCCGGTCGAACTTGGTGGTCCCACTCCCACCCATCGCCATCGACGCGCTGGCGTCGAGCACGAGGCGGACGGTGACGCTCCGCTCCCCTTCCGCCTCGCGCACGAAATACCGTCCCGAGCGGCTGAAGAGCTTCCAGTCGACCCGGCGCAGATCGTCCCCCGGCCGGTAGGAGCGGTACTGCGAGAACTCGAGCCCCGCGCCCGGGAGCGCGCTCGCGTGCCCGCCGATCAGCGCGCCATCGAGGGTGCGCCGAGCAGTCAGCTCCTGGCCGCGGAGGGCGGCGAGGATGGCGGGGGAGAGGAGGTCGCTCATCGGGGAGGTGCGGAGTGCGAGGTGCGAAGTGCGGGGATCATTGCGCCAGGCACCCCGCACTTCGGACTTCGCACGTCGCACTATTTCAAAGGACTCTTGGGTTCCGCGATCGAACTCAGCAGTCGCGTCGTCACCTTGTCGGCGTCGATCCCCTCCGCCTCGGCGCGGAAGTTCACCAGCACCCGATGGCGGAGCACCGGCGGGGCGACGGCGCGAAGATCCTCCAGCGTCACCGCGAAACGACCGTGGAGCGCGGCCCGCGCCTTGGCCGAGAGGATCAGCGCCTGTCCGGCGCGAGGGCCGGCGCCCCAGCGCACCCACTCCTGCACGAAGAGGTCGGCCTCGGCATCCGGGCGAGTGGCCCGGGTGAGGGTCGCGGCGTAGGAAAGGAGCGGGTCGCTCACCGCCACCTCGCGCACCAGCCGCTGGGCCTGCAGCAACTCGGCACCGCTCAGCACCGGGCGCACCTCAGAGACCTCGCGGCCGGTAGTGCGGCGGAGGATCTCCTCTTCCTCGGCCGGCGAAGGGTACCCCACCCGGATCAGGAGGAGGAAGCGGTCGAGTTGGGCCTCCGGGAGCGGATAGGTACCGGCCTGCTCGATCGGATTCTGGGTCGCGAGCACGAAGAAGGGCCGGTCCAGGGGATAGGTGGTGCCGCCATAGGTGACCTCACGCTCCTGCATCGCTTCGAGCAGGGCCGCCTGGGTCTTCGGTGGCGTGCGGTTGATCTCGTCGGCGAGGACTATATTGGCGAAGATCGGCCCCTTCTGGAATTTGAAGAAGCGCTTGCCGGTGGCGTGGTCCTCCTCCAGGATCTCGGTGCCGAGGATGTCGCTCGGCATGAGGTCGGGGGTGAACTGGATGCGCCGGAAGGAGAGATCCACCGCGTCCGCGAGGGTGCGGATCATCAGCGTCTTGGCGAGCCCCGGCACCCCTTCGAGCAGGGCGTGGCCGCTTGCGAGGAAGGCGATGAGGAGTTCGTCGACCACGGCATGCTGGCCGACGACCACCTTGCCGACCTCGTCGCGCAGGGCGGCCACCTTGGTGAGGAGCGGGGCGATCTCGTGTTCGGCCAGCGGAGGAGGAGTGTGCACGGGATCAGCGGGTGAGGGCGTGAAGGATGATGTTGATGCCGAACTTGGTGTTATCCTCGGCCAGGAAGCGCTTGTTCCGGAAGTCGTAGTCCCACTCACAGCCGTAATCCTTGTTGCTGTAGAGGACCGCGATCCGGCCGTCGTGGAGGACCGCGTTCAAGTGGTCGTGCACCAAGTCGTCCCCCCAGCCGTTCAATTCGAGCGCGGTGGTCGGGGGTCCCTTGGGGAAGGTGAAGAAGCTCGAGTAGAGCGCGTGATCGTTCGGCAGCTGGCGGAGGGCGCCGGGGCCGAAGATAGCCGCCATCTGGGCCTCGAAGCTCCTGGCGAAGAGTCCGTCGATATCGTGGTTGCAGTCGTCGACGAAGACGAATCCCCCGTTCTCGACGTAGCGCTCGAAGGTCTGCCGCTCACGCGGGGTGAACTGCACCAACCGGTGGCCGGCGAGGTAAGCGAACGGGGTGTCGTACACCGCGGGGGAGGCGAGTTCCACCACCTGCTCGCGGGGCGTGACCTCCACCGTGGTGTATTCGATGAGCGAATTGAGCAGATTCGCCGGCATCCGCTCGTCGACATCCCAGTCCCCCGAGGCGTAGCGGAGCCGGGTGAACGTGAAGTCGGCGCGCCGCCGCCCGGCGACCAGCGCCCGCGCCTCGGCCCAGGGGGTAAGCCCCACGGCAGCGGTGCCGGCCAGCGTCGCTTTGAGGAGATCTCGGCGGTTCATGGGCGGTCCGGCGGTCCGGCGATCTGGCGGTCAGTCAAAAACTAGGCGGTAGGTCGGTCGTTCGGGACATCCCCTCGGACCGCCCTACCACCTGACCGCCCGACCGCCTAGACCGCGTCGGACAGGCTCGTGAAGGTGAAGTCCCGGAGCCGCATCGGTGGGATCAGGTTGCCGCGCACCCGCACCGGCTTGGCGAAGGCGTCGACATTGTTGAGCATGATGATCGGGCTCTCGTTGAACCGGAAATTCTTGACCGCGTGCTTGATGGTGCCATTCTCGATGTAGAAGGTGCCATCCCGCGTGAGTCCGGTGTAGAGCAGCGTCTGCGGATCGACGGTGCGGATGTACCAGGTGCGGGTGACCAGGATCCCGCGCCGGGTGTCGCGGATCAGGTCCTCGAGGGTCCCGGTGCCGCCCGCCATGATCAGGTTGGGGGGCGCGGGTACCGCAGCGACCCCCTTCTGCGCCGCCCAGTACCGGCTGTAGAAGAGCTGTTTCACCACGCCCTTGTCGATCCAGGTCGTGGGGTTGAGCGCCCGTCCATCGCCGCCCCAGGGGGTGGCGGGGACGTCGGGGTTGCCCGGGTCGGAGGTGATGGTGACCTGTTCGTCGAACAGCTTTTCGCCGACCTTGGTGCCGCCCCCCGGCTTGGAGAGGAAGGACCGTCCTTCATCCGCGCCCCTGGCGCCCATGCTGAACGCCATGTTCTGGATCAGCTCCACCGAGGCCTCGGGCTCGAGGATCACGGTGTACTTGCCGGGTTCGATGGCGCGTGCCTCGCGGCTGGCCACCGCCTTCTCGGTCGCGATGCGACTCGCCGCGTCGGTGTCGAGCCGGTGCACGTCGTTCTGGTCGCGGGTCACGTAGCCGGAGCCGGTGCCGTCGTTGCTGCGTACGGTCACCGAGAAATTCACCCCGCTGCTCCGGTCCCACGCGAACAGCCCCTTGGTGTTGGCCATCGCAGCGAAGGAGTCATTGTCCTGCCAGAATCCGGCGGCGGTGCAGTCGCGGCCCTTGGCGGCCTGGATGCTCGTTTCCGCCGCGCGGGCCCGCTGCTCGGCCGTCAGCCCCGCCGTGCTCTGGAACCACGAGGTGGACGGCGTGTAGCGCTGCTGCTCCATCGGCCCCATGAACTCGGGGTCCTCGGGGGCGAGGCGGGCCAGCTCCTCGGAGCGGGTCATGCCGCGCCGCAGCGCCTCGTCGGTGAACTCGTTGAGCGTCACCGTGCCGGAGCGCTTGCCGTAGTTCGACTGGATCACCATCTGGACGTCTTCCTGCGCGCCGGCGGTGCTCACGGTGTTCCGGGCGTAGCGGATGTTGCCACCCGCGTTGCCGTTCAGGTTCACCTCGCAGGCGTCCGACTTGGAAAAACGAAGGACGCGCTGGAGCAGCTCGCGGGCCTGGGACTCGGTCATTCCGAAGCTCATGGTCTCCTCAGATCCGCCGGGCGGTGTTGATGACGTTGACGCCGTTGAAGCGGGCGGTGGCCGTGCCGTGACTGACGGCGCTCACCTGCCCGGGTTGACCCTTCCCGTCGAAGAACGATCCGCCGAGGCGGTAGTCCCGCCGGTCGCACGCGGCGATGCAGGAGTTCCAGAACTCCTGGGTATTCGACTGGTAGGCGACGTCCTTGAGCATCCCGACGATCCGGCCATTCTGGATCTCGTAGAACAGCTGACCACCGAATTGGAAGTTGTAGCGCTGCTGGTCGATCGAGTACGACCCGTCGCCGACGATGAAGATCCCCTTCTCGACGCCGCTGATGAGCTGGGCGGGGGTCATCGGGGTGGTGCCCGGCTCGAGCGACACGTTGGGCATCCGCTGGAACTGGACGTCGCTCCAGCTGTCGGCGTAGCAGCAGCCGTGGGACTCGGTCTGCCCCAGCACGTGCACCTGGTCGCGGATGGCCTGATAATTCTTCAGGATCCCGCGCGACACGAGGTCCCAGCGTTTGGTCGGGACCCCTTCGTCGTCCCATCCGACCGTGCCGAGGCCGTAGGGCTGGGTCTTGTCGGCGAAGATGTTGACCAGGTCGGACCCGTACTTGAAGGTGCCGCTGCGCCACTTGTCGAGCGTCGCGAAGCTGGTCCCGGCGTAGTTGGCCTCGTAGCCGAGCACCCGGTCGAGCTCGAGCGGATGCCCCACCGACTCATGGATCGTGAGCCAGAGGTGCGACGGATCGAGGACCACGTCCCACTTGCCGGCCTCGACCGTCTTGGCGGTGTGCTTGGCGCGCGCCTCCTTGGCGGCATTGCGGGCGTCCTCGACCATGTCGTAATAGTTGCCGTAGACCGTGACCCCTGCGGGGGTCACCACCCTGCCGGCCGGCCGCCCCGACAGGTACTCCCACCCCATTCCCATCGGGGCGCTGAAGCTGTCGCGGGTCTCGAACTTGCCCGAGGCCTGGTCGACCGCTGTCACGGTGAATGTCGGCCAGATGCGGTGCACGTCCTGGTCGATGTAGGACCCGTCGGTCGAAGCGAAATACTTCTGTTCGTTGACGAGGAAGATCAGGGCATTGACGAAGTCGGCGCCGTTGGTGAGGGCGGCGTCGGCGGCGGCTACGAGGAGGTCGGCCTTTTCCTGCAGCGGCACATCGAACCCGCTCTTCTCCATCGGTGTGCGCCAGCTCTTCTCGCCCTGGCCGGCCTGAGGCGCCAGGCGCACCGGCTCGGTCTGGAGCCGGGCATCGGCCTTGGCGATCGCGACCGCCTGCCGCGCCGCCCGGGCGATGCCGTCGACCGTCACGTCGTTGGTGGCGGCGAATCCCCAGGTGCCATTGGCGATGACCCGGACCCCGCACCCGAACGACTCGGTGTTGGTGATCCCCTGGATCTTCCGCTCGCGAGACTGGATGAACTGGTTGAGGTACCGGCCGATCCGCACGTCGGCGTAGGTGGCACCCGCGCCACGGGCCGCGGTCAACGCGGTGTCAGCGAGCTGCTTCTTGTCGGCGGTGGCGATCGGCGTCAGCGCCCCGTTCCAGCCCACCAGCGGCCGGCCGAACATCGGGACGGTGAGCGCTCCGGCGCCCGCGACCTGCAGGAAATCTCGGCGTTGCACGGTGTGCTTCTCCTGCGTGACGGTGGGAGGGTGCCCGGTCGAACACACTCTAGACGGGATCCCGGTTCGAAAGGTTGCGGACCCGATGTCGCACTGCGGAACAGAGAAGGTACAGCGTCCACGGCGGGTCCGCTTCAGGGTGGTGAGGGGTGGTGCGGGGGAGGGTTCCCATAGCGCGCGAACCCACGATGGACCGAGCCCACGAGGCCCCTGGCTGGAGATCCGACATCGACCTGAAGACCAGATTCGTCAACTGCGGAACAGGAACCCAAGAGGCCCAAGAACCCAGGAATGAACAATTATGTGGTCCCCCGCGTGGAACTCCGTCCTGGGACCACATGGTTCTGCTCCTGGGTTCCTGGGAATCCTGGGTTCCTGTTCCGCAGTTGACGTTGATCGTCCATGTGTCAATGCCAGACCCCAGCTCGGAGCATCATGGGTTCGGTCCATCCTGGGTTCGCGGGTACGGCCATCGGTGCGTTGCCTCGGTGCTTGACGTCCCGGTCCCCGGAGTGAACTCTCCTACCCATGACCGAGCACCGCCCCGCTGCCGACGAAGCGATGAACCGCACGATGGTGCTGCAGGCCGGCTACCTCTCGCTGGTCAGCTGGATCTTCATCGCGCTGCTGGTCTACCGCGATCACCTCACCGGGTGGCAAGGAGTGTTCGCCGCCGCCGGAGCGATCCCCTTCTGCTGGTATCTGACCCGTGCGACTCGCGGCATCTCGGCCATCTTCGCCGAGCGGATGATCGGCGGGATCCTGGCCGCGGGGAACATCAAGTACCAGCAAGGCTACTCGAAGCAGGAATCGCTCATCGCCCGCGGTCGTTTCGACGAGGCGGCCGAAAGCTTCGAGGTCCACCTCCTCGAATTCCCCGATGACATCCCCGCCCGGCTCCGCCTCGCCACGCTCCACCTCCGCGAGAGGAACGACCCGGCCTCGGCCGAGAACGAACTCCTCTCCATCCGCCGCCGGCCCCACGACCGGGGGACCGCGATGTTCGTCGCCAACCATATGGTAGACCTCTACCGCGCCACCGGGCAGACCGGGAAGCTGATGGCGGAGCTCAACCGGATGATCCGCGACTGGCCCGGCACCCCGATGGCGGAGGGGGCAGGGAAGCTGCTGGCGGAGCTCAAGAAGGAGAGGGGGTAGCCGGTGAGGTCCGAGGCGGCGAGACGGCGAGGCGGGTAGTTGCTTCGACGGTGTCATCCCGAGC
>JBDSIR010000014.1:0-6697 GCA_039917855.1 Gemmatimonadales bacterium | reverse complement strand
CGGGCAACTGTACGGGCTCGGCGGACCTAGGCGAGGAGGGCCCTTGCTCTCCCACGGGCTCCTGCCCCAGAGGGTGACGGGCTCCTCCCCCCCGCAACTTACGGCGCGGGCAAGACACAAGGGGGTTAGGGGGAGAGGAGGCACTCGATAGGGATCCCGCCATTCGTGGTGCGCCAAGCGGTGCGACACTTGAGAAGGGTAGCCTGGGTCAGTGTGTGATCGGGTGAAAGGAAAGTGAGAGAGGTCTCACGCGCGTTGGCCAGCCGGCCGAGCGCGGAATAGAGGAGTGACGGGTCGCCCCCTGTATCGACCCGGACACCGTACGGCGGATTGGTGACGATATGCGTTCCTTCCGCCGGCGGGAGTTCGCGGATATCGACCTCGGCGAATTTCACATCCTTTGCGACCCCCGCGCGGCGGGCATTCGCGAGCGCGGCGCGGATCGCACCGGGATCGCGGTCGCTGCCGAGGAGCAGCCCTTTGGGTGCGGAGACGAAATGCGCTTCCGCATCGGCGCGCGTTCCGGACCACGCTGCCGCATCGAAGGTGGGCCACCGCTCGAAGGCGAAGTGCCGATCCCACCCGGCGGGGATCCGCCGAAGTCGCCGGGCCGCTTCGATGACGATCGTGCCCGCACCACAGAAGGGATCGTGCAGCGGGGTGGCACCGGTCCATCCTGATGCGGTGAGCATCGCCGCGGCGAGGGTCTCGCGGAGGGGCGCTTTCGCGGTCTCCTGCCGCCATCCGCGGCGATAGAGCAGCTCACCGCTCGAGTCGACCGAGATGGTCACTTCGTCGTTGACCAGCCGCACGAGGAAAAGCTGGTCGGGGGTCGTGGGTCGTGAGTCTTGCGGCTCGTCGTCGTCCCCGTCGGTCGTCGCGACGCTCACTCCGGGCACCTTGGCCGCGATCAGCGCGCCAAGTCGCTCGGCGATGGCGTCGTTGTGGTAGAGTTTTGATTTCCGGCTTGTCACCCGGAAGGCGATACTCCCTCCCTTGGGGACCCACGCGTGCCAGGCCAGGCGCTCGGCGCGCTTTTCCAGTTCCCAGAACTCCGAGGCGTGGAACCGCCCGAGTCGCACGCTGATCCGGCCCGCGACGCTCGCGTGCAGGTTGGCCGCATAGAGCTGTGCCGCGCTCATCGCCGCGGTCATTCCCCCCGGCTCGATCTCCTTCGGCTTGAGGCCGAGTGCGGTGAGCTCGGCGGCGAGGAGTTTTTCGAGTCCCGGCGCGCAGGCGCACCAGGTGGAGTAGATGGTCGCCATCGGGTGGCTAGCTCGCCGGCACGAGGCGCGGGGGAGCACGGAGCGCGAACACCGACACGGCGAGCAGGAGCGCACCGATGACGTAGGGGCTCCGCTGGCCGATGGCGTCATACGTGAGTCCGGCGAGCACCGGGCCGATGATCATCGCGAGGCTCTGCAACCCCTGGGTGGCACCGAACAGGGCCCCCTGCTCCGCCGGCGAGACCTCGTTCGAGAGCAGGGCGGTAAGCGATGGATTGGCGAGCCCGCTCCCGATCGCGATGCACGCCACGCTCGGATAGAGCCCCCACGGCACCGGGGTGAGACCGATCGCCAGGAATCCGATCCCCATGAACACGCATCCGATGACCGCCGACCGGGCCGGCGGCAAATATCCGCTCAGGTGGCGCACGATCACCCCCTGGGTGAAGACCGCGAAGAACCCGGCCAGGGTGAACAGCACCGCATTCCCCTTGGGGCCCATCAGAAAGTGGTCGCGGGTGAACACCGCGAGGTTGGTGCGGAAACCCGCGAAGGCGACGCCGAGCGTGGCCATCGCCAGGAGATATGGGGTGAGCGCCGTGCGGCGGGCGAAGGCGAGGATCGCGCCGAAGGGATCGAGTTCGCGCCAGCGGATCGGTGCGGTCTGCCGCCGCTCGACCGGGAGGGACTCCGGCAGGACCAAGACGCCGAACAACGCGGTGCCGAAGCCGAGCGCTGCCGCCCCCCAGGCGGGGGCGTGGAGGGAGAAGTGGCTGAGCACCCCTCCGAGGGCGGGACCGAGGAGGAATCCGAGGCCGAAGGCGGCGCCGAGGAGGCCGAAATTCCGGGCGCGATCCTCCGGCTTGGAGACATCGGCGATGTAGGCCTGTGCCGCCGAGATGTTGCCGCCAGTGGCGCCGTCGATGAAGCGCGCGAGAAAGTAGACCCAGAGGGCGCCGCCCAGTGCAAAGAGCACGTACCCCAGCGCGGAGCCGAGGACGCTGAACACCAGCACCGGGCGGCGCCCCCAGCGGTCGGAGAGGCGGCCGAGGAGGGGGGCGGCGACGAATTGCGCGGCGCTGAAGGTGAGCGCGAGGAGGCCGACGGTGAGCCCCGCGGTCGAGTACTCCCCGACCAGGAAGGGGATCACCGGCACCAGGATCCCGACCCCGAGGAGGTCGAAGAAGACGGTGAGGAAGATGAAGACGAGGGCGCGCCGCGAGGTCATGCGGCCGATCCGTCGAGGTGCCGGAGCCGCCAGAGCAGGTAAGTGACCACCACGACGTTCCCGATGAGGAACGCCACGAGGAGCGGCGTCACCTCGTGGGTCAGCTCGACCAGCTCGAGCGGGACGTAGATCAGCCCCGCGCCGGCGCCCAGCCAGAGGGCCCAGGGCCGGCCGGTCCAGAGCCCCCAGGCCAGCACATACCGGACCCCGGCGTAGGCGCTGAGGGCGAGGGCGAGGATCCAGGTCCGGGTGTCGGCGAGGTCGGTGACGAGCTGCAGGAAGACGTGCGGGACCTTCTGCACCGGATCGAGATGGCCATACCGCAACGCCCCGACCCCGGCAAGGAGGACCACGGTCCCTTTGACGGCCTCGAACAGGGCGATCGCCCGGAGGTCCTTCGCGGCTTTCGGCACACTCGACATGGTACCGAAAGGTAGCGCAGGGATCGGACCCCCGACATCGTCAGGCAACTGCAGTGCGTCGAACTGAACAGCTCATGCAGAATTGCAAAATGGGCAGAACGGCCCGGCTCCTGACCGTCATCGGTGCGTCGGGGGGAGCATTCTGCCTGTGCTGCCCTCCTGTGTGTGCACTGTGTCGAACTGAACAGCGCATGCAGAATGGCAAAATGAGCAGAACGGCCCGGCCCATGCGCACCATCCGTGCATTGGGCGGAGCATTCTGCCAATTCTGCCCTTCTGCATGCGCAGTTCGTACAACGGCAACAGGGTCCCGTTCACCACGGAGCCCCGAGCGTCTTGAGCGTCTGTTGTCTGTCGACTGAGATGGCTAGGGAGGGAGTCGATCCGGAGCGCCCGCAGGGCGCGGAGGACACCGAGCACGCGCGAACGCGCGGCGGAGGTGAACCCCCGAGCTGGAAACGCCACCCCAGTTGGGATGGCGTTCAGCTCGGCGCGATGAATCGCGCGGCAACTATGGCTAGGGAGGGAGTCGAACCCCCGACACGCGGATTTTCAGTCCGCTGCTCTACCAACTGAGCTACCTAGCCTCCGAAGGGCGGGAATAATAGGCGGTCAGACGGTCGGGCGGTAGGGCGGTCCGCCACCCAGGAATAGGGTCCCAACCATACTGGCAGCAATGACTTAGCCATGAGGGAGCGACCGCCTTTTCCGACCGCCGGACCGCCGGACCGCCCAGCCTTACCGCCCTACCGCCTTACCGCCTACTATTAGAGATGCCCTCCCCGACCCCCAACATCACCGTCATCGATCATCCGCTGGTCCAGCACAAGGTCGCCCTGCTCCGCGATCGCGGGACCAACACCCGCGACTTCAAGGAACTGGTCGCCGAGCTCGGGATGCTCCTCGCCTACGAGGCGACCCGCGACCTCCCGACGGTCGAGGTCCCGGTCGAGACACCGATGGAGAAGACCACCGGGCGCCAGGTCGACGGGAAGAATCTCGTCCTGGTTCCGATCCTCCGCGCCGGACTCGGCCTGGTCGACGGTATCACGCGGCTGCTGCCCACCGCGCGGGTCGGGCATGTCGGCCTCTATCGCGATCACGACACCCTCGCACCCCACCAGTACTACTTCAAACTCCCGGTCTTCGGCCCGGCGACCCGCTTTTTGGTGCTCGATCCGATGCTCGCGACCGGCGGCTCCGCGGTGGCGGCAGTGGTCAAGCTGAAAGAGGCGGGCGCGAAGGACATCTGCTTCCTCTGCCTCGTCGCCGCTCCGGAAGGCGTCAAGGCGGTGCACGCCGCCCACCCGGATGTCCGGATCTTCGCCGCCGCCCTCGACCGCAAGCTCAATGAGCACGGGTATATCCTGCCGGGGCTCGGGGATGCGGGGGATCGGCTCTTTGGGACGCAATAGTCGTGGGTCGTGAGTCGTGGGTCGTGAACTGCACCCTGCGCCACCCCACACTGATACCAGTCACCGAGGACCCACGACTCATGACCCACGACCAGGGAGGCTCGCATGACTGAGATGCGCCTCACGTTCCACGGCGCCGTGGACGGACAGGTGACCGGGTCGATGCATCTCCTCGAGTGCGCCGGCGGAAAATTCCTCTTCGACGCCGGCATGTTCCAGGGGCGCCGCGCCGAAGCCGACAAGAGGAATCGGTCGGTCGCGGTCGATCCGCGGACGTTGAGCGCCGTGATCCTCTCGCACGCCCATATCGATCACTGCGGGCGGCTGCCGCTCCTCGTGCGCGAGGGGTATCACTCCCCGATCTACGCCACGCCCGCCACCCGCGACCTCTGCGCGGTGATGCTCGCCGATTCGGCCGAGATCCAGGAGCGCGACGCCGAGTTCTTGCGGCACCGCGGCAAGGAAGCGGTGGCCCCTCTCTACACCGGGAGCGACGCGGTGCAGACCCAGGAGCTGATGATCGGACTCCCCTACCACCGTCCCTTCTATCTCCGGCGGAACCTCTCCTTCGAATTCACCGACGCCGGCCACATCCTGGGCTCCGCGTCCGTCGACCTCCGCTTTGCCGAAGGACCTGGGCACCGCCTCGTCTTCTCGGGGGACATCGGCCGGTGGGGACTGCCGATCATCCGCGACCCCGAGCCGCCGAGCGGTCCGGTGGACACGCTCATCATCGAATCGACCTACGCTGGCCGCGACCACGAGTCTGTTGCCGACGCCGGCGCCCGTCTGGGCGAGATAGTGCGCCGTGCCGCGAAGGCGGGCGGAAAGGTGCTGATCCCCTCGTTCGCGGTGGGACGCACGCAGGAGCTGGTCTACGCGTTGCACGAGCTCTGGCGCGCCCAGGAGATCCCGGAGATCCCCATTTACATCGATTCGCCCCTCGCCATCGATGCGACCCAGGTCTTCCGGCTCCATCCGGAGGTGTTCGATCGCAAGGAGCGGCTCGCAGGGCGGACTTCGAAACTGTTCGACTTCCCCCTGGTGCGCTACACCCGCGACGTCGCGGAATCGAAGCAGCTCAACCAGCTCAACGGCCCCGCGGTGATCATCGCCGCATCGGGGATGTGCGAGGCGGGCCGGATCCTCCATCACCTCACGCACGGCCTCGGCGATCACCGGAACATCGTGCTCTTCGTCGGCTTCCAGGGGGATCACACCCTCGGGCACCGGATCCAGCAGGGGGACAAGGTGGTCCGCGTGTTCGGCGAGGACGTCGCCGTGAAGGCCGGTGTGGAGACCATCGGTGGGTACTCGGCCCACGCCGACCGGACCGAACTGCAGAAGTGGATCCGGCGACTAGGTGGCCCGGTCAAGCGCGCCTTCGTGGTGCACGGCGAGAATGCCGCCCGCGACGCGATGGGCGAGCTGCTCCGGAGCGAGGGTGTCGCCGAGGTGGTGCTGCCGAAGCAGGGCGAATCCTTCCGTCTCCAGTAGGATCGATGCTCCGCCGCCGCTGGATCGCGCTGCTCGGAGTGGTCGGCGCGATGGGAGTGCTGTACGGGATCGCGCTGGCGATCGTGTGGCACGCGGCGCGCCAGGATCAGCGCCGAGCCGCGGGTGCCGTCGTGGTGCTCGGCGCGGCGCAGTACAACGGCAAGCCCTCGCCGGTGCTCCGCGCCCGGCTCGACCACGCCCTCGAACTCCAGCGGGAGGGGTTGGTACCGCTCATCGTCGTCACCGGCGGGATCGGCTCCGGGGATCGCGAGAGCGAGGCCACCGTCGGCCGACGCTACCTCCTGGCCCAGGGAGTCCCCGACTCGGCGGTGGTGGCGGTGGCCCAAGGGAAGGACACCGACGAGACGATGGCCGCGGTGGCCGAGTGGGTCCGCACTCATCAGCTCGCCGATGTCCTCCTCGTGAGCGATGCTTTTCATATGGCGCGGCTCCGGGTGGTGGCCCATCGGCACGGCCTCACCGCCTGGACCTCGCCCGCCCCCGAGAGCCCCATCGTCGGCGAGCGGGAGTGGGGGTACCTGCTGGCGGAAGGGGTGAAGTTGCCGGTGGCGTACTTCACGCCCTGACCGGCACTTGTGCCCAACCTCACCCCCTCCCCATTCCACTCAATAGGTGAGGGTACGGGAGAGGGGGAGCAGAGTCGAATTCGCGAAGCGGCGTAGATCTGCGTGACGTTGTCATCCTGAGGGAGCTTCAGGTCCCGAAGGATCTGGCGTACTCCGATCCGGCCTTTCCTATCAGCGCCGAGCTTCGTCCGAGCGGGCCACCAACGGTCTTTGCACACTAGATCCTTCGGCGGCTGAAGCCGCCTCAGGATGACACGCGCTTACGGCAGCGCGACCGTGAGGCCGAAGATCAGCGCCGACGTGTACAAGCTCTTGAGCGGTT
>JBDSIR010000013.1:0-4433 GCA_039917855.1 Gemmatimonadales bacterium | reverse complement strand
GGAGGCGCTCGAACTGGAGGGCGAGGGTCTCGAACTTCTTCCAGTGCACCCACTGGATGTCGGTGAGGATGTTGAGCCGGTCGGTGGCCTTGACCGTCACGCCGAAGACGAACTGGTCGGGGAAGGTGAGCTTGGTGCTTCCCGTCTGGTCGTCGAGGAGGCTGTCCGGAAGGAAGCGACCGGCGAGGACCGCATCGAGCGGAGTCCCACCGGGTACGCCAAAGGGGTTGCCCGGATCGAGGATGATCCCCGTCGAGACCTGGTTCACCGTCGCGGTCGCCTTGTTGATGTAGATCTCCTGCTGCGACAGGTAGCGCGCGCCGAGCGCGACTCGGGGATGCGCTTGCCAGACGACGCCGAGGTTGAACCCGATACCGGTCCCGTGACCCTCGAGGTTCACGTCGGCGAAGTCGGTCCCCTCCGGGATGCCGAGGTTGCCGCCGGTGAGGCCAGGGGCAAGGGTGGTCGAGAAGAGATCCACCCGCTGGCGCAGGTTCACCTTTACGATCGAGAAGTCGATCCCGCCGCCGATCTTGAGGTCCGGTGCCAGCCGGGCCGCGAAGGTCGGCTGGATGTAGATCCCCTGGATCTCACTCCGGTAGCCGAGGAACCGCCCTTCGAAGTCATTGCCCCATTCGGTGGTCAGACCGTACGGCGCGAAGACGCCGAGGCCCGCGGAATAGCCGCCGCCAAGGTCGCGCGCGTAATAGAGGTGGGGGATGTAGAACTTGAGGTCGTTGAGCGTGGTCGTCGTGGCGGTCGCGTCGTCCGTGAAGCTTCCCGTCGGACCGATGTAGGTGACGCCGGCGCTGAGGACCCCGCGACCGCTTCCGACGATGCCGGCCGGGTTGAAGAAGATCGCCGAGCCGTCCTGGCAGGGCGAGGCGGTGCCGGTACCGGCCCGACCCATCATGCAGGTGCCGTGCTCATAGATGCCGTAGCCCTGGGCCGCGAGACCTGCAGGCGCTGCTGCGCCCGCCAGGACCCCGGCGGCCATCCAGACGAGGAACCGTCGCATAGCTGGACTCCGAAAGGGGATACCGTGACTGCTGAGGAGGGGGGCCGGACGGGACCGTCCGGAATGACGAAAAAGCTACCCGCCGGGGAGAGGAGGCGCAACGGTGGTGGCCGTCCGCGCCCGCCGGATCGTGAAGTGGCGCCTGGAGCCTGGCGCCTGGAGAGGCTAAGGGGAGATCGGACGCTGGGTGTCCGGTCACCAAGGACGGCCGGGCCTCTCGAGGCTCCAGGCGCTAGGCGCTAGGCGCTCTATCCGCCAGGCGCCACGGCCACGGTGAGGGGAAGTGTCGTCATCACCGTCCCGTCCAGCGCCAATTCCACTGTATAGCGGCCGATCACGGGGAGGGGGAGGTCGTAGGCGAGGATCACCCCCGCCTCGACGTCGGTAACGCCTGCGGGGGGCTCTCCCATCGTGAAGGTCCCCTCACCTCCGAGCGTCTCCTGTCCCTTGGGATCGAGGAAGCGGATCTTGAGTTTGTGCTCCCCGATCTCGGTGCGCCGCCCCACCAGCCGCACCACGAGGTGGGTACGGGGATGGAGGGTCGGCGCTTGGCGGATCCAAATGTGACTGAAGATGCCGACCACCGAGAGGCGGCCGGCCTGGTCGATCAGGGCATAATCTGCGAGCGCGGCAAGGACGATCTGCACCTGCTCAACTCACCCGGATCGATTCGATCAGGTCGCCGCCACGGATCGCGTCGACGAATTCGATCCCGCCGGTGACCTGGCCGAAGACGGTGTGCTTCCCATCGAGGTGGGGCTGGGGACCGTGGCAGATGAAGAACTGACTGCCCCCGGTGTCCTTCCCCGCGTGCGCCATCGACAGGGTGCCGCGGACGTGCTTGTGGGTGTTCTTGTGGGTCTCGCACTTGATGGTGTAGCCAGGACCGCCGGTGCCGGCGCGGGGGTTGTTGGCGTCCTTCGACAGCGGGTCGCCCCCCTGGATCATGAAGTTGGGGATGACGCGGTGGAAGCGGGTGCCGTCGTAGAAGGCGTCATTGGCGAGCTTCTCGAAATTGGCGACGGTGCCGGGGGTCTCGTCGGCGTAGAGCTCAAGGATCAAGGTGCCCTTGGCGGTCTTGAGGGTCGCGGTCTTGTTGGGCATGTCGATGGTCCGTAGTTGGTGGTCAATGGCTGCTGGCTGCTGGCTACTGGCCGTCCCGCGCTCGGGAGCAGCCAGAAGCCAATAGCCAGAAGCCCTAACGGATTGAACTCAGGCGCTCCGCCCACTCCTCATCATCGGAGGCGGGAGCGAGGCAGGTCTCCCCTCGGCAAACGTAGGCGCGCGGGCTGGCTCCGTCCACCATTGCCGCAAGATGCGGCGGCAAGTGGGCCAGCGGGCCGGTGGGCCGGGAGAAGCGCTTGACCACCTTTCGTGGGATGAACGTGGCAAGGGCGCGGCGGTGCATCCGGTCGGCCTCCTCGCCGTCGCCGACGATCACAAGACGCGTCACCGGCTCGAGCGCCCAGGTCATCGCCAGCAAGAACGTCGCGCCATAGAGTCCCAGTTCGGCTGCGCGTCCCGCGAAGACCCGCACAAGATCGCGGTATCGCGCCTTCCACATCTCCGAATCGATGTGGTGGCCGAGTCGGGCGGCGGTAAGGGCGGCGACACCGTTGGGGGAAGGGGTCGGAGTGTCCTGCACCGGCTTGGCGGGTGAGGGGAGCATCCCTTCGCCACCGCGACCGCGCGGTGTATCGAAGAGCCCACCCACCGCGTCGTCGTGATAGTCGCGCCAGACCCGTCCCATCAACGCCACGCTCCATTCGAGCCAGTCCGACTCTCCAGTCGCTTCGTAGGCATCGAGCGCCGCGGAAGCGACTTGGACCTGGTCGTCGAGAAGCGCGGGCCGCTGGCCCGCGATGTGTCCCACGCCGTCGGTCTCGATCGCTTCCTCCCTGATCCGCTCCAGGGTCAGCAGGGCGTGGTCACGCGCCCAGACGTCACCCAGCACGGTACCGGAGCGGAGCATCGCGCCGGCGAGCATCGCGTTCCAATTGGTGTACCGGGTGCGATCCACGAATGGCGTGGGCCGCCGTCGCCGGGCCACCCGCAGCTTTTCCTGGGCGTTGCCGAGTTCCTGTGTCACGCGCGCCAGCGGGCGACCGAGCCGGCCCGCCAGGACGTCGAGCTCCTCGCGGAGGAACAGCACGTTCTTCGCGGGGTCGTGGTGCATCTCCCCCGCGGTGCCGATGTCGTAATACGCGGCGGCGACCTCCAGTTCGTCCGCCGTGAGCTCCGCGGTCGCCTCGGCGAGTGTCCAGGTGAAATAGTCCCCATCGTCGTGCAGGCCGACGTCGGCGTCCTGGCTCCCCGCGTACCCTCCCTCGGGATCGGACAACACCTCACGCACCCAGCGGACAGTGCCGAGCACCACGTCGGCGTACGCAGGATCTCCGAGGGCGGCGTAGGCATCGAGGTAGGCCTTGGCGAGCTCGGCGTTGTCATACGCCATTTTCTCGAAATGGGGGACGATCCACTCGGCGTCGACACTGTAGCGATGGAACCCGCCGCCGAGCTGGTCGTGCATCCCGCCGCGCCGCATCCCGTCGAGGGTGCGGACCGTCATCGTGCGCCGGAGGTCGCCGCCGTGGTCGACCCAGCGCGCGAGCAGAAAGGAGATCGCCGCAGGGTGGGGGAATTTGGGACCGCGGCCCCACCCGCCGTGCTGGGGCTCGAAATTGTGTTCCAGCAGCTCCTCCGCCTGGACCAGGAGTGCCTCGGCGGGATCGGCCGGGGCGAGCTCGTCGAGCGACTCGCGCACGACGTTGGAGATGGTGGTGGCCTGCGCGGAGACGCGGTCGCGCTGTTCGCGCCAGATCTTGAGGATGGAGGTCAGCGCTTGGCGGAAGGAGTGGCGCCCTTGCTGGGGCACCGGCGGGAAATAGGTGCCACCATAGAAGACCTCACCGCCGGGGGTCAGGAAGGCGGTGAGCGGCCACCCTCCCATCCCCGACAGCGCCTGCACCGCGCGCTGGTAGCGGGCATCGACGTCGGGGCGCTCATCGCGGTCGACCTTGATGCAGACGAAGTTCTCGGACAGCAGCTCGGCGATGGCGGGGTCCTCGTACGACTCGCCATCCATCACGTGACACCAATGGCACCAGACCGCGCCGATGTCGAGCAGGATCGGCCGGTCGAGCCGGGCGGCCTCCGCGAACGCCTCCGCGCACCAGGGCCACCACGGCACGGGTTGGTGCGCGGCGGAGGTGAGATACGCGGAGGTGGCGGTGTTGAGGCGGTTCATGCCTTCCTTAGGGGCTCGTCAAATGGCGGGGCTTGGCGAGAGCGCGAACCCATGATGGACCGAATCCATGAGGGCCTGAGCATTTCGCAGAAACAGGAACTCGGCCGAATACTCTTGGTGGGTGGTGGCACGGAGCTCCGGCTTGGGACCACATAGCTCGATCCATGA
>JBDSIR010000012.1:0-20783 GCA_039917855.1 Gemmatimonadales bacterium | reverse complement strand
CCGCCGTCCCGGTGAGCACGAAGATACCGGCGCCAATGATGGCGCCGATGCCGAGCAGCACGAGGTTGGTGGCGGTGAGCGCGCGGTTGAGGCCCGTGCCATCCTCCACGGGCATCAGTTCGGCGAGCGACTTGCGACGGAACAGCGACATGGGTTGGTCCTGGTCGAAGGAAAGGACACGAGCCGGCAGGCTTGGGCGCGGGCGAGGCGGGGTTCCAGCCTACAACGATGTCCCAGGTGGCGGGAGTTTCTCATCCTGTGGAGACTGCAGCAATCGCTTGAACGACCAGATCGTCAGGCCGAGGACGAACGCCCAGGCACAGAGGAGGAAGATCAGGGGCAGGATCTGCATCAGGCCACCTCCTTCCCGGCGGCCCGGCGGCGCTGCCACGCCGCCCGGACCATCCAGACCTGGAATGCGAGGATCGCGAGCATCAGGCCGCGGGAGGCCCAGCGGACCGCTGCCCGCTCGGGAGTCTCGTTCGCCATCAGCAGGGTGGGGATCGCATCCTGGACGGTCCACCACACCATCATCACGATCAGGAACATCGGGGTGATGTAGGTCATCACCACCTTGTAGAATCTCGGGATGCGGAGGGAGGCCCCTTCGTGGAGCTCCTTCCACATGTTCTCGGGGCCGAAGACCCAGACGAAGATCACCGTCTCCACCAGCGCCAGGATCACCAGGCCGAAGGTGCCGGCCCAGTAATCCCATTCATCGAGGAAGCCGCGGGTGTTGTATACGATGTGGAGCATCCCCAGGAGCAGCGCGATGACGCCGAGGGTCCAGGCGGTGCGCTTGCGGCTCCAGCCCCAGTTCTCCTCGACGAACGACAGCGCCGGGGTGGCCATCGCCACGGAGCTGGTGATGCCTGCGAAGAAGAGCAGGCCGAACCACATCACCCCCGCGGCGGTGGCCACCAGCGGCCCCCCGGGGAGCTGATTGAAGACCAGCGGCATCGAGATGAAGCCGAGATCGAAGCTCCCCTGCGCGGCGATGGCCATTGCGCCGGAGACGCCGAAGAAGGTCACGATCGCGGGGATGGCGAGCGAGCCCCCGAGAACGACCTCGGCGGTCTCGTTGGTGGCCGCGGTGGCGATGCCGGAGAGGACGATGTCGTCCGTCCTCCGCAGGTAGGACGCATATGCCTGCAGCGTACCCATCCCCACCGACAGCGTGAAGAAGATCTGCCCCGTGGCGGCGAGCCAGACCTTGGGTGACCCGAGCTTGGACCAATCGGGGGAGTACATCCAGTTAAGGCCATCCAGCGGTCCCACCATCCGGCCCGTGGCCACGCCATCCACCAGCTCGGGCTGGGGGTCGAGAGTGAGCACCCGGATCACCAGGACCGCGGCGAAGACGAACAGGATCGGCATCCCGATCTTGGCCAGCCTTTCGATCCCGGCGGTCAATCCCTTGCTCACCACCCAGAAATTCACGCCGATCGTGATGAAGAAGAAGAGGAACGGGGTCCAGAAGCCGTGGATGCTGCCGTTCTTCAGGTCGACGTACGACCGGAAGAAGGCCTGCATCCCCGCCTGGTCGAGCCCCTGGGTCTTGCCCGTCAAGGAGAACCAGGTCCAGGCCAGGGTCCACGACTCGATGTAGCAGTAGTAGATGAGCACGATCACGGGCATGAAGAGCCCGAGGACCCCGAGGTACTTGGCCACGGGGTGCTTCCAGAGACTCTCGAGCATCCCCGGTACCGACCCGTGCCCCCGGAGCCCCCCGTGCCGCCCGACCCCCCACTCGATCCACATCAGCGGGATGCCGACGAGGAGGAAGGCGATGAAGTACGGGATCATGAAGGTGCCGCCACCGTTCTCGACGGCCTGGCGGGGGAAGCGCAGGAAGTTCCCCAGGCCCACGGCGTTGCCCGCCATTGCGAGGATCAGCCCGAGCTTCGAGCCCCATTGTTCACGCTGGACTTCGGCCACCGATGCTCCGTGTGAGATGAGGTAGAATAGGGGCCGGCCGTCAGGCCGAGTAGTTCGGAGCTTCCCGTGTGATGGTCACGTCGTGCGGGTGGCTCTCCCGAAGCCCCGCCCCGGTGATCTGCACGAATTCGGTCTGGGTCCGGAGGGTCTCGATGGTGCCGACGCCGCAGTACCCCATCCCGCTCCGGAGGCCACCCACCAGCTGGAAGAGCACGTCGCCCACGGGACCCTTGTAGGGTACCCGCCCCTCGATCCCCTCGGGGACGAACTTGGACAGCGCCATCTCCCCTTCCTGAAAATACCGGTCAGCGGAGCCATCCTGCATCGCGGAAAGGGAGCCCATCCCTCGGATCAGCTTGAAGCGCCGTCCTTCGGCCAAGATCGACTCGCCGGGACTCTCCTCGGTTCCGGCCACCATCGCGCCCATCATCACGCTCGACGCGCCGGCCGCGAGCGCCTTCACGGCATCGCCCGAGTACTTGATCCCGCCGTCGGCGATGACCGGGATATCCCCCGCCCCGCTCACCGCGTCGAGGATCGCGGTCATCTGCGGCATCCCGATGCCGGTGACGACGCGAGTGGTGCAGATCGACCCCGGACCGACGCCGACCTTGATCCCGTCGACCCCACGCCGCGCGAGCTCCTTGGCCCCTTCGGCCGTCGCCACGTTGCCAGCGATGAGCTGGGCATCGGGAAAGGCCTGGCGCAGGGCGTCGAGGGTCTGGAGCACCCCTTCGCTGTGGCCGTGGGCGCTGTCGATGACGAGGACGTCGGCCCCGGCATCGAGGAGCGCACGCGCCCGGTCCAGCGCCGCCTTGGTCCCCCCCACGGCGGCCGCAACCCGGAGCCGGCCGTGCTGGTCCTTGTTGGCGTTGGGGTGTTCGCGGCGCTTGAAGATGTCCTTGACCGTGATGAGCCCCTTGAGGACGCCCTGGGCATCGACCACCGGGAGCTTCTCGATGCGGTGCTTGGCGAGGATCCGCTCCGCTTCGTCCAGATCGGTGCCGACCGGGGCGGTGACCAGCCTGTCCTTCGTCATCGCGTCGCGGATCATCTGGTCGAGATTGCGCTCGAACTGGAGGTCGCGGTTGGTCAGGATGCCGATGAGCTTCCCTTGCCCGTCGACGATCGGCACACCCGAGATCTTGAACCGCGCCATCAGCTGTACCGCCTCACGGAGCGGGCGGTCGGCGCCGAGGGTGATCGGGTTCATGATCATCCCGCTCTCGGAACGCTTGACCCGGTCGACCTCGGCCGCCTGACGCTCGGCCGTCATGTTCTTGTGGATCACCCCGATCCCGCCCCAGCGCGCCATCGCAATGGCCATCTCCGCCTCGGTGACGGTGTCCATCGCGGCGGAGACGAACGGGATGTTGAGGGGGATCTTCCGGGTCAGGCGACTGGCGGTGCTGACATCACGCGGATGGACGGTCGAATGCCGCGGTACGAGCAGAACGTCGTCGAACGTGAGGGCGAGGCCCGGGCGGACGCGACTGGTCATGCGAACTCGATTGGACGGTATGGAACAGCCCGCCGAAGGCGCCGGACCGTGGCGCGGGGCAGGCCGAGACAGGACAGGGGAGCCATCCACAAGTCTAGTCGCAGATGCGGCCTGTCTCAAGGCGGGTTGGCGCTGCCGGGAAATATTCGGTAACAACGGCGCGCCTGGAGCCTGGGGCCTGGGGAGGCAAATGGGAGCCCCGGTGCGAGAGTGCCCACACCGGGCCCGTCCGCCACCTCCCTAGGCGCCAGGCTCTAGGCGCGCTGTACCGCCTTCCCCTTCCACCAGAGGTACACCGGCACCCCCAGCAGCACGATGGCGACACCGGCCCCTGCGGTGAGCGGTTTGGCCCAGAGCAACGTCAGCATCACCCCCACGAGGGCCACCATGTACAGCGCGGGAACGAACGGGTAACCGAACGCCTTCACCGGTCGGGGAAGGTCGGGGCGGGTCCGCCGGAGGCGGAAGAGCGCCACCATCGTCAAGAAGTAGAAGATCAGCGCCGCGATGATGACGAAATCGAGGAGTTGATTGTACGTCCCCGTGAGGCAGAGCACGCTGGTCCAGAGCGCTTGCGCCCAGAGTCCGCCGGCGGGAGTGTGGTGCTGGGGGTGAAGTTCTCCCGCCTTTTTGAAGAAGAGTCCATCCTGCGCCATCGCCCAGGTGAGGCGCGGCCCCGCAAGGATGAGCCCCGCATTGCAGCCAAAGGTGCTGATCACGATGAGCCCCGCCATCACCAGCGCGCCACCGCCGCCCAGCATCACCTCCGCGGCCGCCGCGCCGATCCGGTCCTGGGTGGCGTGCTGGATCCCGCGCGCCAGCGCGTCGGCACCGTTGGGATCCCCCTGGAACGGCAGGAGGTTCAGGTATGCAACGTTCGCCAGGAGATAGAGCAGGGTCACGAGCCCCGTTCCCATCGCGAGGGCGCGCGGCAGGTTCTTCGTCGGATCCCGCACCTCGGCGGCGGCGAATGTGACGTTGTTCCAGGCATCGCTCGAGAAGAGCGACCCCACCATCGCGGCCCCGGCGGCCACCAGCACCGCCGAGGTCCAGGGGGTTGAGCCCCAGAAGCTCGAGAAATTCATCGCCGCGATGTCGGCGCGGCGGTAGATCGTGAGCCCGAGGAAGATGAGACCGATCAGGGCCACGGTCTTGATCATCGTGAGGAAGGTCTGGAGCCCCGCCCCCTGCTTCACCCCGCGCACGTTGACCCAGGTGAGGAACACCACGCTGAGGATCCCGACGATCCGCTGGGGGGAGAGTCCGAGCTGGATCGGCGCCTGCTGCAGCGCCTCAGGCAGATTCACGGTGCCGAGATTGAGGAAGAGCTGATCGGTGAGCGCCGGGAAGAACACGCCGAGGTAGCGGGCGAAGGCCACCGCCACGGCGGCGATGGTGCCAGCCTGGATGACGTTGAAGAGGGTCCATCCGTACAGGAAGCCGGCCCAGGGGGCGATCCCTTCGCGGAGGAAGACGTACTGGCCCCCTGCCTTGGGCATCATCCCGGCGAGTTCGGCGTAGCTCAGGGCGCCTGCGAGGGTCATGAAGCCGGTGATCACCCAGACCAGCATCAGCCCGCCGGGGCCCCAGCCATTCATCTGGCGGCCGATGTCGGCCGAGACGATGAAGATCCCGCTCCCGATCATCGAGCCGACGACGAGGGAGATGGCTTGGAGGGGGCCGATGCCGGTGACGAAGTCGGACTTGGAGGTAGTTGCCATAGTGGGTGCGAAGTGCGAAGTGCGAGGTGCGGGGTGAAAGTCGCCTGGACCGGGATCGGTGGGGAGATCGGAGCGACGTCGCACTTCGCACGTCGCACTTCGGACTATTTGTTCTGAGACGCCGGCGGCTCACTTGCCGGCACCGGTGGCTTCGGCCCCGACCTCGCGCTCACCCCCGCCGCCTTCGCCGCTTCGTCCACCACCGCCTCGCCCGCCGCGACGATCCCCTTCACGATCTTTTGCGCCGAGTCCATCACCCCCAGCGTCGAACCGATGGTCTCGGCGGAGAACTTTCCGGCCCGAAGGGTATCCTCGGCCTTTTCCTTCAGCTTGGCGAAGATGTTCGAAGGCGCCGCGCGCTCGGCGTACTTGCTCTCGAGGAACTCGAGGTAGTCGAGCAACTGATAGCCGCGCTCGTCGGAGAGCGCTTCGAGTTTGCGGAGGATGCGGTCGCGGAGTTGGTCGTGCATGACACCTCCAGTTAGCGGTGAGCGGTGAGCGGTGAGCGGGCCCACCCGGACGGATCTCGATCGTGCGGCCCGCTCACTGCTTACCGCTCACTGCTCACCAATCAGTTCCACCACAGGCGTCGGCAGGTACTTGCTCGACGGCGCCCGGATCCGGACCCGCGCGGTGATCTCGCGGAGCGGTGCCGCATCACGATAGCGCTGGGCCTCTTCGGGGGTCACCAGGACGTAGACGAAGCCGCTTTCGGGAAGCGGGCCGCGGGTCAGGAGGTAGGGCTTCCCTTCCGGGAGCTCCGGCCGGAGGCCGTCGGCATTCTGGACCGCGACCACCTGGAGCCGCCAATCGACCACCTGCCCGATCCAGCGCGCCGGCTCGGCCCGGACCTCGGCCGCGGTGACACCCGCAGTGACGTCGGATGCGGCGGTCTCGAGCACGCTGTCGGGGACCCAGGCATCGACCCTGACGCGGGTCCATCCACTCGCCCGGGTGAGGACCCGGACCTCGGCACCGGTGGCGAGCGTTCCAGTCGTCTCCCCTCCTGGTGTCATCTTCAGGATCGCCCCGCGAGGCGCGACGGCACGGCTCCCATCGCCAAAGCCTGACGAGGGGGCGCGCCGAGTGGTGTCACGCGGTGGCTGAGGGGTCGCGGCGCCAGGTGGGGGTGTGGTCGCAGTCGCGGCAGGGGGCTCATCGACGGCGAGGCGGGCGACCCACGCCTGCCGCCGCACGCGGGCCCATCCATTCTTGGTCTCGAGTCGCTGGACCAGCGCGCCACCACTCAGTCTGCCGATGAGTCGCGCGTCGGGGCGCCCCTCCGCCCTGAGGTTCTGCCCCTGGCCGTCATTCACGATCGCGTTGAAACCATCGCGGGCCGTGGCGCCCAACGAGGGGGCGAAGATCCACCCCTCGACCGTCACCTCGACCGCCTTCCGATCCACCCGACCCTGGGGGAGGTCGAGGCCGCGCTCGAGGCGGCCAAGGATCGGTCCTTCGGGCGTCTTCAGGAGGGGGGTCTGGGCGGAGATCCGGACCCGTTGCTGGGCCGCGGTGGTGGCCGGGACGAGGAGCAGGACCAGCGCCGGGAGCAGGCGCGCCGAGGCGCGCCACAACGTTCGAGAGCGCGCGCGCGCGATTGGCAGTGGGTACCGGGCGGGACTAGATTGCGGCGCTTTCGTCACTTGGGCGATAGTAGGTGGCCGGGAGGGTCATGTCAAAGGTAACGAGGGCGAAGCACCCCGTGGTCTTGATAGTGCTGGACGGGTGGGGCTATCGCGCCGAGCGCGAAGGCAACGCCATCGCCATGGCGAACGTCCCGACCTGGGAGCGGCTCTGGGGCCGCCAGCCGAAGACCCTGCTTGAAGCGAGCGGCCTTCGCGTGGGGCTCCCCGCGGGCCAGATGGGCAACAGCGAGGTCGGACATCTCAACCTCGGGGCGGGACGGGTCGTTCCACAAGACCTCGTCCGGATCTCGCAGAACATCGCCACCGGCGGTTTCTTTGCCCTCCCGCCCCTGGTCACCCTCGCGGACCACGTCCGCCGCACCGGCGGCACCCTGCACTTCATCGGCCTGCTGGGGAACGGTGGCGTCCACGCCATCGACAGGCACCTGCTCGGTTGTCTCGATTTCGCCGAACGGCAGGGACTCCCGCGCATCGCGGTGCACGGTTTCCTTGATGGCCGCGACTCGCTCCCCACCTCGGCGGTGGGATTCGTGCGGGAGCTGTTGGTGGAAATGAAGGCCCGCACCGGCGGCCGCGCGGTACTCAGCACCCTCACGGGTCGCTATTACGGGATGGACCGTGACAAGCGCTGGGAGCGGACCAAGCTGGCGTACGACGCCCTCACCCGCGGGGCCGGCCACTTGGTGAATGACCCGATCCGCACCATCGAGGAGTGTTACGCCCGCGGCGAGACCGACGAGTTCATCAAGCCGCTGGTGATCCGCACTCGCGACGGGGCGGTCCCACCCCTGCTCCGGGACGGCGACGCAGTATTCTTCTTCAATTATCGCGCGGACCGGATGCGCCAGATCGGCCACGCGCTGTGCACTCCCGGGTTCAGCGGGTTCGACATCACCGGGCGGCCGGCCCTCACCGCGGCCACGATGACGCAGTACGATGCGACGCTGACGCTGCCGGCCGCCTTCCCCCCGTTCTCGATGGCGAACATCGTCGGAGAATGGCTGTCCCAGGCGGGACGCACCCAGTTCCGCACGGCGGAGACGGAGAAATATCCCCACGTCTCGTACTTCTTCAACGGGGGGATCGAGACCCCGTTCCCCGGCGAGGAGCGCCAGCTGATACCGTCGCAGAAGGTGGCCACCTACGACCTGGCCCCCGAAATGAGCGCGGCGGGGATCACCGACACCCTCTGCGCCGCGATCGGACGTCGGGAGCACGATTTCCTCCTCTGCAACTTCGCCAACGCCGACATGGTGGGGCACACGGGGGTCGTTCCGGCGATCTTGAAGGCGGTGGAGACGGTGGACCGCTCGTTGGCGCGGGTGCTTTCGGCGGCCGAGTCGGCAGGTGCTACGCTTCTGATCACCGCCGACCACGGCAATTGCGAGATGATGTTCGACCCGGTGTCGGGCGGACCCCACACCGCGCACACGACCAATCCCGTCCCCTTCGTGCTGGTGGGCGACGGGGCCCCGACCTTCCGTGCCGGCGGCGCGCTCTGCGACGTCGGCCCCACGATCCTCGGCCTCCTTGGCCTCGAGCAGCCGCCGGAAATGACCGGCCGCGACCTGAGACTCCCTTGATGAACCGTTCACGCGCCTCCACCCGCATCCTGCCGCTCACGGCCCTCCTCCTCGGCCTGCCCACCGCGCTCACCGCCCAGATCGGCGCGGCCCCACGCCCGTCGCCGTATCGCGACATCCTGCACGGCAACGGCTGGACCGTCTCGGCAGGCCAGGTGTTCGGGAACGGCGGCCCGCTCCGCCTCAGCCCCAACAGCGGGATGAACTACAGCCTGCGCTACGATGTGCGTTTCAGCGGCCTGCTGCAGGGTTTTGCGGAATTGGGGTATCTCGCGACCCAGCGCCAGCTGCTCGCCCCGGATGACAGTGTGGTGAATCGCTTCAGCGGCCCGGTCGATGCGACGGTGTGGACCCCTCAGATCGGCCTCCAGCTGAACATCACCGGCCCCAAGACCTGGCACGGGCTCGCGCCTTTCCTGGCCGTCGGCTTCGGTGCCGCAGTGGGCGAGGGCGTGGCGCAGGACACGACCGAATTCGTTTTCGGCACCAAGCTGCTGTTGACCCCGGCGGCGGGGGTCCGCGTGTTCGTCACCCAAAGGGTCCATCTGCGGCTCGAGGGGCAGTTCTACTACTGGAAGATGAAATACCCCAACAGCTGGCTGAGCGAACCTGCGGCCCAGCCCAGCACTTCGGGGGAGCCGACCACGGCGCCGCTCAAGAGCGCCGACGACCTGGACGACTGGGTCCCCACTCCCGCGCTCCGGCTCGGGATCGGATTCGCCTTCTGAACGAAGGGCCGGCCGGCCGAAAGGGACGCCTCGCGGCCGACGCCGCCGTTGAGGAGGTCCCCGTGTGGCTCGAGGTCAACGGTCGCCCCACGGTGACGTGGATGTGCACCCCGGAGTTGCTGGAAGAACTTGTGGTCGGGTGGCTGCACGGCGAGGGATACATCGCCAGCATCGACGACGTCCACCTGCGCCCCTGCGCCACAGACCAGGGCTTCTGGGCAGAGATCCCGGCGGAACGTGCCGCGGCGGTAGCGGCCGAGGGGCGCCGTCCGGTGCTCGCCTCGGGGTGCGGCGCCGTGGCCACCTACCTCGCCGACCCCGCCACTATCCATTCCCGGCCTGCCCGCGGCCCCGCTCCCGGCGGCGACACCCTCCGGAAGCTGCTCAAGGAGCTGTTCGCACGGGGTGCGAGGTACCAGGACACCGGCGGGATCCATGCCGCCGCGCTGACCGACGGCACGGCGCTCCTCTGGCACGCCGAGGATATCGGCCGACACAACGCGGTCGACAAGGTGGTCGGTGCCGCGCTGCTGCAGCGCCGGAGCGTGGCGGGGCTGGGCCTGTTGGTGACCGGACGCATCTCCGCCGAGCTGGCGTTCAAGGGGGCCCGGGCGGCACTCGACTGGATCGCCACCCCGTCGGTCCCATCGACCTTGGCGGTGGAAATCGCCCGACGCAGCGGGATGCGACTTATCGGCCGAGCGGCGAGCGCCCACCCTGCTGTGCACGGCGCGGAAGGATGAGCGTCTCTCCGGGAGTCGCCGCCATCCTGCGGAGCGCTCGGCGGATCGCGGTGGTGGGGCTCAGCAACGACCCGTTCCGGCCGAGTCACTCGGTGGCCGGCTACCTCCAGAGCGCCGGGTACGAGATCGTCGGGGTCCACCCGGGTGGCGGCACGGTGCTCGGCGGACG
Organism: Gemmatimonadales bacterium; assembly: GCA_039917855.1. Lineage (GTDB taxonomy): Bacteria > Gemmatimonadota > Gemmatimonadetes > Gemmatimonadales > GWC2-71-9 > CAMLHU01. The sequence continues at coordinate 10,751 of JBDSIR010000012.1, read as the reverse complement.
GCGGTACCCCGACCTGTCCAGCGCAGCGGCGGTGACCGGAGCGATCGATATCGTGGACGTCTTCCGTCGCTCGGAGACGATCCCCGAGCTGCTGCCGGAGCTTCTCGAGCTCCGCCCCAAGCTGGTCTGGCTCCAACTTGGCGTGAAGCATGACCCCGCGGCACGGGCCCTCGAAGGGGCCGGGATCGCCGTGGTGCAGGACCTCTGCCTTGCCGTCGAACATCGCGCCCTCGTCACGGGATCCTGATGCGCCGTCCGCTCTGCTCCTCCCTGTTGCTCCTCCTGTCCCTCGCGAGTCCGGCCGCGGCCCAGCGCCGGGGGGATCAGGCACGCCTTTCCTTCGGGATCGGCCTCGGGTACAACGGCGCGACCGACATCTGGCACGTCGACGCTCAGGAGCTGATCGACAACCTCGCGCGCGATACGGCCTCGATCTTCCGCAACGTCCGCCCGACCATCGGGATCACGTTCATCGGGGTGTATTACCCGGACCCGCACTGGGGCCTCACCGGTGAAGCCCACCTGATCGGCCTGGGGTATTCCGATGGCTGCATGCTCCGGAGCAGTTCCGGTTCATCCCAGAATCAGCAGGTCTGCACCAGCATCAATGGGAACGACTCCCCCGGAACGGCGGTGGCCATGACGGTCGGCGGCATCTATCGTCCGTTCGCCTGGACCGACATCCAGCCCTATCTCCGCGCCAACATCGGGCTGCTGGTGAGCCAGCAGAGCGCCATCCGGATGAAGGGGACCTTCACGCGACCGGACTCGCAGGGGGTCGACTACTACGTCTATCAGGACAAGCACCCTGCCTCCGTCGCGCCGGCCGCGGGGCTGGCCGCCGGGATCACCGCCTTCGTCGGGAGGTCGTATCAGATGCGCTTCGAGGTGAAGGACAACCTGGTGAGCCTCGAGCACGTCCTCGCCGCCGTCTCGTTTCCGAGCGCCGAGCCCCGATCGGAGCGCCGTCTCCATCACGTATTCAGCATGACGGTCGCAGTCGAAGTGGTGCTGGAAAGGAAGCGGGGGCGGCGGTACTAGGCGGGCGGACAGGCGGACAGGCGGACAGGCGGAGGGCCGACATGGGCGGGCGGAGCTAGGTTTCGACCTATGGCCTCCGTCCGCCCATCCGTCCATCCGCCGGTCCGCCCTGTTGTCCTGGCGGGCGGCGGTGCCACAAGGTTCGGAGGTCGACCCAAGGGACTCGAGATGGTCGGCGGCCGGCGGATCCTGGATCGGGTGGTCGATGCATTCCTCGAAGCTTTCGGGACCCTCCCCCTCCTCATTGCGAATGACCCGCAGGCCGTCGGGTGGCGTCCCGACCTCGAGGTGCGTGCCGATCTCCGGCCCGGAGCGGGCGCCCTCGGTGGCCTCCTTTCCGCGATCCACGCGGGCGGGGGGCTTCCCGTGGTGCTCGCCGCCTGGGATATGCCCTTCGTCCCGGCGGGCTTGCTGCGCGAGCTCGCCGCGGGGCTCGCCGATCACGACGCGGTGCTCCCTGCAAGCGACGGCCGGCGAGGGGTCGAGCCGCTGCTGGCGGCGTATGGCCCCGCGTGCGAAGCAGCCATCGTCCGCTCGCTCGATCGCGGCGACCGACGCGCCATAGCCTTCCACGCCGAGGTGCGGGTCGGTATCCTCCCTCTTGAGCGGGTCCGCACCTTCGGCGACCCCGCGCTCATCTTCCTCAACGTGAACGAGTCGGACGACCTCGCACAGGCGGAGGCGAAGTGGCAGGCACGCGGATCTGCTCGATCGTAGGTCGGAAGAACGCCGGGAAGACCACGCTGGCCGTGGCCCTGTCGGCGGAATTCGCACGGCGGAAGCGCAGGGTGATGACCATCAAGCACGCCTCGCACCCGGCACAGATGGACGTGCCTGGCACCGACAGCTGGCGGCACTTCAATGAGGGGAAGTCGGAGCGGGTGGTCCTCGCCTGCCCCGAGGAGCGCTACATCCTGGAGCGGAGCAAGGACGACCTCGATCCGGTGGCGCTTGCCAAGCGGTATCTGGATGGCGCCGACATCGTGCTGGTCGAGGGCTTCAAGCAGGCGCCGCTCCCCAAGGTGGAGATCTGGCGGAAGGACGTGGGCGGGACCCCTCTGGTGCTCGAGCCGGGGGCCGAGGTGGACCGGTGGGTGGTGCTCATCACCGACGACAAGACGATCGAGGCGCCTTGCCGGACGCTCCTCGTCCAGGACACGATGTGGATGAACATCCTGGTCGCGCTGGTCTGGGATCATGCCACGGTGATCACGACCTGATGGACCAGTCGCTCACCGCGCGCGACGCGGCGCTCCGGATCCTGGGCGAGGTGCGGCAGCAGCCTGCGCTCCGGGTGCCGCTCGACGACGCGCTGGGCCACATCCTTGCGCACGACGTGACCAGCCCGCTCGACATCCCCGCCCATACCAACAGCGCGATGGACGGCTACGCCTGCCGCGCCGGGGATGTACGGGGCGCGAGCGCCGAACACCCGGTGCGGCTCAGGGTGGTCGAGGAGATCCCGGCGGGGAAGTTCCCGACCCGGAGGGTCGGGCCGCAGGAATGCGCCCGGATCTTCACCGGTGCGCCGCTCCCCCAAGGCGCCGACGGCGTGATCCGTCAGGAGGACACCGATCTTGGGGCGGCCCAGGTCAGCATCTTCAAGGATCGGGACGCCGGAGCCAATTTCCGCCCGGCGGGGGAGGACCTGAGGCGGGGCGCGCTCGCACTCGCCGCGAGGAGTCTCCTCGGGCCGGCGGAACTCGGCGTGCTGGCCTCACTCGCGGTGTCAGCGCCGTTGGTGGTGCGGCGGCCGCGGGTCGGGATCCTGGGGAGCGGGGACGAGATCGTGGATGTGGATCGGCCCGAGGAGATCCTGAGCGGCCGGAAGGTGGCGAGCTCGAACACCCACACGCTGGTGGCGCTGGTGAAGCTCGCGGGTGGTGAGCCGGTGGACCTCGGCATCGCGGAGGACACCGCGCGGAGCATGCGGGAGCATTTCGAGCGCGCCAGCGATTGCGATCTGCTGGTGACCACCGCGGGGATCAGCGTCGGCGAGCACGACTTCGTGAAACCGGTGCTCGAAGCGCTGGGCGCGGAGATCAGGTTCTGGAAACTCAGAATGCGGCCGGGTGCACCGGTGGGATTCGGGGTGCTGCGGGGGATCCCATGGATCGGGTTGCCGGGGAATCCGGTGAGCACCATGGTGACCTTCGAGCTTTTCGTTCGTCCCGCGATCCGGAAGATGGCGGGGCACGCATTGCCGTTCCGCCGGAGCGTGCCTGTGCGGATGGCGGAGAAGATCACCCTGGGTCCCAAGCTGCAGCACTTTCTGAGGGGGGTGGTCACCGAGGGACCGAACGGTTACGAAGCGCGGCTCACCGGGCCGCAGGGCTCGGGGATCCTCACCTCGATGGTAAAGGCGAATGCGCTCCTGGTGATCCCCGAGGGGCAGCACGACACACCGGCAGGGGGAGTGGTGCAGGCATTGCCGCTGCATATGCCGCTGCATCAGACGGATCCTGGGTTCTAGCGGTCGGGGGTCAAGGGTCGAGGGTGGAGGGTGGAGGGTGGAGGGTGGCATTGATTCGACCCTAGGCCCTCCACCCTTCACCCTTTTCCTGCTGGGTCCAAGCCGACTATATTCCGGCCTGAAGGGGAGTAGCCTACCCGGAACGAGCCGGGCGCGCCGATCGTCAACACTGTCCCGCGAGGGGCACGGTCGGCCGGGAAGCAGGAGCTTCAGGGCGAGACCTTCGTCGAGCGCCACGGATGGCGCGGACGAAGGCTCGCCCTTCGTCGTAGCCAGATAGAAAGGCCAAATGCGACACCACCCGCTGGAGATCTGGCTCGGGTTCAGCGCCGTCATCGCGGTGCTCCTGATCCTCGACCTCGTCGTCCTGAACCGGCGGGCCCACGTCCCGTCCCTCAAGGAGTCGATGTGGCAGACCGGCGGGTTGGTGACCCTCGCCGGGCTCTTCGGGATCTTCCTGTTCTACCGGGAAGGGTCCACCGCGATGCTCGAGTACTACACCGGCTACCTGGTGGAGCTCTCGCTCAGCGTCGACAACCTTTTCGTCTTCATCCTCCTCTTCCAGTACTTCGCCGTGCCGCCGGCGCTCCGGACCAAGGTGCTCCACTGGGGCATCATCGGGGCGCTGGTGATGCGCGCGATCATGATCGTGGCGGGCGCCCTCCTCCTGCAACGCTTCGCGTGGATCATCTATGTCTTCGGCGCGGTGCTCCTGGTCACGGGCTTCAGGATGTTCCGTGAGGAGGAGACCGAGGTCCACCCCGAGCACAACCCCCTCCTCCGCGTTCTCCGGAAGTTCATGCCCGTCACCGAGGGATACGAGGGCGACCGCTTCTTCATCCGGAACATCTGCGGCAAGCTCATGGCCACCCCGCTCCTCGTCGTGCTCCTGATGGTAGAATGGACCGACCTCGTCTTCGCGATCGACTCGATCCCGGCGGTCTACGGCATCACCCTCGACCCGTTCATCGTCTACAGCTCCAATGTCTTCGCGATCCTCGGGCTCCGGTCGCTCTTCTTCCTGCTGGCGGGGGTGATGGACAAGTTCACCTATCTCAAGCCGGGCGTGGCGCTGATCCTGGTCTTCGTCGGGATCAAGATGATCGTGAGCAAGTGGGTGCATCCGCCGACCTGGATCTCGCTGGTGGTGATCGCCGGCATCCTACTCGGCGCGGTGCTCTTCTCCTTGTGGAAAGCTCCCGAGCCAGTGACGGAACAGTAGCAACCCACCATGGAGACACGGAGGGCACGGAGGGGCACGAAGAAAGGCCTTTGTGGTCCCACGAGGAGTTCCGCTTGAGACCACAACAATCGCTGTTCTTCGTGCCCTCCGTGTCTCCGTGGTGCGCAGTTGGAAGTGCCTGTTTAGGTTGGAGCCATGCCCCCCACCCGCCGCCCGCTCCTCGAATCCCTCGGGCTCCACCGCCCCGAGCTCCGCGCGTGGGCGATGTACGACTGGGCCACCTCCGCGATGCAGGCGGTGGTGATGACGGCGGTCTTCCCGATCTTCTACGCTGCCATCGCGGCCTCCGCGGGGCACCCCGGCTCGGCGGCCACGAAGTCCTGGGCCAACCTCAACACCTGGACGCTGATCGCCATCGCGATCGCCTCCCCCCTCCTCGGCGCCATCGCCGATCGGGGCCCGGTCAAGAAGCTGGGGCTCGCGGTCTTCATGCTCCTTGGCGTCGGCGGCACCGCGGCGATGTTCTTCGTCCACGAAGGGAACCTCGCCCTCGCCTCGGCCACTTTCGCGCTCGCGCTCATCGGCGCCGCGTGCAGCTTCGTCTTCTATGAGGCGATGCTCCCCCATCTCGCCTCCCCCGACGAGGTCGATCGCGTCAGCAGCGCGGGCTATGCCCTGGGCTACCTCGGCGGCGGCCTCCTCCTCGCCTTCAACGTCGTCCTGATCCTCAAGCCGGGGCTCTTCGGGCTCCCGAGCGGTGAAGGGCTCTCCTTCGACCAGCAGACCCTCCCGACCCGGGTGGGATTCGTCGCCGTGGCGGCGTGGTGGCTCTTCTTCGCGATGTTCACGCTCCGCGGCGTCCCCGAAGCCCCCGTGCGCGGCCGCGGCGAACGCGGACTCACGATCCTCACCGGCGCGTTCCGAGAACTCAGCGCGACCTACCGGGCTCTCCGGGCCCACCCCCAGGCCCTCCTGATGCTGGGCGCCTTCCTGATCTACAACGACGGGATCTCGACCATCATCCGGATGGCCACCGCCTACGGCGCCGAGATCGGACTGGGGCCCATGGACATGATCCCGGCGATCCTGCTGGTGCAGTTCATCGGGATCCCCTTCGCCTTCGCCTTCGGGTGGCTGGCGGGCAAGATCGGCGCCAAGCGCGCCATCCTCCTCGGCCTGGCGACCTACGGCTTGATCTCGGTCCTGGGCTACCGGATGACCACCGCGCGGGACTTCCTGGTGCTCGCGCTGCTGGTCGGAATGGTCCAGGGCGGCACCCAGGCGCTGTCGCGGTCGCTGTTCGCCAACCTCATTCCCGCCGAACGCTCCGGGGAGTTCTTCGGCCTCTTCAGCGTGTTCGAGAAGTTCGCCGGGATCCTGGGGCCGTGGGCATTCTCGATCGCGATCGTGCTGACCGGGTCGAGCCGGACAGCGATCCTGGCGGTGATCCTCTTCTTCGTCGTCGGCGGCGGGATGCTGATGCTGGTGGACGTAGAGAAAGGGCGCGCGGCCGTGGGGCGTGGGTAGGCGGGTAGGCGGGTAGGCGGTCGGGCGGTCGGGCGGTCGGGCGGTCGGGCGGTCGGGCGGTCGGGCGGTCGGGCGGCAAGTGTAGGCACAGGGACCGTCCCGAGCATATGAAGCGAGCAACTGTCTTGGCTCACGCGTCGGCATAGGTCCAGGGGCGCTGGTCGCGCCGGATGGCGTTACAGAGGACGAGGAGTTTCCGGGCGACGGCGATCAGGGCGACTTTGGCGGGCTTGCCCGCCGCCCGCAAGCGCTGGTAGACGACCCGCAGGGCGGGATTCCAGCGCGCCGCGACGAGGGCCGCCATATAGAGGATCAGCCGGACCGGGGCCCGCCCGCCCCAGCAGGTGCGACGGCCGCGGAGCGTGCCACTATCGCGGGCGAGGGGGGCGACGCCGACCAGGGCCGCGATCTGGCGGCGGTCGAGGTGGCCGAGTTCGGGCACGTACCCGAGGAGAGTGGAGGCGAGGGCGGGCCCGACGCCGGGGACGCTTTGTAGGAGCTCATCCTGGACGCGCCACACGGGGCTCGTGGTGATGCGCTGCCGGAGCGTGTCGTCGGTGTCCTGGAGACTCCGCTCCAGCCAATGGATGTGACTGCGGAGATTGGCGCGCACGGGGCCGTGGCTGGTGACGTACCGCGGCCGCTCGGCGTGCAGCATATCGAGGAGCTGGCGCCGGCGGCCGAGGAGGGCCTGCAGCTCCTGGGTGGCGGCATCCGGGAGCGGACGCGGGGCGGGCTGCACGCGGGCCCCGAAGAGGGCGAGGACCTGGGCATCGATGGCGTCGGTCTTCGCGAGGCGGCCGGTGGCCTTGGCGAAGTCGCGGACCTGGCGCGGATTGACGATGACGACGGGCAGGCCGGCGCTGGCGAGGGCGGCCACGACCGGCGCTTCGTAGCCGCCGGTGGCCTCGAGGACGATCAGCGCGACCGGCTGGGCCTGGCACTGGGCCACCAGCGCCGCGAGGCCCGTCGCGTCGGTGGCAAAGCTCCCCGTCAGTCCCGCGGGCTCACTCGCGAGCACCACGGCATCCTTGGCGACATCGATCCCGAGATACATACGCCCTCGCCGGTGACGGTCACGACGGCCCGGCCTTGTGGGTGCGGAGTGATCTCCGGGCAACTGTTCGGGCTCGGCGGACCTGGAACGGGAGGGCCCCAGCTCGCTTACGGGCTGATACCCCGAGGGACAACGGGCTCCTCCCTGATCCAACTTACGGGTCCGGGAAGACACAAGGGACCTACCCAGCGGAGAGTAGGTCCCTCGTTGCACTCGGGACGGTTCCATTCGTCTCACGATTCCATACCTACTTCCACCCATACCTACTTCCACCCCTACGCCTGACCGCCCTACCGCCTTACCGCCTACGCCCCCGCCGGCTTCGGCATCCCCTTGGTGATGATCTTGAGCTCTTCGCTCGCCCGGAGCCCGGAGTGGTCGTGCGGCCCCATCACCTTGTTGCGCCCCGCCTGCTTCGCCGCGAAGAGGCGGGCGTCCGCGCGGGCGATGAGCGAGTCGACATCCTCGCCGTCGTCGGGGAGGGAGGCCACACCGGCGCTGAAGGTGAGCACCCCGCGCAGCGTCCGGCGGGGAAGCTCCAGGGTCATCTCCGCGACGATCTCGCGGATCTGCTCCAGTTTTCGCACCGCCCCATCGGCGCCCGTCTCGGGCATGATGATGACCAGCTCCTCGCCCCCGTACCGCGCCACCACGTCGGTGAGTCGGAGATTCTCCTTGAGCATGCGGGCGATGGCCTGGAGGGCGAGGTCCCCGGCGCTGTGGCCGTACCTGTCATTGAAGTTCTTGAACCGGTCGACGTCCACCATCCCCACGGCCAGCGGCCGCTGGTGCCGCCGGGCGCGGACCACCTCTTCGCGCACCCGCTCGTCGAAGTAGCCGCGATTGTGGAGACCGGTGAGGAAGTCGCTGGTGGAGAGGCGGTGCAGCTGGCGCGCCCGATAGACGATGACGGTGGCGAGCATCGTGAAGCCCACCAAGATGCCCGCCCGAGCCACCTGCGAATGCCAGCTGAAGGGCCCGTAGGCGAACTGCCCGGTCTGTTGGGCGTTCAGGTCCCAATGGGTCGAGGCGAACCCCACCACCCCGATGTACTCCAGGACCGCCAAGGTGCCGGCCCAGACGCAGATCCGTGGATCGTAGCGCAGACAGGTGGCCGCCAGCGCCAGGAAATACGCCTCGTAGACCACCTTGCTGTTGACCGCGAGCTGGGGCAGGTCGGCGAACAGGAAAGCGACCAGGCCGAGGGTCACCACCGATACGTCGAGGGAGCTGGTGACGATCCCGAGCCACGGCCGATAGAACCCGCGGGCGATCAGGGCATAGAGTCCAAGCGCGGCGGCGAGCCCCACGAACGCGAAGACCGCCCACCCCAAGGACTCGCCGGTCGACTTGCTGGTGAGCAGGTCCACGCACGCGATCCCGGCCACCACCATGGCGACCAGGATGCGGATGCGACCCGACAAGCGCTCACCTTCGGCGCTCGCATCGAGCAGCACGACATCCGGTTCGGCCCAAAGCCACGCCAACCGCGAAGGGCGGGTGTCCGCGCGCGGGGCGCCGGGATCGTTCGTCATCAGCCTCAGGGGATACAAGGGGACCCTGACTCGCTGTTCGAACTCGCGGTCGGGGCTGTTAATCTGCAAGACTCCATTGCGAGGCGCAATACCCCGCGCCGGTCATTTACATGAGACGGTACTTGGGACCGGAGCCACCCTCACGCGGGGTCCAGCGCGGACCGACGACGTCCGTCGCCTTGCAATCGACGCAGTTGGGCGCGTTGACCCGGAGGGTCTCCCCTTCCCGCTCGTACACCCCCGCCGGGCAAAGGTGAGAGTAGAACTCCGCCACCTCCGCGGTCACATCCTTTCCCACGATCAGGTGCTGGGGAATGGTGTCGCGAGTGGCGTTCCCCGACTTGAACACCGCGTCGAGCTTGCCGAAGGTCAGCACGTTATCCGGCACGAAGGGCCCAGCCGTGTCGGCCGCGCTGCCAAGCTCGCGGGGCGCCTCGGCGTCGGCGTGCATCGCGATGCGGCCGCCCGGAAAACGGCCACCGGTGACGGTCATCAGTCCCGCCTTGGCGGCGCCGAAAAAGAAACCGTCCTTGAACGCGAGCCGCATGTTCCGGGTGCGGAACATGTCGGTCTTGATGTAGCTCCCATCCACCATGGCGTCGTATACAGCAAGCGAGCCGGCGCCCGTATCTCCCACCTTGAGCGCCTGGAAGATGGCGCGGGCGGCGAAGATCCCCGACTGCATCGCGTAGTGGATCCCCTTGAGCGAGGGGACATCCACGAATCCGGCGGTGTCCCCCACCATCACCAACCCATCCCCCGATCGACGCTTCGGCAGCGCGTACCACCCCCCCTCGGGAATGGTCTTGGCGCCCCACTCGAGCAGTGTGCCTCCCGCGAGGATCCCCTTCACCATCGGATGGAGCTTCAGCTGCTGGAGCAGCACGTGGGCGTCGAGCCGCGCATCACGGTGATCGAGCCCGACCACGATGCCGATCGCGATCTTGTCATTGCCCAGCGGATAGATGAACGAACCGCCGAAGGCGTCGAACGGGAGCGGATAGCCAAGGGTGTGGATGACGCGATCGAGCGGCTGCTTGACCTCCCACACTTCCTTCACGCCAAGCGCGAAGATCTGCGGGTTGTCGCTGGTGACACCCTGCCATTCGCACCACGCCTGGCCGAGGGTGCCGCGGGTCCCCTCGGACAGGACGGTGACCTTGGCCGTGAGGTCGGTCGGTCCGGCGTAGTCCCCCCGATGCGTCACGCCGTCGCGATCGAGCCCACTCGGCGTGGTGCGGACCCCTTTCACCCTCGTGCCCTCGACGAAGAGGGAGTCGACCGGAAAACCGGTGAAGAGGTTGACGCCGAGCGCTTCCGCTTTGGCTCCGAGCCAGCGAGTGACCTCGCAGATCGACGCTGAATAATTCCCCGTGTTGTGCATCGTGGGGGGCGTCGGCGTGCGAACTGCCTTCGACTCGGTCAGGAAGTAGACCGCCTCGCTGTCCACCCGCTGCTGGAAGGGAAAGTCGGAGTCCTGGAGGTCGGGGAAGAGCTCGCGAAAAGCGCGCGGATTGATGACCGCACCCGAGAGATTGTGCTCGCCCAGGGCGCCGGCCTTTTCGAGGACCGCGATCTGGAATTCACCGATGGCCGGGTCGGCCTTGGCGAGACGCGCGAGCTCGATCGCGCTGGCGAGGCCCGCCGGGCCGGCCCCGACGAAGACCACGTCCATCTCGATCGCCTCGCTCGAGGGTGCCTCTTTAATGAGGAGCTTGTCGAGCGGAAGCGGTGCCTGGTGGGCGATGGGGAGGATCCTGGACATGGAGGAATATACCTCACCCCCCTTCCCCCTCTCCCTGACGGGAGAGCAACTGTCTTGGCTTAGGCATAGTGCCAGGGCCTTCCGGTGCGCAGGATGGTGTTGAGGAGGACGAGGAGTTTCCGGGCCACGGCGGTGAGGGCGACCTTGGCCGGCTTGCCCGCCCCCCGGAG
>JBDSIR010000011.1:0-9233 GCA_039917855.1 Gemmatimonadales bacterium | reverse complement strand
ATCCCCCTCTCCGCAAAGCGGGCACGCGATGTGGTCATGCAGACCGGCGATCGGCCCCGTTTCCGCCTCTCCCCCCATCCCCCTCTCCGCAAAGCGGGCACGCGATGTGGTCATGCAGACCGGCGATCGGCCCCGTTTCCGCCTCTCCCCCCATCCCCCTCTCCGCAAAGCGGAGAGGGGGTGCCTCCGTATGCACTAGTCCGCGCTTTTCGGGTGACGGTCGGGGCGACACTGCATCCCACCTTCGAGGATGCCCCGCGATGCACACCCCGGCGCCAAGGCGCTCGCCCGCGTATTTAGGCGCGAACCCACGGGCCCTGAACGAGCTGCCTGGGAGCTGCTCCGTACCCGCCGCTGCCTCGGCCTGAAGTTCCGGCGCCAAGAGGCGGTCGGCGTATTCATTCTCGACTTCTACTGCCCCGCGCTCCTCCTCGCCGTCGAGATCGACGGACCTACTCACCGATACAATGGCGCAGTCGAGCGCGATGCCGAGCGTGACACTGAGATCCGAAGGGTGGGGATCGAGGTGATCCGGATCCGTGCCGATGAGCTGAGCGCGGAGTGCTTGGCGAGGGCCATCACCCCTCACCTTGAACGGCGCCGATGGAGGTGATCTACCAGCCGAGTCACCCCCTCTCCGCTTTGCGGAGAGGGGGTAGGGGGGAGAGGCGGAGAGGGGGAGGCGGAGAGGCGGAGAGGGGGTGATACGGAGAGCGGGATGGCTCGATTTCGCCTCTCGGAAGGGCCTCGAGGGAGAAGCTCGATCCGGGTGAAACGTCGCCACCGCAAGTTGTTACGCCACAACACCTTGCGGTGCGTCCCCCTTTGAAACCATTTTACAGGACATTTCGTAGGGAGCGAACCATGGAAACCATGAAGACCCCCACGCCCTCTGTCTTCTCGCCGTTGGCCAAGGCGTTGCTCGACGGATTCAGCGAAGGTGTCGTCGTCTTCGACCGCGACGGGAAGGTCCTCTACGCGAACTCGCAGGCTCGTTCGCAGCTGACGGACCAATTCGACCTGTCCACGGGCGCCGACGAATTGATGCCCCGCCTCGCGGCTCTTGGCGGCCGCGTCCGTCCCCTCCGGGCCGGATCCCTCGACCTCGGCGAGGCGATGTTCCTCCCCGCCATCGAGGGTCCCACGACCCTGGCCGATCGCGAGAAGGAAGCGATCGTTCGCACCCTGGACCATCACGAGTGGCGACTGGCCGAGACGGCCAAGGCCCTCGGGATCAGTCGCACGACGCTGTGGCGCCGCCTCCGCGCCTACGGACTCCATCGCGACGGACGGACCAAATGGGCGCCCACCTCCTCGCCCTCGGAATGATCCTCTCGGCCCCCGCGCAGGGGGCCGATTCGCAACGGGCCTTCGCGACGCCGGCCACCGAAGCGCTGGTGCGTCGCGCGATGGTGCGGCACGCCGCCGCGGACACCAGCGTCCAGGATTACCAGGCCACCTTCCGCACCCGCCTCACCTTCTCCTTTGGCCGTCGCCGCTGGGCGCGCATCCCGCCGCTTGCCGCCGAGGAACAATCCGGCATCATCCGCTGGCAGCGCCCGAACGACCTCCAGGTCGAAATGGTCGGTCGGCGGAGTCGCGCACGAGACCCGGACATCCAGGTCCGCTCGGTCATGGACGAGCCATGGTTCGTACCGAGGGCGCTCGACGACTCCGTGCGACTCGCCGGTCTCGATTTCCCGAAGCAGGCCGCCTTGCACCCGCTGGCGCGGGATGCCGCCGACTGGTACCGCTACGAGCTCACCGACAGCGTGGCGGTGCGGACCGCGGACGGCCGCGAAGTACGGCTCTATCGGATCAGGGTGGATCCGCGCCGGTCAGGCGTCGCCCTTATCGTGGGGTACCTGCTGCTCGACGGCGCCACGGGGGACGTGGTCCGACTCTCCTTCCGCTTCGTCGGGACCGATATCTGGACGACGCCCGATGGCGAGACCGCCGAAGACTCCTCCGACGCGCGGACCGCGAACAAGTGGATCAATCGCCTGGTCACCCTCAACGCCGACCTCGAGTACGCGCTCCAGGACCGCAAGCACTGGATGCCGTACCGCCAGGTGATCAGCGGCTCGATGGAGATCCCGTTCGTGAGCGACGCCGTGGTCCCATTCAGCTTCACGACGACGTTCGACGACTACGAGATCGGGACCGGCAGGCCGATCACCTTCCGGCTCCCGCCGGTGCATTCCAAGGCCGAGGCCGACAGCCTGAAGGGTGCCCGGTGGGATTCGTTGCGGGCCGCTCGAAAGGACCGCCGTGCCGCGGGGGGCGACAATGAACCCGACAGCCTGCAGTGGAGGCATCAAGCGCGCGATGTCCCCGGCGTCTGGGGGAACGGCGGTCGTTTCGAGGTTCACATCCCGCCGCTCGACTCGATGGACCATTATGCCGGCTGGAGCGACACCCTGCAGCTCGATCTCGTCGCGGACGACGAGAAACAGGTGCGGGAACTCCAGGCGGAGCTCGCCGGGCTGGCAGAGCGTTTGCCGGACTCGCTCACCGGCCGGCACCCGGCGATGTTCGCGGTCGAGCAGTTCGCCGATGTCCTGCGGTACAACAGGGTGCAGGGGCTTTCGGCGGGCTTCGGCTACCGAACCCCCTTCTTCGGCGTGCCGTTCACGACCGCGTTCGGCAGCGCCCGATTCGGGCTGAGCGATTCCAGGATCTATGCGCGGGCCGCGTTGGTCCACGATGCGCCTTCGGGGCGGTGGACTTTGGCGGGGTACCGCGATCTTCCTTCGGTCGATCCCTTCCTGCGGCCCCGCGCCTTCGCGAATTCGCTCAATGCGCTCTTCACCACCCACGATGAGGCGGACTATCTCCTGGCCCAGGGGGGGTCGCTCACCTACGAGTCGTCGCTTGGGGTCGGGCTCGACCTGACCCTCGCCGCCCGGGTGGAGCATCAGACCTCGGTCATTACTGAGGCGTCGTCGGCCGTCAACGACCTGTACTCCGACGGCACCTTCGCACCGAACCCGGCCATCACCCCCGGGACCTTCGCCGGGGCGACCGCTCGGCTCGAAGGCCGAGTCGGACGGGCGCGGTGGGCGCTCGGCGCCGAGCTCCAGGCGGGGGCCCCGGGGCAGACAGCCAAGCTGTTCGGGGAGTGGCGCCAGCGGGTCAATCCGGGGCGCTCCGGGCTCTCCCTCACCGCCCGGGCCGGATTGTCGACCGACGATCCGCTGCCACAGAGCGCTTTCCGCCTCGGCGGACTCTCCACGGTCCGCGGCTTCCCGTACGGCGTGCTGACCGGCCAGGGCTTCTGGTCGCTGCAGGCGGATCTCGGGGTGGGCCGCGGCAACGTGCGCCCAGTGGTCTTCGCCGATGCCGGCCAAGCGGGGCCGCGCCAGGCCTTCTTCGATCGCCAGGTGCTCTCGGGAGCAGGGGTGGGGCTGTCCTTTTTCGGTGGCCTGGTCCGGTTCGATCTCAGCGTCCCGATCGACCCCTCTGGTGGAGACCCGCGGTTCGACCTGGTCTTCCTCGCACCGCGCTGACCTTCATTGTGGACTCCTCTCTGTCGCCGGGCTACGTTCCCCGCGATGCGGATGCTCGTTCTGTCGCTCCTGATGGCCTTGAGCGCGTGCGGCCCCGGGGCCGGGAATGCCGTGGCTCATTGGACCGGGGCCGGGGTAGATGTCAGTGTGGCCGGACCCGCCCGGGGAGGGTGGTGTCCCGCATCCCGGACAGTGCTCCTGGATGTGACCAAGGATGACCGCGTAGCGGGGCTGGTCTGGCGTTACGACTCACTGGTCCCGGGACGCGACTCGGTCGGGCTGCCGGGGTCGCCCGATTCGGTGAGCGGCGGTGCTTCCGTGGCCGCCCGGTACCTCTCCCTCGACGAGGTGCGCGGATATCGCAGCCTGTCGGGGACGCTTCAGGTGGTCGCGGTCGACGGCACCCAGATCTCGGCCAGAGTCGACGCCTCCCTCCAGCGGGTGGGTGCGGTCGACACGGTGCATTTCACCGCCACGTTCCATCGCATCCCGTTGACCCAGGATACGACGCTCTGCGCGCCATGACCGAGACCTATTTCCGTCGGGGCTTCGGCCTCAAGTCAACGATCGAAGGCCAACTGGCCACCGACTACGCGAGTGCCGTCGTCGACGCGTTCCGCGCGCGCGGGCATGTGCTGAGCGTGGGCCCGTTGACGTTCCGCCTGGCGAAGGAATTCGGATTCTGCTACGGCGTGGACCGCGCGGTCGACTACGCCTACGAAACCCGAGCCAAGTTCCCCGACCGGCGCATCTTCCTGGTCGGCGAGATCATCCATAATCCGCACGTGAACCAGAAGCTCGAGTCGATGGGCATCCTGTTCCTGGCCCACGCCGCCGGGGCCACGTTCGACTTCTCCGGCATCACCGCCGAGGACGTGGTGATCCTGCCGGCGTTCGGGGTGACGATCCAGGATTTCCAGCGTCTCCGCGCCCTCGGGTGCGTGCTGGTCGATACCACCTGCGGTTCGGTGCTGAATGTCTGGAAGCGGGTGGAGAGCTACGCCCGTGACGGGTTCACCGCAGTGGTGCACGGCAAGTACTATCACGAAGAGACCAAGGCCACCGCGAGCCAGGTGGAGAAGTACCCGGGCGGAAGATTCCTGGTGCTCCGCGACCTGGCCGAGGCCCGCCCCGTGCTCGACTTCATCGAAGGCCGCGGCGACGCCGGCGCGCTCCGGGAACAGTTCGTCCACGCTTCATCGCCGGGGTTCGATTTCACCAAGGATCTCGAGCGCATCGGCATCGCCAACCAGACCACGATGCTTGCAGGGGAGTCCCTCGCGCTGGCGGCGGAATTCCGCAAGAGCTTCGCCGCGCGGCTGGGCGCCGAGGAGGCCGAGACCCGGTTCCGGAGCTTCGACACCCTCTGCTCGGCCACGCAGGAACGTCAGGATGCCGTACTGGGGCTGCTCGAGGGCGGGGTCGACCTGATGATGGTCGTGGGCGGGTACAACTCGAGCAACACCTGCCATCTGGCCGCCCTGGCGGTGCTGCACGGGGTCACCACCTACCATATCGAGGATGCGCTCTGCGTGGACGTGGAGCAGGGGACACTGCGCCACCAGCCGGTGCGGCAGAAGACCGAGAGCATCGAGCTGCCGGGGTGGCTCGCGGGCAAGACGATCATCGGACTTACGGCGGGTGCGAGCACGCCGAATAACAAGGTCGGGGAGACAGTGCTGAGGATGTGCCAGGTGATGGGGGTGGGGGAGGAGCTGGAGAAGGCGCTGGCCTGAGTCCGGCGTTGAAGGCGTCGAAGGCCAAAGGCGGGCGGGAACGCGAGAATGCGTGAACGCCCGTTCGTCATTTCCGGCGTTGGTCTTGGATCGCTGCGCGCAACTTGGCGATCGTTCCGCTGACCCCTTCCGCCAGCTCCTTCAACGCGTTGAATTCGGGGTCGGAGATCAGCGCCGCCGCGTGCGTCTCATACAGGTGAGACCGGATCTCTCCCGCCGAACCCTTCGCGATGGCAAGAAATCGAGCGAAGTCGCCCCGGGTGTTCCGCTCGAAGCCTTCGGCGATGTTCGCGGTGACCGACCGCGCGGCACGTCGCAGCTGGTCCGCCAAGCCCGGGTCGGACGGTTGGCACGCGCGGATGACAGGCTGCAGTCGTTCCTGCAGTGTACGTCCTCGTTGCCAGGCGATCAGATCCTCGAAACGTCGGGGAGACGGTCGTTGTTCCATTCACTACGATAGCGGTGGTGGATCCTGTCACCCGTACCGAAATGCCGCCTACATGACCACATTCACGCGTTCTCGCGTTCGCGCCCACATTTGGCGTTCAGCGCCTTCCAAGCCTCGCCCGGGTCGAGTCCATGCCCTTCCGCCAATTGACCGTTTCGACACTTCCGGCCCTTGGCCTGTTCAACGACGAGATCGAGTGCATCGTCGTTCCATCCCTGGGCGGCAAGGTGACCAATCTCCGACGCCGGCGTGGCCGCGAGTGGCTCTGGCGTCATCCGGAGCGGCCGTTCTCCGATATCCCCGACGACGGGTCGTTCCCGGACACCGGCGGATGGGACGAATGCTTTCCGACAATCGCACGCTGCCCGATGCCGGGGGCCGCGCCGGAGGAGCCCCTGCTCCCCGATCATGGTGAACTCTGGGCCCTCCCCTGGACCCACGACGTCCTCGTCACTCCCGCGGCGACGCTGCTCACCTCGCGCGTCGAGGGAGTGCTGCTGCCGTATGAATTTCATCGCGACATCATCGTGCCGACCGAAGGGTCGGACATCAGGTTCGAGTACCGGCTGATCCATCGCGGGCTTGCGGCGTTCCCCTTCCTGTGGGCGGCCCATCCGATCTTCTCGGCGCCCGCAGGGATGACCATCACCCTCCCCACGACACGGCAGGTGCGCGTCGACCACACTACCGGCCGTCCCGACCTGGTCGCCGATGCCGTGACGCCTTGGCCGCTGGACGGCCAAGCCCATAGCTGGAGTGTACCGGAGGCCCGGGAATGGTCCGCCAAGATGTACGGTGACATCGGAGCGTCAGGAATGGTGGTGTTGACCGATCCCACCCGCGGCGAACAATTGGAGATGGTGGTCGACCCGGGTGTGGTCCCGACGCTCGGTCTCTGGATCGATGCTCAGGCGGACCTCGCCCGGATCGGGATCGAGCCCTGCCTCGGCGCCCCTGACCGGTTGGATCGCGCCGTCGCTGAATGGCATACCGCTGCCACCCTGGAGCCCGGGGCGAACCGGGCTTGGAGCATCACCGTCCGGCTCCCGGCGTTCGATTAGCGGAGTCGGTGCCCGCACGGTACAATTGTCCCACCATGTCCAGCGTCCCCTCTCCCGCCGACCTCCTTGAAGCCTCGCTCCTCGGCCTTCGGGGGGTGTCGAGCAAGAGGCTCTTCGGGGATCAGGCGTTCTTCGTCGCCGGGCGGATGTTCGCCTTCCGGCGCGATGGGGCGTTGGTGCTGAAGCTCCCGGAAGTGGAACGCCGAGAGGTGCTCGGGGCGGGACACGGCAAACCATTCCTGGTGGGGGACAGTGTGCCGTTCGGGCGATGGGTTGAGGTGCGGCTGAAGGATCTGCGGACGGCGATCGGACTGGCGCTGATCGCGCACGCCGCAGCGCGGGTGCCGGATCGGGCGGGACCACGCAAGCGGCGGCGCACTCACAGCTCCACGGGCGCGCGAACCCATGATGGACCGAACCCACGATGATCCGGGCTCGTCGCACGCATCACATCAAGGCAAGCGAATGACTTGTGTGGCCCTAATGCGGAGGTTCGCGATGAGACCACACAATTTGTTTTCCCAAATACGCAGACCATTTGCCCAATCCGCGTGGAACCTCCTGGATTCAGTGCATCATGGGTTCGCGCGCTTGCTGTTCGGTTCCGCCGCGAGCATCCGTGCGACTGCGACGATCGTGTGCGGTGCGCTTCCTTCGGCGCGGTTGTTGATAAGGAGGTAGGCGGGGATCCTCAACTTGATCGCCCGCTCGGCAAGGCGACAGAGATCGGACCGCAATTCGGGGTTCTCGTCCTGGATGCGGTCGTAGGGCGCGAAGGCATCGACCGCCTCGGCGTACGCGCGCCCGGGACGGAGGAGGGCCCGCGCCACGATGAAGGGTGCGGTGATGATGTCGGCGTGCGCCAGCTGCTCGCCGATGGGGGGCATCCGCGTCCAGGAATTAAAGAGGTGGGCCACGCCATGCACCCGGAGCACCGCGAGGTACGCCGGTGTGAGGTACTCCTCGTTGCGTAGTTCGACCGCGTAGGGAGCTTTGGGTGGAAGCTTGGCGAGAAAAGTGTCGAGGAGCTCCGCGAAGCCAGCGGGGGTGACGCCGTCTTTCCTGGCGATGGTCTGGATCTCGAACACCAGGGGACCGACATCATCGCCGAAGTGCTCGAGGGCGGGGCCGATCACCTCGTTGAGGCAGAGGTCGGCGTTCAGGAAGTCGGGGTTCTTCGCCCCGGCCACGCCGCCATCCTGATGCCCGGTGAAGGTGTGGATGGTGATCCGATTCCAGACCTTCTGGACGCACTTGAAGCCGGGAGGGAGGGCCTCGCGGTAGCCGCGATAGGTATTGGCGGAGAGGGGGCGATAGAAGCTGGCGTCGATGCCCACTGTGCTGAACAGCGGGAATGCAGCGTACTCTCCCAGCATCTTCGTGACGCCCCCCGACTTGGGGTACTTCCGATGGTACACCAGCCCCTTCCACCCCTCATAGTTCCACGACGAAGTCCCAAAATGGACCAGCGACGGGATCATTTCCCGCAGAGTCCGTAGTTCGTCGAGGTCGAAGGGGCCGTCGGGAAGGAGCTGCATCCTACCGCGACCGGCAGACCAATCCGTTATGGGCCTTGATGACCCCGGCGCGACGCACATCGAAGCCGTTCTCCCAGGCGTACAGGCCGAGCTGCTCGATGGTCATCAATTCGCGATACCCGAAATTCATGATGTCGGCCATCACGGTATAGAATGCCCGGCCGCGCCACTGGTCGCGCGGGGTGGTGATGATGGTCGTCATGGGACCACGTGGGTCGGGGTCACGGTCTTCCCGAACTTAGCACCGAGGGCGGTGAGGTAGGAGTCGAGGGTAGTGTGGGTCCCCCCGAGCTTCATCATCACGCGGAAGAAGGGATTCTTCACCCACCCGGCTTCGGTGATGGTGACCGTCGTCGCCCCACCTTGTGCGATCGTCGTCTCGTATCTCCAGGTCCCGCCGAATCCGTCATTCCCGGTGGTGTCGATGGTGGTGACCAGCCGCACCCCCGGTTCCTCTTCCGAGACGATGAGCGTCAGCACGAATCCGTTGATGTCCTCTTGCCACCGTTCCCAGCCGTCGGTGCCGGGGACCGAGATGACGCTCTGGGCGTCTTTCCACCAGGCGGGAAGTCTGCCGATATCCCGAATGACGGCGTAGACCGATTCGGGAGGAGCGGCGATCGTGGCGCGACTGGTGGTGTGATGCTCGCGGGGGAGTACCGCGCCCCAGAAGCCGAGGCCGCCGATGAGGGCGACGAGGAGGATGGCGAGGATGGTGAGGTTGCGGCGCATGGGGTCTCCTGAGTTATCGGGAATCTCGCCTATCGACCCCCCTCCCCCAGCCCCTCCCCCTGTCGGGGGAGGGGAGCTGCCGCGGCGTTCTGTTGGGATCGCGTTGTGGCGCAGCTTGCTGCGCTGGGTCGTGGGCGGGGTTGGTTGTGGCGCGGCTTGCCGCGCCTGATCGTTCCGCCGAGGTCGCGTTGTGGCGCAGCTTGCTGCGC
>JBDSIR010000010.1:0-23219 GCA_039917855.1 Gemmatimonadales bacterium | reverse complement strand
TAAACGCGGGCCAGAGGGCGACCACATCGAGGTCGTGGGTCAGCGCCGCGGCCCATCGTTTTCCGTGGGGCCAGGGAGCGAGCGCGCGGTAGGGACGATCCCCCGCCACGCGCGCGACCGCCTGTCGAATTTGCATCGCCAATCGCGAGACCACTGGGGTGTCCGCAGCCCCGGCACCGATCAACAGGTTGGCACTGGTCGGTACCCGGCCCAGTCGATCGCGTTCCGGGGTGAGTTGCTCGGCCGCGGCGGAGACGATCTCACCGATCGCCGCAAGGACCCGCCGCGGCAGCAAGAGCCGGCCATCGGCCGCGACGGGCTCCGCGCTGAGCGCTGCGACACCGACAGGGCCTCCCTCGACGATCTCGAGGCGTACCGCTCCCATCCCTGGCGGCGCGGGGAGGAGCCGCGACAGGTCCACCAGGACGTCGAGTCCGTGGCGCTCGGTCGGGGTGAGGCCCTGCTCTGGGAGAACGATCATCCCGAGCGGCCGCCTTGACGCACTCGCTCGGCGCGGGGTACCCTTTCGACCATGACCGAGCGACTCATTTCAGAGAAGCGCATCCCGTGGGGGCACCTGGTGGCCTTCGGGTGGATGCCGAGTTTCCTCAAGGCGTTCATTTACCGGACGTTCCTCGGCTATCGCGTGGGGCGCGGGGTGAAATTCGGACCGGGCAGCGTAGTGTCAGGCTCGGAGGTCGAACTGGGTGACTTCGTCGAGATCGGGGCGCTCGCGGTGGTCCAGGGGCGCACGATCAGGATGGGCGCCCATTCGAGCATCGGGGCGATGAGCTACGTCTCCTGCCGGGTGATCGAGATCGGGGAGGACGCCCGCATTCGGGAACAGGTGTATGTCGGTGGGCCGCAGCTCCCCGAATCGCGTTTCGTGCTGGGGGCTCGTACCATCGTGTTGCAGATGGCATACATCAATCCCACCATGCCGGTGATCATCGGCGACGATACGGGGATCGGGGGGCACACCCTGATCTTCACCCACGGCGCCTGGCTCAACGCCTTCGACGGCTACCCCGCGGACTACAAGCCGGTGACCATCGGAAAGAGCGTCTGGTTCCCCTGGCGAGTCTTCGTGATGCCGGGCAGCGTTGTAGGCGACGGGTCGGTCATCGGGGCCAATTCGCTTGTGAGCGGCGAGATCCCACCCTACTCGCTGGCGGTCGGAACTCCGGCCAAGGTCATCAAGAGCGCCCCCGACTGGCCCCGAAAGCCCGATGCCGCCGCCCGTGCGATCCTTGCCGAGACGATCCTGTCGGAGTTCGATCGTTTCGTCGCCGACAACGAGGTTTGCCTGTCCAAGGAAGGCAGTATCCGCGAATACCGGGGTCCGGGTGGAAGCGGTCGGCTCCATTGGCGCCGCGAGGGAGCGCCCCTTCCTCCGACCCTCGCCAGCGAGACGCTGCTCACCGAGGTCGCGCTCTCGGAAGCAGAGCGGGCCGTTCTGCACGGCCGCGGCACCTATTGGCTCGATCTCGCCGGAAGGACCCGTTCGCGAGCCGGGTCTCCGTTGACCGAAGAACTCGCGGCCTTCCTCGGCCGATACGGGATCCGACTCCCCCGCGCCTAGAGTTCCTTTCGGCGCACCAGCTCCCGCAGCTCTTCCCGTTGCTGGGCAACCAGCTCCCCCACGAATCCGAATCCGAAAAGCGATACGCCGCTGATCACCAGGACCATTATGAGGTCGAGCAGCGGCCGGAAGCCGAAGCCGTAGCCGTAGCGCATCACCAGGGCCACCACCCCGACCAGGAAGCCGAGGAGGAAGAGCAGCGCGCCCGCGATGCCGAAGAAGAGCATCGGCTTCCGGCCGAAGCGGAGCTGGAACCAGACCGACAGGAGATCCAGTACTCCCGCCGGGATCCGCCCCCAGCCGAACTTCGAGATCCCCGCCTTCCGCGGATAGAGCGGCACCGGCGTCGAACTGAGTCGGTACCCCTCCCCGGCCGCGATCACGACCATATACCGGTGCCAGTCGGGACGCAGCGGCTGGACATCCATGATCTCCCGCCGATACGCCTTCACCGAATTGAGGTCGGTGACGCGCACGCCGAACAGCCAGCGGCAGAGCATGTTGTAGACGGCCGAGACGAACGCCTTGTCGTACTTCCCCTGCTTGGTACCGGTGACGACATCGGCCTCACCCTTGAGGATCGGCGCCACCAGGCGCGGGATGTCCTCCGGGAGATACTGCAGGTCGCCGGGATAGAAGACCAGCACGTTCCCCCGCGCGGCGTCGGCCCCGCTCCGGAGCGCGTCGGCGATGCCGCGCTGGCGGCGGTGCGTCACGCTCCGGAGCCAGGGGTGCTTCGCCTGGAGGTCGGCGAGCACGGCCTGCGTGGCGTCGGTCGAGCCGTCGTCCACGATGACCACCTCGAAGCCGAATCCCGCCGGCTCGAGCGCCACGCCGCAGAGGCGCACCAGCTCGGGAAGGTTCTCCGCCTCGTCTTTGGCGGGGATGAGGACGCTGACATCGATGGGGCGGGTCGGTTGATTCATACGCGCTTCCGCATCCGGGCGGGGAGGATGGCGAGCTGGTCGCGATATTTCGCGACCGTCCGGCGGGCGATCTGCACCCCCTGCTCCTGGAACAGGTGCACGATGTGCTGGTCGGTGAGCGGCTTGGAGAGATCCTCGTCCGCGACCAGTTTCTGGAGCTTGGCCTTGATGGCGCGGGCCGAGGCGTCCTCGCCGCTCGTGGTATTGAGGGAGGAGGAGAAAAAGAACTTGAGCGGGTAGGTCCCGCGTGGGGTCTGGGCCCACTTCTCGCTGGTGACCCGGCTGATGGTCGACTCGTGCATGTCGACCACATCGGCCACCTCGCGGAGTGTCAGGGGCTTGATGTACTCGACCCCCTTCTCGAAGAATTCGCGTTGCCGATCGACGATGAAGTGCATCACCTTGAGCATCGTCTGCCGGCGCTGTTCGATCGCCTGCACCATCCATTGGGCGCTCGACATCTTCTGCTGCACGAATTCCTTCTGTTCCTGGTCCATCCCCTTCTTGCTCCGCGCGACGTCCTGATACGCCCGGGCCATCCGGAGCCGCGGCACCCCCTGATCGTTGAGCGAGATGACGTAGCGGTCGTCCACCTTCTCGACGATCAGGTCGGGGATCACGTACGCGTCCGGGCGCGCCGAATACCGGAGCCCCGGTTTGGGATCGAGCCGGGCCAGCTGGTCGGCCGCAGCCTGCGCCTCACTCGGCTCCACATCGAGCCGCCGGGCGATGTCGTGCCACTTGTGGGCGATGGTCTCGGTCCAGGCCTCCTCCACCAGACGCCACGCCAGGCCGGCCTTCTGGCCCTGATCGTCCAGCTGCAGCAGGAGACACTCGCGCACGTCACGCGCCGCGACGCCGGAGGGATCGAGCTTCTGCAGGATGCCGAGCATCTCCTCGGCATCGCGGAGCGTGTAGCCCTGGACGCCTGGTGGGAGCGGGACCGGGCCGGTGCGGGTGATCGCCACCGTATCGTCCGCGCCGTTGGCCTCCTCGCCCTCCCCCGCCTCGCCTGCCTCGTCGGTGGTGTCCGGTCGCCGGAGCGCCCACTCCTCCGCCAACTGTTCGTTCGCGATCCCCAGGACCTCGTCGAGGGTGGCCTGCAGGTACCCGTCGTCGCCGATATTGCCCAGGAACTGTTCGGCGAGGAAGCGCTGACGCGGGGTGAGGACGAGGAGATCGAGCTGCCCGCGCAGGTGGTCGTCGAGGTCGGGAGTCTCGACCGAGACCGGCTCGAGGTATTCCCGGTCCTCATAGCTCCCGCTCATGGCCCCGCCGACATCGAAGCCGTTGAGGAGGATCTCCTCCCAGTCCATCTCTTCCTTGCGTTCTGTCTCTTC
This sequence comes from Gemmatimonadales bacterium, assembly GCA_039917855.1. Lineage (GTDB taxonomy): Bacteria > Gemmatimonadota > Gemmatimonadetes > Gemmatimonadales > GWC2-71-9 > CAMLHU01. Next base: position 19,371 of record JBDSIR010000010.1, on the reverse strand, counting down.
CTTTTCCTGCTGCTGGGTCGCCTCGGGGACCTCTTCGTCCTCCGGCTCCTCCAACTCGAGGAAGGGGTTCACCAGCAGCTCCTGCTTGAGGTGCTGCTGGAGGTCCATCATCGGCATGGTCAGCAGGTCCATCGCCTGGTACAGGCGTGGATTGATCCGGAGCTCCTGGCGGAGCCCGGTATGCTGGCCGAGGCCGGCTTTCACCGGCCGCGCTCCTGAAGGCGGTCCCGCAGCCGCGCCGTGAGGGTGGGTCCGAAGTACATCTCCGCTACCCGGTCGTCGAACACCAGCTCACGGACCGTGCCTTCCACCTGCACGCGTCCGTCGAACATGATGTAGGCGCGATCGACGATATCCAGCGTTTGCTCGACATTGTGGTCGGTGATCAGGACGCCGATGCCGCGGTGCCGGAGCCCCGCGACGATGGTCTGGATGTCGTGTACCGCGATCGGGTCGACGCCGGCAAAGGGCTCATCGAGGAGCATGAACTTGGGATCGGTGACCAGCGCGCGGGTGATCTCGAGCCGCCGCCGTTCGCCGCCGGAGAGGCTGTAGGCACGGTTCTTCCGCAGGTGCTTGATGGCGAGCTCGTCGAGCATCTTCTCGAGCCGCCGCATCCGCTCCGCTCGGGAGAGGGGGAGCGTCTCGAGGATGGCGAGCACGTTCTCTTCCACCGTCATCCGGCGGAAGATCGACGGCTCCTGCGCGAGATAGCCGATCCCTCCGCGCGCGCGCTGGTACATCGGCGAGCGGGACAGGTCCTTGCCGTCGAGGGTCACGGTGCCGGCATCGGGCAGGATCAGTCCGGTGATCAAGTAGAACGTGGTCGTCTTTCCGGCCCCGTTCGGTCCCAGGAGGCCGACGATCTCTCCCTGGCGCACCTCGACGGTGACGTCCTTCACCACCGTGCGCTTCTTGAAGCTCTTGAACAGCCCGGCACCGCGGAGGAGGCTCGCCGCGGCCAGCGGGACCGGCGTCGCCACCGGGGTCGCCCGACGGAACGCAGCATCGGCGGCGGCGAGCAGCCCCGCACGGGCACCGGCACGGTCGCCCGCGACCTCCGACCACCAGCGGGCCGCAGCGATCACCGGTGCGTCCGGCGTCTCGGAGACGGCCTCCACCCAGCCACCGTCCGCCAGGCGCGGCAGCACCGAGCGCAGGAGGTTCTCGCGGAGGTCGTCGGAGGAGACCTCACCGAGCGGCTCGGCGCCCGTGGCGCGCGCGGCATGGAGGTACAGCTCACGGTAGGCGAGCACCACGTCACTCAGCGCCGCGCTCCCCTCCTCCCCGGCCACTTGCACCAGGGCGGCGAGAGCGATCGCCTGCGACGGATCGCGCTCCTGGAGCGCGGGGACGGCCGGTGCGGTCATCGAGTGCCGTTCGGACGGAGGGAATCGACCAGTGGGCGGAGCGGGTCGACGCTCAGCGAGTCGGGCCGCTGCGGGAGAGGCTGGAGCTGGACCCCGTCGACCTGGCCGCGGACGTCGACCCGTTCGACATCGTTGGAGCCGCTCGCGCGCATCCGCAGCAGGATCAGGTCGCCACGGACGTAACTGATCGAGGGCGGGCCGGGACGGGCGCGGTCGGCGACGCGGTAATAGCTGCGCGCGCGGTTCCGGGCCTCGACCTGGCGGAGGACGTTCCGGGTCGGTCCCGAGTCGGCTGGGGCGAAGCGGGCGACGACACTGTCCCCTTCGAGCCAGTCCCGCTCGCCGGTGACGCTGTCGAGCTGGGTCCCGACCCACCCCCGCCCGAAGAGGCGGGCCTCGGTCGGAAGCCGATCGGGGGTGTCGATGGCGAGCGAGTCGGCGCGGATCTCGCGCTCCGGGCTCACCCCGCGCGGCCGCAGTGAATCGCCCCAGGCACGGGTCTGCACCAGCTGGCTGTTGGCGATGGTCAGGTCGATCGTGTCGGCCACCAGGTCCCACTCCGAAGTCAGGGCGCGCGCCTGGATCACCGCCCGTACCCCGCTCAACTGGTTTGCCGCGAGCCGCAGCAGCACCCGGCGCCCGGTGAGGGTATAGGGATCGGTCCCCTTCCCCTGGAGCTGGGCGTTCCCGATGAGGGCGCCATCCTGCCCCGCCCCCGTGTCCAGGCGGAGCGAGTCGCCCCGCGCGGCGAAGTCGGAGCGGTCGATGGTGACGCGTCCACCAGCGTAGACCCGGTCGTTCCCCCTGAACCGCACACGATCACCGATGATGACGTAGGGCTCCTGTGCGCCGCCGGTGGTGTCCTGCGGGATGTACTCGATCCGCGGGCGGCCCACGGCGTACATTTCCACCGTATCTCGGATCCCCGGGACGGCCCGGAGATAATCGAGCGAGGGGCCGCGGAGCGTCGAGTTGGTGCGAAGGTTCCGGGTGACGACGTTGCCCCGGGCCTCCCACCGCTCACCATCCTTCAGGTAGGTGCCATGATCGGCCGTCATCTCGATGGTCGAGTCGGAATAATGCACGTGGCCGATGAAATAGGTCACCCGGAAATTGTTCAACGCCATCAGGGAATCGGAGCGCATCTGCACGCTGGTGCCCAGGCAGCTCAGGGTCACGCCGCCCCCGGCGTAGAACATCAGGTTGCCGGGTCGATCGATCTGGCGGTAGCGGCCGACGGTGTCGACGCTCATGACGCATCGGCTGTCGCCGAAGTCCTGGGCCCTGAGCGCGCCGGGGGCGCACGCCACCAGGATCGCCGCCCCGATCGCGATGCGCACGCTACTGGCCCGGCGGCACGAACTTGCCGGCGCTCTGACGCTCCACACCGCGTCCCCGCTGACCGCTCACGTCACGGAAATCGGGATCGGAGATGAACCCCACTCCCGCGCCATTCGCCGTGGGCCCGCTGAAGGTGAAGGGCCGGTCGGTGGAGAGCTGGTTGAGCCCCTGGTCGTACCGCAGGAGGTCGGTGTTCAAGGAGCGTCCATCGACGCTCCGGACGACCACGTCCCCCCGCCCTTCCATCTTGCCCAGCGCCACCTGATAGGTCCCCTCGCGCGCCGTGAGGGTCGAGGTCTGCGCCCCGATCGCGTTGAAGAAGGTCACTCGCAGGTGCTTCAGCTCGAAGACCTTTCCCGACTCGTAGTAGAACGCCGTGTCGGCCTCGACGATGCTCTGTCGCATCCCGTTGCTCGTGACGACGTGGTACACGCTGTCGAGTACCTGGTCGGCGGTGTCGGCCTGGGTGATGCTGGTGTTGGCGCGCAGGGCGTTGTCGCCGCAGGCGGCCAGTGGGCCAGTGGGCAAGAGGGCCAGGACGATCCTGACCCACACCGGCCATCCGGCCCACCGGCCCACCGGCCCACCGGCCGTCATACCGCCCCCGCCCTGAGCAGGTCGTGCAGATGCACCACGCCCACCAGTGCGCCACCGGCGACCACCGGCATCGCGATGATCCCGTACTGCTCCATCCGTCCGACGCAGGCGCCGGCCAACTCATCGGCCTCGGCGCTCTTGGGGCTCTTCGTCATCACATCCGTGACGCCGATGGTGAGGAAATCGGGCTGCTTCTGCGCCAGCCGCGCCAGGTCACCGGTGGTGAGCACCCCGCGCACCTTTCCCCCATCGGCCACCACCGCGAGCCCCCGCTGGGCCGCGAGGACCACCACGGCGTCGCGCATGGTGGCGCTGGGCGCCAGGGGACGCACCTCCGTGATCATCACGTCCTTCACCCGGAGCGAAAGCTTGCGTCCGAGGCTCCCGCCGGGATGGAGCGCGGCGAAATCCTCCCGCCGAAAGCCCTTGAGCTGCAGCAGCGCCACCGCCAGCGCGTCACCCAGTGCGAGTGCGACGGTGGTGCTGGTGGTCGGCGCCAGGTCGTGGGGACACGCCTCCTCGCTCACGCCGGCATCGAGCACCACGGTCGCGGCGCGCGCCAGCGCCGACCCCTTCCCTCCCGTCAGGGCGATGATCGGAACGTGCAGCCGCTGCAGTTCGGCCACGAGACCGAAGAGCTCCTCGGTGTTGCCGCTCTTGGAGAGGAGCAGGGCCACGTCCTGGGCGCTGACGATGCCGAGGTCGCCGTGCAGGGAGTCGACGGGATGGAGATAGCTGGCGTGGGTCCCGGTCGAGGTGAGCGTTGCGGCGATCTTCCGGCCGATGATCCCGCTCTTCCCCACGCCGGAGACGATGAGGCGTCCGGTCATCGCTGCGATGAGCCGCACCGCCTGGGCGAACTCCGGCCCCAGGCGTGCCTCCGCGGCGGCGAGCTCACGCCCTTCGAGGGCGAGCACTCGGCGGCCTTCGGCGATGAGGGCAGCGTCAGAGTGGGTGGTCACCACGTTCCTCCAGGTAGCGCCGAAGCGCCGCGTCGTACTCGCCCCGCGCGGTCAGCAGGTCGACGATCACCTCGCGCACCGCGCCGTAGCCCCCCGGTCGCGCCGTGACGTGGTGCGCCAGCGCCTTCGCTTCGGGGACGGCGTTGTCGGTGGCGATGGCGAGCCCCACCTTGCGGAACACCGGCAGATCGGCGATGTCGTCGCCGACCCAGGCCAGCTCGTCCCATCCCAGACCCTTCCGGGTGAGGATCTCCTGCACCGGGACGAGCTTGTTGGCGCCGCGATCCTGCACCAGCTCGGTGATCTTGAGTTCCTTGGCCCGCTCAGCGGTGCTGTCGGAGACCCGACCGCTCACCCAGCACACCTCGAGCCCGGCATTCCGCAGGAGGGCGAAGCCGAGCCCGTCCTGGGCGTCGAACCGCTTGAACTCCACCCGAGCTCCCCCCACCGTGCCGATCCAGAGCCCGTTGTCGGTGAGGACGCCGTCCACGTCGAGCCCGAGGAGCTTGATACGCCTGGCGCGGACCGGATCGATCATGCCCGGGCCCGATGCCAGAGGTCGAGCGTACGCTGCAGCAGGGCATCGAGCTGGTCGAGCGGCCACTGGCTGGCGGCGTCGCTCGGCGCGTGCGCCGGATCGGGGTGGGTCTCGATGAAGAAACCGTCGGCCCCCGCCACTGCCGCCGCGCCGATGAGCGCCGGGATGAATTCGCGGAGCCCTCCGCTGGTGCCGTCGCCCCCCTGCCCAGGCTGCTGCACCGAGTGGGTGGCATCGAAGATCACCGGCACCTTGGTGGCCTCGCGCATGCGCGCGAAGCTCCGCATGTCGACCACCAGGTCGCCGTAGCCGAAGAAGGTGCCGCGCTCCGTCACCGCGACCTCCTTCGACCCGCTCCCCTTCACCTTCTCCACCGCTCCCGCCATCTGCTCGGGCGCCATCCACTGTCCCTTCTTCACGTTGACCGGCTTCCCGGTCCGGCCCGCGGCGACCAGCAGATCGGTCTGGCGCGACAGGAAGGCGGGGATCTGGAGCACGTCGACCACTTCCGCGACCGGTGCCGCCTGACTTGCCTCGTGGATATCGGTCAGCACCGGGAGGCCCGACTCGCGCTTGATCCGGGCCAGGAGCTTGAGACCCTCGTCCAGCCCCGGTCCCCGGGCCCCCGCGAGCCGGGCACGGTTCGCCTTGTCGAAGCTCGCCTTGAAGCAGACGGGCACCCCGAGGGTGTGAGACAGCCGGGCGAGCTCGGCCGCCACCCGCGGCAGGACGTCACCGGGCTCGATGACGCAGGGCCCCGCGATGATGAACGGGTGGCGGTCGAAGCTCCAGCTCACGTGGTCGTTCCCGCGGCCTTCCGCGCCGCCTGCTCCTTGGGCGCGCTCGACCCGGCCCGGCGTTCGACCGCGGCGCGGATGAAGGCGGCGAAGAGCGGGTGCGGGCGCATCGGACGACTCTTGAGCTCCGGGTGGAACTGACACCCGACGAACCAGGGGTGATCCGGAAGCTCGATCACCTCCACCAGCCCGCCGTCGGGCGACTGCCCCGAGAGCCGGAGCCCGTGCTCAGCAAGGACATCACGGTAGGCATTGTTCACTTCCCACCGGTGCCGGTGCCGCTCACTGATCTCGGTGACCCCGTACGCCTGCGCCGCCTTGGAGCCGGGGCGGAGCCGCGCGGTGTAGGCGCCCAGCCGCATGGTGCCTCCCATCTCCTTCACCTCGCGCTGATTGGCCATCAACGAGATGACGGGGGACGGGCAGTCGGGTTCGAACTCGGTGCTGGTGGTCCCTTTCATGCCGCAGACCGTGCGGGCGAACTCGATGATCGCCACCTGCAGGCCGAGGCAGATCCCGAAGAAGGGGAGCTCCTGTTCCCGGGCGTAGCGGATCGCGTTGATCATCCCTTCGATACCGCGCACCCCGAAGCCGCCCGGTACCAGGAGGCCGTCGTACCCCGCGAGGAGCTTTCCGGCGGTCTCTTGGTCGGTGAACTGGTCGCTGCCGATCCAGTCGACCTTGACCCCGGCGTCGTTGGCGATGCCGCCGTGGATGAGCGACTCCGACACCGACTTGTAGGCATCATGGAGGTCGGTGTACTTGCCGACCACCGCGATCCTGACCTCCTTTGCGGGCCGGAGCGCGGTCTCGACCATCGCCGCCCACTTGGTGAGGTCGGGCGCCTTGGTCTCGAGCCGGAGCCGTTCGCATACGGCGGTGTCGAGCCCCTGCTCCAGAAAACGGAGCGGGATCTCGTAGATGGTCCGCACGTCGGGGCTCTCGACCACGCAGCTGTAATCGACGTTGCAGAAGAGCGCGATCTTGCGCTTGATCTCGGCGGCCAGCGGGCGCTCGGCGCGGCAAACGAGGATGTCGGGCTGGATCCCGATCTCCATCAGCTCGCGGACCGAGTGCTGGGTCGGCTTGGTCTTGACCTCGCCCGCCGCGGCGATATAGGGCACCAGCGTCAGGTGCATGAAGAGCGCGTTGTCGCGCCCCACCTCCTGGCGGAACTGGCGGATCGCTTCGAGGAAGGGCAGCGACTCGATGTCGCCCACGGTGCCGCCGATCTCGGTGATCACGACGTCGTACCCCGGCGCCGACCGGCGGATGGCCGCCTTGATCTCGTCGGTGATGTGGGGGACCACCTGCACCGTGGCGCCGAGGTACTCGCCACGGCGCTCCTTGCCGATGACGGTCTGGTAGATCCGCCCGGTGGTGATGTTGTTGGCCTGCGACAGCGACCGGTCCACGAACCGCTCGTAGTGCCCCAGGTCGAGGTCGGTCTCGGCGCCATCGTCGGTGACGAACACTTCGCCGTGCTGGAACGGCGACATCGTGCCCGGATCGACGTTGATGTAGGGGTCGAACTTCTGCATCGTCACCGTCAGTCCGCGCTCGACCAGCAGGCGTCCGAGCGAAGCCGCGGCGATCCCCTTCCCGAGAGAGGAGACGACGCCGCCGGTGACGAAGATGTACTTGGTCGAAGTGGGAGCCGTCGTCATCGTTTCACCCCTCGAAGGTTCCGCCAGTGGGCCTGGGCCCGCGTCAGGTCCTCGGCCGTATCGATCCCGGGAAGCGCGACGGTCGTGAGCCGCGCCACCCCGATGGTCATGCCATGTTCGAGTGCGCGCAGCTGCTCGAGTTGCTCCGCCTGCTCCGCCAGCGTCGGCGGCAGCGTGACCCAGCGAGCGAGCGCCGCGCGCGCATAGACGTACAATCCCACGTGCTGCCAGTAGAGCCCTTCGGTCGGCGCGTCGGGGTCGCGCCGGAACGGGATCGCGGCACGCGAGAACCAGAGCGCCCGCCCGTCGCGATCCATCACGACCTTCACCCGCGCGGACTCCGCCGCCCGGGCGAGCTCGAGCGGCGCGGCGGCCGTGCCCACGTCGTCCCCGCCGCGCACCCGCGCGATGGCACCCCGCAACGCCTCGCCGTCGAGGAAGGGCTCATCGCCCTGGATGTTCGCGATCATGTCGAATCCGGCGAACTCCGACCGCGCCGCCACTTCGGCCACCCGGTCCGTCCCCGACGGATGATCGGCGCGGGTCAGCACCGCCCGCACACCCGACCGCTCGACCACCTCAGCCACCATCGGAGCGTCGGTGGCCACCACGAGTTCATCCACGAGGCCGAGTTCCCGGACGCGCTCGATGACCCGGGTCACCAAAGGTTCCCCAGCCAGGAGTTGGAGCGGTTTGTTCGGGAGGCGGGTCGACCCGAGTCGGGCCGGGATGACACCCAGGAGACGCATAGCGGAAAATAGAAGAGCGCGGGCTCCGTGTCAAAAGTCGTGCCGGAGCGCGCCATCGGTCATCGGCCAGCGGCTATCAGCTTGATTATTATCGACTTAGAGGCCACCAACGGAGAGGGCGACGGACCGGAAACCGGCCAGGCGGAGGAAATTGGCCACCAGTTGCCTCCCTCCCTCCGTCCCGATCGACTCGGGGTGGAATTGGACCCCCCAGATGGCGAACCTCGAGTGGCGCAGCCCCATGATCTCCTGCCCCCTGGGACGGTCGCCCGACCAGGCGGTGACCTCGAGCTCCGGGGGCAGTCCTTCGGGCGCGACGACCAGCGAGTGATAGCGCATCGCCGTGAAGGGCGAGGCCATCCCGGCGAAGAGTTCCTCCCCATTGTGCTCCACCGGCGTGGTCTTCCCGTGCATCAGGCGTCCCGCCCGCACCACTCGGCCACCGAAGGCTTCGCCGATGGCCTGGTGTCCCAGGCAGACACCCAGGATCGGCGCGCGGCCCGCGGCCCGGCGGACGAGCGGGACGCTGATCCCAGCTTCGAGCGGCGTACAGGGACCGGGGGAGATCAGGATGGCCTGCGGCCGCTTGGCGAGCACTTCGTCGACGGTGAGTTGGTCATTCCGGATGACCACCGGCTCCACGCCGAGTTCGCCGGCGTACTGGACCAGGTTCCAGGTGAAGCTGTCGTAGTTGTCGAGGACGAGGAGCATCCTGAAGAGTAAAAGGGTGAAGGGAAAGGGTAAGGAGCGCCTCCTAGCCGCTGCCTTTGCCCCGCTACGGGTTTGCCGGGGCCGGAGGCGTGGTCGGCGCGGCCGGTGCGTCGTGCACCTGCACCGGATGCCCGCCGCGGCCCGCGCGCGCCTGTTCTTCCGCGATCCGCACCTGGACCAGGGTGGCAGCCTGGATGGAGTCGCCCATCGCGCGCAGTGATCCACCGAGCTGCTCGAGTCGGGCCATCGAGGCGGAGTCATGGGTGACCCGCGGTCCCATCGCGTCCCGCAACTGGCGGATCTGGTCGGGGGGGAGCAGCAGCGTCCGCACCAACGTGGTCGCTTCCCCACCCTGGCTGTGTTTGATCTCGACCGTCCCGAAACTGCTGAGGCCCGCGCTGTCGCGGACGCACGCGAAGCGGGTGTCCTGGTCGAAGTGCTCGGGATCGTTCACAGTGAGGAAGGTGCAATCCTTGAGCGGGTCGATGGTGAGCGAGTCGCCCAGCCGCGCCTCCACCCGTACGCCGGTCAGGTGGTTCGGCGCATCCCGCAAGAGCGTGAGGCGACGGAGGTCACCCATCCGTTGGTCGCCTAGCTGGAACGGGACGATCCCCATGAGCGGGATCCGGATGTCGGAATCGCTGTGGACCAGGTCCTCGATCTTGGCTCTGCCAAACCTGCCGATGGTGACGAGCACCATGCCGACGGCGAAGATGCCACCGGCGCCGAGCCCGATCTTGAGCCAAAGATTCCGCATGAGGAGCTCCTGGACGACGATATTGTGATGTTCCAAGTAGAGACGATAGCGGGGGGCGGGAAGTTTCAGAAGGGGGAGATAGGGAATGCGGAACGGGCCCGAGGCCCCCCAGCCCCAGACCCGCCCGACCGACCCGCCCTGAATCAGGGTTGGACGATAGTGTACCGCACTAGCCCCGTATCCACTTCGGTATTCCTGGTGAGGACCGCTTCGCCCCCCTTACTGCGGCCCTGCTCCGCGTACTGGGGTGACGCCTGTTGAACGACTTCCGGAACGACCCCCAGGGCCATCTGGGCCCTCAGAGCCGGGATGTTGGTAATGACCCGCACCATCGGGCTGCCGTCGGGAGTGCGGGTGGTCGGATCGACCACGACCTTGATGATCGCCGGGACCTGAACCGCCACCATCGCGGCGACCGGGCCCTGGAACATCCGGGGCTGCTGCGCCTGCCCGGCGACCGGCCTGGCGGCCAATACCGCCAACAGCGCCACCGCCGTCATCCCCCAATTCGACCGAGTCCGCAGGACGCCACCTGGAGTCTTCATGACCCCAGGTAAAGCATTTAGCGTGCCGATATTTACATATTACATAAGCCTATGTGCAACAATTACTTAACTGATTTTATACTGTAGTGTTCTTTGACAGTAGTGTATTGTTCTTTGACATGTGGTGTCAGGAATTCTTGCCACCAATGAGGCTCTCGCCAAGCTACTGGCCGGCAGGCAAAGAACTGTTGGTCACCGCTCGGTAGCTGTTCAAGCGGCCAGCCCCGAAGATCTGGTCCTAACCCGCCGCTCCGAGGTCGTCCGTGGTGCCAAGGATCCGGCTCCGGAGGCCGGCACCGCGCAACCCGGTCGTCGAGGCCACGATCCCAGCCGTCCCGGTGACCTGGGGAGCCGCCATCGAGGTCCCCTGGAGCCAGTTGTAGCCTTTGGGCACTGATTTCGCAATTGCGGCGCTTCGATCACCCCGCCCGTTCGATCCTCCCGATCTGCTCGAGATGATGGTCCTGGTGGTCCGCCGTGAAGGTCAGGGCCTGGGGGACAGTCAGCCACCCGACGATGGGGTGTTTGAATCGAGGGTCGCCCAGGATCCCGGGGTCGACCGAGAGGAGCCATTCCTCGAATCCCCGCCGCTGCTCCTCCCAGCGGGAGAGGAGGGCGTGCCAAGGGAGTCCCCCGGTCGGCACGATAGACTCGACCGGGGCCTTGATCCGTACCCCGCCCTTCAACGCCAGCCTGAGCCCGATGAATCGGAACCACCGACCACGGGGCACCACGCGGGGCCGTTCGCGGGTCGGCGCCTTGGCGAGGGCGCTGCCAAGTCCCTGCTCCACCAGCATCAGGTGTTCGACCACGTCGGCGAACGACCAGCTCTCCGGTGTGAGCCGGCGCTCCCGCGCATCGGCCGAGAGCCGACCTACCCGAGCGAGCAGTTGGACCTTTCCATCCACCAGACGTCGCCAGGGTCGCGCCAGATGTCGCTCCACGTCGCCCCTCCTTGGGATGGAGTTAACTTAGCCAGATGAATCCGCCGCACCACGCGCACACCGGCGACTGGCCCATCCCCAGCCCTCTCGACCCCGATCCCCAGGCGGCGATCGGATTCGTCCTGCGCATCGGGCAGGCACTCCACACCACCGGCTACGCCGCCCACCGCATCGAGACCGTGATGGAGCGGGTGGCGAGCCAGCTCGGCCTCCAGGCGCAGTTCTTCGCCACCCCAACTTCGATCTTCGCCGCATTCGGGCCGCTCGAACGGCAGCGGACGCACCTCATGCGGGTCGGCGCCGCGGACGACGACCTGGGTCGCCTCGCCGACCTCGATGCAGTGGTCGGCCAAGTGATGAAGGGGGAGCTGGCCCCGGCCGACGGCTCGGCGCAGATCGACCGGATCATGACCGCCCCGCCCCGCTATCGCGGGCTCCTGACGGTGCTGGCCTTCGGCCTGCTCTCGGCCAGCGGCGCCCGCTTCCTCGGCGGGGGCGCGGTGGAGATCGCCGTTGCAGGGGGCATCGGCCTCATGGTAGGCCTGCTTGCCCGTGTCGCGGCGAAAGTGGCATCCCTGGGCCGAGTCTTCGTTCCGCTCGCCGCCTTCCTTGCCGCGCTCACGGCGGGACTGCTCTCGGAATGGCTGCCGGGGCTGACGGTCTTCCTGGTGACGCTCGCCGGCCTCATCGTCCTGCTGCCGGGATGGACCCTGACGCTCGGGATGACCGAGCTGGCGACCCGTCACCTGCTGGCCGGAATGGCGCGCCTCTCCGGTGCCTTCATGCTGCTCATCAGCATCGTGGTCGGGATGGCGGTGGGACTCAAGGCAGCCACCGGTCTGGTCGGCCCGATCCTGGCGGGGGCGCCGGTCCCGCTCGCCGACTGGACCATCTACGTCGCCCTCCTGGCCCTGCCGCTTGGCGCAGCCGTCCTGCTCAAGGTCAAGCCGCGCGACATCCCCTGGGTCCTGGCCAGCGGGTTCGTCGCCTTCCTCGGCGGTCGACTCGGCGCCCGGCTCCTCGGTCCCGAACTTGGCGCCTTCGTCGCGGCCCTCCTGGTCGGGCTCGCGAGCAACGTCTACGCCTGGATCAGCGACCGCCCCACCTCGGTGACCCTGGTGCCCGGGGTCCTGCTGCTGGTGCCCGGCAGCATCGGGTTTCGGGGGATCGCCTCGCTGCTGGACCGGAAGACGCTGAGCGGGGTGGAGACCGCGTTCACGGCGGTACTCATCGCGGCCGCCCTCACCGCAGGGATCCTCACCGCCACGGTGCTGGGGCCCCAGCGGCGCCGGTATCGCAAGGACGCTTTTGCGAGCTGACCTCCGTCGGAAGCTCTTGAACACCCTCGGGGTGGTGGCCCTCCTGTACACCATCCCGGTGATCGTCCTTCTGGCGCGGGAGCAGGAGCTGGTCTACGCGGCCCGGTGGTCGCACACCGGGCTCGACACCGTGCTTGCCATTGGGTGGCGCCGCACGACGGTGATGACCCCCGACGGCTTGCGCCTCGACGCCGTGGTGGCGGTCCCGGCCGGCGTGCCGAAGGCGACCGTGCTCTATCTGCACGGGAACGCCGCCAGCATCTGGTCGGGGCAGATCCGCGATAAACTCGTCGCGTACCAGCATCTGGGCTACCGGGTACTCGCGATCGAGTATCGCGGCTATGGTGTCAACGCCGGGACCCCGTCCGAGACAGGCCTGGTCACTGACGGGATCGCCGGGGCACGATATGCCGAGGATTCACTCGGCATCGCTCCCGGGGCGTTGGTGATCCACGGGATGTCGCTCGGCTCTGGTGTGGCCGCCGCGGTGGCGGTGGCACGCCCGCCCCGGCTCCTGATCCTGGATGGCGCCGCTACTTCGTTGCCGGACGTCGGCTCCGAGATCTATCCCTGGATCCCGGTCCGCTGGTTGATGCGGAATCGCTTCCCCACCCTCGCGCGACTCGACTCACTGCGCTCGCCCGTGCTGATCGTTCACGCGGTCAATGATGAAGTGATCCCGTTCCATTTCGGGGAGCGCCTCGCCGCGTCGACCCGGACTCCCCGGCGATTTCTCATCACCACCGGTGGCCATGTGGCCGGAGCCTTCGGCGACACGCCGGCGTTCGGCCGGGTATTGGACAGCATGGTAGACGTGAGGTAGCGGCGTTATCCCCGGGGGTGGAACTGGCGGTGCACCGAGCGCAGGTATTCACGGTCGACATGAGTGTAGATCTGAGTGGTGGCGAGGTCGGCGTGGCCCAGCATCTCCTGGACGGCGCGGAGGTCGGCACCCCCTTCGAGAAGGTGGGTCGCGAAGGAGTGCCGGAGAGTGTGCGGCGTGACGCGCTTGGTGAGCCCGGCGCGGATCGCCGCTTTTTTCACGATGCCCCACGCGCCGACCCGCGAGAGCGGCTGCCCCCGGACATTGAGGAGGAGGCGGTTCCTGGTCTTGCCGCGATCGAGCTTGGGGCGGAGCTCGTGGAGATAGATCGACACCGCGCCGATCACCTGGCGGCCGATCGGGACCAGGCGTTCCTTGCTCCCCTTCCCGAACACCCGCACCACCTGATCGTCCATCCAGAGATCGCCCGGGGTGAGCCCCACCAGCTCGGACACCCGCATCCCCGCCCCGTAGGCGAGCTCCAGCAGCGCGCGGTCGCGCCACCCCAGCGCTTCATCGGCTCCGGGGGACTCGACCAGTCGCTGGCACTCCGCGGCGTTGAGCGTATCGGGGAGCTTCCGCGCGCGGCGTGGTGTCTCCAGGCGGTCGGAGGGATCGTCCGTGAGAGCCCCCTCGCCCGCCAGGAAGCGGTAGTACGTACGGACCGCCGACACATGGCGGCGGATGCTCGCCGGTGAGAGGCCGAGCTCTTTCAGGGTGAAGACGAAGTCACGGAGCAACTTCCGGGTGCCGTCCTGGGGCCGCTGGACGCCGCGTCCGGCCAGGAACTCGGAGAGGGTCCGAAGATCGCGGCCATAGCTCTCGACCGTATTGCGGCTGTTCCCCGCCTCGAGGGCGAGGTGATCCCGGAACTCCTCGAGGCGGAAAGCGCGGGAGAGCTCGTCGGGGGTCACGCGCGCGCACGACCACCGAGACGGCGCGCCTCGGCCACTTCGTCGGGGGTCAGGGAGAGGAAGATGGCGACCCGGTCGAGCAGCGCGGATTCGTGCGCGGCGAGGGTGCCGTCCGCGAGCATGAGTCCCCAGACGTGGGCGGCCAGGGCGACCCGGTCGGCGTGGTCGGTGGAGGCGGCCGACTCCCGGGCGTGCTTGAGGTAATCACCCCCTGGCTCCCGCCGGAGGAATGATCCGACGCCCCACTTCTCCTTCGCGTGGAGCTCCAGGGCGGAGAGCGCCGCGGGGTCGAGGGTCTCGTCCGCACCGGCGAGTTCCACCAGGAGGAGGGCGGTCGCGGCGAGCGGGATCTCGACCTCGCCAGGAGGCGGGGTGCGCCGGACCTCGGCCACTGCCGCTTCCAGCGCCGCAATGAGGCGGCCGCTGGCCGCCTTGCCCAGCCGTTCGCGGCGGCGGGTCCACCAGACGAAGGCGCCGGCGATCACGAGGACCCCGACCAGGGCAAGGCCCATGTTCAAATCGCGCAGGAAGTGGAGCAGCGCCGCCCGCTGTCCACCTACCAGCCAACCCCCACCGATGATGAGCGAATACCAGACGCTCGCCGCGAGAGTCAGCGGGATCAGCGTGCGGAAGAGACCGAGGCCGACCAGTCCGGCAAATGGGGCCACGATGAAGCGGATCCCCGGGAGGAGCCTGCAGAGGAAGATCCCGGGGAGTCCAAAGCGGACATATTCGCGCTCGACGAAGGAGACCAGCTCGGGCGGCAGGAGCCGGCGACCGGTGCGGCTCTTCGCGAAGCGTGGCCCGAAGCGGCGGGCGATGGCCCACGGCACCAGCGCGCCGAGGCTGTTGCCGACGGTGGCCGCGAGCGCGAGGGTGACGGGATCGAGCGGCCCTTCCCGGACCAGGAGAGCGGACACGAGGAGGACCCCCACGTCCGATGGGACGAAGGGGAACACATTCTCGAGCGCGGTGAAGAGCGCGACCGAGAAGTAGATGGCCGTCGGCGGAAGTGCGGCCAGCCACGCCATCAAGCTGTCGATCAGGGGACCCGCTCCAGAGTGGCGACGGCGATGACCGCGATCCCCTCACCACGCCCGATCCACCCCATCCCTTCGTTGGTCTTCGCCTTGAGGCCGAGGGCCTGGGGAGAGACGTCGAGCGCCACCGCGAGACGGTCGGTCATCGCCGGGATGTAGGGGCCGAGCTGGGGTCGCTCGCAGATGACCGTGACATCCCCCTGTACGAAGCGCCATCCCTTGGCGAGGACCACCTCGTGGGCGGCGTGCAGCAACCGGATGGAATCGGCGCCCTTCCACCGGGGATCGGTGTCGGGGAAGAGCCGGCCGATGTCGCCGGCGGCCGCCGCCCCGAGGAGGGCGTCGGTCAGCGCGTGGGCGACAGCATCGGCATCCGAGTGACCGACGAGTCCGTGCGTGTGCGACACGGTGACGCCCCCCAGGATCAGGGGGCGCCCTTCCACAAACCGATGGCTGTCATATCCGATGCCGGTGCGGATCATATCCGCTACGCCGCGACCATATCGTGCTCGGGGAGCAACGAGTAGTCCTGGCGCCGGCGGCGGGGAGTGAAGCCGGCGTCGAGGATGAGCCGGTCCATCTCGCGGAGCGTGGTGGTGTGGGTGGTGCCGGTCGCCGAGACGACATTCTCTTCCATCATCAGCGAGCCATAGTCGTTGGCGCCGAATCGGAGGGCCACCTGCCCCACCTTGTGCCCCATGGTGACCCAGGAGGCCTGCATGTTGGGGACGTTGTCGGCCACGATGCGCATCAGCGAAAGGGTGCGCAGGTAGGTCACGGCGTCGGTCTTCGCAGTCCCGTCGAACATCGGGGTGCCATCGGGCTGGAGCGGCCAGGCGATGAAGGCAGTGAAGCCACCGGTGCGGCGCTGGAGGTCCCGCACCCGGAAGATGTGCTCCACACGGTCGGCGTCGCTCTCACCCATCCCGTACATCATCGTCACCGAGGTGCGCATCCCCTGCCGGTGGGCCTCCTCCTGCACTCCGAGCCACTCCTCGGTCTGCGCCTTCTTCGGGGCGACCCGCTGCCGGACGGTGTCGACCAGGATCTCGCCCCCGCCTCCCGGGATCGAATCGAGTCCCGCCGCCCGCAGCTCGCGGACCACCTCCGCCATGGGGAGCTTGAAGCGCTCCGAGAAAAAGACCACCTCGGAGGGCGAGAATCCGTGTATGTGGATCGGGTGGTGCGCCTTGATGTAGCGGAGCAGCTCGAGATACCACTCGAAGGGGATGTAGGGGTTGTGTCCCCCCTGCATCAGGATCTGCACCCCGCCCATCGCCTTGCACTCGTCGACCTTCCGGCCGATCTCCTCGTAGCTCAGCACGTACCCCTCGCTGTGCTTGGGGCGGCGGGCGAAGGCGCAGAAGCCGCAGTCGGCGACGCAGACATTGGTGTAGTTGATGTTCCGGTCGATTATGTACGTCACGATCGGATCGGGATGGAGCTTCCACCGCACGGCGTCGGCCAGCTGGCCGAGCTCGAGGAGGTCGGCGCGCTGGTAGAGCTCGAGCGCGTCACGGAATTCGCCGCTGCTGCGATCGACCGGGGTCATGGTCAGGCCGCCGAGATGAACGAGAGTGCACCGCCGGGCGCGAGCCCGTCCTGGGCCAGCCGACGGAAGAAGCTGGTCAGTCCCTCGAGCTCCGCCCCACCGAGGCGATAGTCGAGGGTGCCCAGATAGTCGCGGGTGACGCGTACCGGGATCCCGGTGCGCTCGCTGGCGTCGATCGCGAGGTCGTCGAGATGCTCCAATCCCCACGCCCGCGATGCGAGCAGCGCGTGATGCAGCGACCGGACCCCCGGCTCATCGGCGGACCGCCGCGCCGCCCAGACCGCAAAGACAAAGGGAAGGCCGGTCCAGGCCTTCCACGCCGAGCCCAGGTCCACGGTGTGCGGATACCTGGCCTGTGCGGTTAGCACCAGCGCGGCATCGCCGATCACGAGCACGGCATCATGCGGGAAGCCGTCGAGCGCCGCCAGATCGCTCGCCTCGGCGCGGACCTGCGCGAACCGGGGAGCCACCCGCCACACGTGGCGGCAGAGCAGCTCGAGCAGCAGCACCGAGGTGCGCGAACTCGCCGTCCGGAGGACCGCCCGACCGTCGAGCTGCTCGGGTGGGACCTTGCTGAAGAGCATCACACTGTGCACCGCTCCATCGGCCGTGATCGCCAGGTCGGGAAGCAGATGGTAGCGGGCGGCATCGCGCGCGTATTCGACGGCGGAGACCACACTGACATCGAGCGCCCCGGCGGCGAGAAGATCATTCAGCTCGGCCGCCGTCCCGGAGACCAGCTCGGCCGGACACGGCACCACCCCCCGGTCGATGGCGCCATAGACCGGGAAGCAATTCACCCAGGCGATGCGCCCGAGTCTCATGCCGCGTGCACCACCGGCAGGGACATCGGTCGCGTCCGTTCGGCCGGCGGCGGATCATCGAAGGTCTCGCGGATCGGCTGATAGAGCGAATCGCGCTCCACCGGCCGGCGCCCTGCACCGCGGATCAGGCGCACCAGGTCGAGGTACTGCATGTGCATCTGGGTCTGGGCGCCAGCTTCGTGGTAGACCCGCTCATAGACCACCGTCCCCTCGACATCATCGCAGCCGAAATTGAGCGCCACCTGCGACATGAAGGGGGTCACCATCGGCCAGTGGGTCTTCACGTGGGGCACGTTGTCGAAATAGAGCCGGCCCAGGGCGATGTTCTTGAGGTCCTCGAACCCGGTCGTGGCGCTCCCGACCCTGCCGAGCTCTTCGCCCAGTTGGTTGTTGTCCGGATGGTAGGCCAGCGGGATGTAGGTCAGGAACCCGCCGGTCTCGTCCTGCAGCTCCCGGAGCCTGGTGAGATGCTCGATCCGATCATCGGCGCTCTCGACGTGGCCATAGAGCATGGTGCAGTTGGTCGGGATCCCGAGCCCGTGGGCCTCACGGTGCACCCGGAGCCATTCCGCGCCCGTGAGCTTCCGCTCGGCGATGGTGGCGCGGACCGCGGTGCTGAAGACCTCTGCCCCGCCGCCGGGCATCGAGGTAAGCCCCGCCTCCTTGAGCCGCTGGAGCACCTCCACCGAGGAAGTTTTCTCGATGCGGGCCAGGTGAGCGATCTCGACGGCGGTCAGCGCCTTGATGTGGACCTCAGGGTGCCGTTCCTTGAGCCCCCGGATCATGTCGGTGTAGTAGCTCAGGCCGAGCTTCGGGTGGAGGCCCCCTACGATGTGGAATTCCTTCGTCGGGGTCCCCCGGGCCTGCTCCGCCTCGTGATAGACCTCCTCGAGGCTCCGGGTATACGAACCATCCTCCTTCGGCATCCGGGCGAATGAACAGAACGTGCAGGTGTTCCGGAGCACGCAGACGTTGGTCGGATTGATATGCTGATTGGCCGAGAAGAAGACCCGGTCGCCGTTCCTGCGCCGGTTGGCAAAGTCGGCGAGGCGTCCGAGGCCGATCAGGTCGGAGGTGGCGTAAAGCAGGCGCGCGTCGGCGGCCTCGAGCCGACGCCCGGCAAGCACCTTCTCCGCTACAGGGCGGAGCGCGGCGTCGCGGAGCCTGCCAGGATCGAGCGATTCGGACATCGTATCCCCTTGCCGGTGCGGGAGTTGCCGGGGGGAATCTAGCCCCGGCGCGGGGTGTCGAGAAGCTGGCGCACCGCCCGTTGGAGCTGCGAGGCGGTAAAGGGCTTGGGCAGGAACGCGACACCGGGACGGGCCAGGAGTTCCTCCAGCCGGACGTCCGCGATATACCCGGAGACGAGGAGGACCCGAGTGGCGGGATCCCGCTCCAGTATCCGCTCCGCGAGGACCCGCCCCCCCATCCCCGGGGTCACGACGTCGGCCACCAGGAGGTCGATCCGTTGGGCCGATCCAAGGCGGCGGAGCGCCGATTCCCCCTCCTCGGCTGCGATCACGTGATATCCCCCTTCGGTGAGGATCCGGACGGTGACCTGGCGGACCGCCGCCTCGTCCTCGACCAAAAGCACCGTCTCCCCTCCTCCAACGGGCTGTAGTTCCACCGGCTCCGCTTCCCGCCGGGTCACCTGGCCGGGACGGGACCGCGGCAGATGGATCGTCACCAGGGTGCCCACCCCGACCTGACTCGACAGGGTGACCTCCCCACCCGATTGGCGCACAATGCCGTACACCGTGGCCAGCCCCAGACCGGTCCCTTGTCCCAGCTCCTTCGTCGTAAAGAAGGGCTCGAACACACGGTGCAGCACTTCGGGGGGCATCCCGCTGCCGGTATCCTCGACCTCCAGCCTGACATATTCGCCAGGGGCCAGCATGTCGGTGGCGCCGGCGCCGGCGCC
>JBDSIR010000009.1:0-50949 GCA_039917855.1 Gemmatimonadales bacterium | reverse complement strand
GGCCTCCCTGCGCCACCAGCCGGTAGGATCACGCGTGCGTGGGATCACAATGCCCTGGTGCGCCGCCTCACCCGCCCCGAGACCCTCTCAGCCGATCCTGCCGACGAGATGCACGGCGACGTACTCGTTGTCCGGGTCGTCGGCAATGTAGGCGATGGCGGTGTAGGGGACGGTGATGGCGCCGGTGATGCCGCCGGTGCCCAGCGCCCAGAGGACGATGTTCACAGGAGGTCCAGGGTGACGATGGTGGCGCTCAAGCGGACCTCCCGCGGCAATAGATGAAGGGGATCAGGAGGGGAGGCAGGGTAGAGCTGGGCGAAATGGCGTGCGGGAGCGACAAGTGCGCTCACGCCGCCGACGATGTTTCAGGCGCCGATGATGTACTGCCGCCGCCGCGTCCACTGGTCGGACATCAGATGCCTCCCGGGGGGACTTCAGGGTCAACGATCACGCGCGATCAGTGGTTGAGGTAGATCATCACGTATTCGTTGCGCGGGTCATCGCCGATGTACGAGACGGAGGCGAAGGGGATGGTCAGCGCGGCGTCGGTACTGAATGAGGCGCAGGCTGAGACCTGGAACCGGTCAGTCGCGACCGCGCGGATGCAGAATCCTCCCGAAGCGCGCCCATCCTCGAACGTGGTCCCCGCGACGCTCACCTTGCGGCCGGAGCTCTGGTAACAGCGCAGCTGCTCGCTCAGCGACGAGGATTCCGGGATCGCCTGGTTGCGCCCATAGGAGCAAGGCGGGGCCGGCACGGGGCCGGGCAAGTAGGCGGCGAGCGAAAGTGCGAGGAGTGTCAACACGGTGCCTCCGAGCTGAAGTAAGGGTCAGGGTCGCCGGTCGATGTCGCGGAGCCGTCCCCGCGCCTCGGCGTTCGTCGAATCCCTCTGCACCGCCTCGCGGTAGGCCGCGGCGGCACCAGTGGTGTCCCCACGCAGGAGCAGGACGTTGCCCCTGAAAACATACATCCACGACGAGCCGGGGAAGAACTCCTCATTGAGACCGAGAAGTGCCAGGGCCTCCGGGAACCGGTTGGCCCGCGCCAGCCGGAAGGCGGCGATGTTGAGGGAGGGCTCGCCGAAGTCGTATGCGTCGCGGCAATAGTACTTCGCGCGGAAGGCGCGGATGGCCGAGTCGGCCTCGCCTGTCGCTGCGGCATCCATCACCACGTTCTGGAGCGGAACGGGCCGGCTCACCCCATGATGGCAGGTCCGGCAGGTGACCCGGACCCCGGGAGTGGGGCGGTCCGGGAGGGTGTCGACCCGCCGATTGATCTCGGCCACCATCCACATCATCTGGCGGGGCACCAGCTTGGTGCGCTTCTGATCCTTGGCGAAGTCGAATCGCTCCAACGGCATCCCCTCCTCTCCCACATGGCAGAATTGGCACCGCACACCGAGGTCGCCGGCGAAGTTGCGCATCATGCCGACCACCTGGATGACCGGCGTGTTATGCGGGATGACCTGGGTGTTGACGAGCGAGTCGGGAGGGAACTTGCCCGGGGCCTGCGCCATGAGCGCGAGGGGGAGCAGGGTACTGCTGATGCCGGTGAGTATCCGTGCGATCATTCGATCTCTTGGGCCGGGGGGTTCGGGCCGACGGGTGCGGGGGCACCAGGCGGGACGGTGCGGCAGAGGACCCGGTTTCAGCTGGCCGCCCCTCGCCCCGTCCCATCGGCCCGCCCGCGGACCGTCAGGCCACCGCGGCGTCATCCGGCAGCACCTTCCGCACCACTCCGGCCAGCATCAGCACCACGCCATAGCTGCAGACGATCGTGGGCCCGGTGGGGAGGTCGTACCGATAGGACAGGAACAATCCGAGGGCCGAGGCGATGGTGCCGGTGCAGAACGCGAGGACCGTCAGCGTGCCCGGCTTCCGGGTGAAGAGGAACGCCGTCACCGCCGGCACCACCAGGAAGCTGAAGACCAGGAGCACCCCGCCAAGCGGTACGGAGAAGGTGATGACCGCGCCGAAGATGAGATAGAACCAGAAATCCCACCACCGGAGGCTCCACCCTTTCGCCTCGGACTCCTCCGGGTGGAAGGAGATCGCCTCGAACCGCTTCCGCAGGGCGAAGAGCGCCGCGCCGAAGATGGCGTACGCCACCGCCAGTTTGATGATGGCCGGCCAGGTGACCCAGAGGATGGTCCCGACCAGCACGTCCCTGATCGCGTCGGCGCCGCGGGGGGCCTTGTCGGCCATCAGCAGCGCGGCCGCCGAGGCCACGACATACACGATGCCGATGATCGCTTCCTGCGGCACCCGCCCCTTGCCGTGGGTGCGGGTCGCCGCGAAGAGCGCGGCACCGATCACCACGAAGGCAAGGGCGAAGAGCTGGGACCCGGTCGAGCCGGGGTTCACCTCCATGAGGAGCCCGGCGGTGGTGCCGAGCGCCGCCATCTGGGCCAGTGCGAGGTCGACGAAGATCACCTCACGGGCGATCACGTGGAGCCCCAGGTAGGAGTGGATCGCCACCAGGATCATGCAGGCCACGAACGGCGGACCCATCACCTGCCACATCGATGCGAAGTCGCTCACGGCACGGTCACTCCGGCGAAACCCTGCGCCAATTCGCCGATCCAGGTGTTCATCAGGTCGAAGTAGGTCTCGACGCCGGGGGCGCCGTGGGTGTTCTCGGGCACGATCACCGCCCGGGCATTGGTCCGCTCGGCCACTTCCCGGATCTGGGCGTGGTCGAAGTAGTTGGAGGCGAAGAGCACGGGGATGTGGCGGTCGCGCATCAGGGCGATGACCTCCTGCACGTGGCGCGGCGTCGGCGGGATGCCGGGCTTCGCCTCGATGTACTCCACGCAAGTGACGCCGTAGCGGGCGCTGAAGTAGGCCCACTCCTTGTGGTAGCAGACGATCTCCCTGCCACGGAACCCCGCCGCCTGCTGCATCCAGCCGCCCAGGCGGGTGAGGAGGGGCCGTCCCTGGAAGTTGGTCTGCAGGAAGGGCATCAGCCGGTCGGTGCGCGCCAGCTCGAAGATCTGGGCCGGCGTGATGATCCGCACCAGCTCCTCGCCGAAGGTGGACTTGAGGATCCGCAGCTCGAAGTCCTGCTCCCGTTGAGTGAAATACTCGCCATTGGCGGGCGATACCCGCTTGAGGCCCGCGAGGATGTTCCGTGCGATGAGGATCGCGTTGATCGGATCGGTGTGGATGTGCGGGTTGCCCTGGACGTGGATATCGCCCCCGGCGCGCGAAAGCGAGGTCGGCACTTCGAGGAGGAGGATCCCCTCGTGGGCAGAGACGTATCCCGGGCTCCCCTCGCGGATGCCGGGATTGCCGGCGCGGTCGAGCAGGGCGGGGACCCAGAGCTCGAGGTCCATCCCCGTCGTGACGAAGAGGTCCGCGTTCCGGAGCAGCGGCACGAAGCTCGGCCGCGGCTGGACGAAATGCGGGTCTTCATCGCCTTCGGCGATGGCGGTGACGGTGGCGCGATCGCCGGTGATCTCGCGGGCGATGGCGGCGTAGGACGTGAGCGAGGTCACGACCTTGACGGGCGCGACGCCCGTCCTCCCCGCCGGCGGGGTGCCGAGCACCGCTGCAAGGGCGAGGGAGAGGAGGAGGCTTATCATTTAGAAGAGCTCGTGTTTGTGGGGACCCATCGCATAGATGACCTGCAGCGACAGGCGGTCGATCGAGTCGCCGGAGATCCCGCGCAGGTGTTCGTATACTCCGCGCAGGAAGACGAACTCGCTCTGCCAGTAAGTGAGGGAGGGGGTGAAGGCCCACTCGTGGGCCGTGACCCCGGGTTCGGGAGATTGCACGTAATCGCCTCGGACCGCGGCGACCCAGCGCCGGTCCAATTTCAGCTTCGCGTCGGCATAGCCGCCGAGCCGAGTGGCGTCGAAGGCGTCAGGGCCGGGGAGGTCGAACTTCCGTCGGAGGGCCCAGAGCTCGCCGCGAAGCGTGAGCTCGCGCGACTGCGCCCGCTGCGGCGGGCGCCAGGTGAAGCGGGCCGCGACCACGGCCAGGTCTGTGGTGAGCGAGGTGTCGGGATTGGTGCCGTGAAGCCCCGAGACGCTCACCTGCGCGTAGGTCGCTCGGCTCAACTGCCAGAAACCCGCCAGCTGGGCGTTGAGGGCGGGGCGGCGTCCCCCGGCGAAGAGGACTTCATTCTCGCCGGTGGTGGCCTGAACGGTGAGTTCGTACGCCCCGGCCTTGCCCGAGAAGGGGAGGGGCCAGTACAGCGAGGCCCCGGGCGCGGCGATCCCTTCGTCGCTGCCGTAGCGGCGGATCACGAGAGGATACTCGTCCTCCGGGACGGCGTGGAGGTGCCACCGGTTGAGCTCGCCGACCTGCTGGCGGAACTGGCCGAGGTCGAGCCGAAGGTGGCCGGGGAGGGCGGTGAAGTAGAGATATCCCTCCTCCACGTTCGCCTCCCCATCCTCGAACGCGAGGGTGATCTTGGCGGTGGAAAAGGGGTCGAGCGCCGACTGCAGCGCGATCTCGATCTCCCGGGCGAAGAAATTGTCGGTCTGGGGGCCCGGATGCACCGAGTTCATCCGGAAATCGCCGGTGACGGAGATCTCGGGATTCATCGCGTTCGCGCCGAGCGTGGCCTGTTGCGGGCGCGGGGCGGTGTCGGCGGTGGCCGTGGCGCCCGCGGCAGCCGCGCGGAGCGCCGCAAGCTCGGCGGCAGCCGCCGAGTCGGCGGGGGTCTGGGCCCCGAGCAGCGATCCGGTCATGAGCATAACCGCGCAGACGAGCGCGGGACACTGGATGTTGGTCATTGAAAGACGATCCTCGTCAGAAGCGTTCCGCCGGCGCAGTGTGCGCCGAGGTCGTTCAGGCGAGGAGGAGGGGTGGGGCGCGGGTCTGGTGGGCGGCGGGGGGTGCCCGGGCCACCGGCAGGGTGGTCGAAACGTCCCGAGGACGCTGGACCGTACCGGTGGGGGGTGCCACGCGGGTCTCTTCCGGGCGGAGGAGGGGTGCTGAGTGGAGCTGACAGAGGGGGCAGGTATCGGGATCGTGGACCGGGACCCCTGGAACGCTGTGCGACCGCTCGATCCGGACGGGGCCCTTGTCCGTCGCCGCGGTGGCGTCGTGGAGGGGCACGAGGGTACACATCACCAACTGGGTGATGGCGAGCGCCAGAATGGAACGGCGCAGGACCGGGTGCGCGAACGACCGCATGCCTGAATCTAGCAGGGGTGGGCGCTTGGAAGGGAGGGAGCCGCACTCGCTCCGTAGTTACGCGGTCCTCGCGGGCGCGCGATCCCTGGGGGGTGCTCAGGGGTGATCGCGAAACCGCAAAAGTGCGAAACGCTGCTCCGAGCGCGAACTAGCCGCCCCGCACCCACCACAGTTCGGAAAGCCTGGTGGAGGCGGGGAGGCTTGCATCGAAGCGGAACGGTGTTTCGCCCTGTCGCGCTTTCGCGATCACCTTCCAGTTCGTGAACGTGCCTTCAGCACCTCAAGTCGGCCCTCCGGTCAGCGCGCTTGGTCGTAGGTGGCGTCCCCGAAACCGAGTATCGGGTAGAAGATGAATCCGAGGAACGCCAGACCGAGCCCGAATCCGGTCCCCTTCCCGAAGCGCTCGGCGATGGCGATGGAGACCATGATGGCGATGACGAGGTTCACCAGGGGGATGAACAGCAGGAGGAGCCACCATCCCGGTTTCCCCGCGATCTGAAGCATCACCCACACGTTGTAGATCGGGACGATTGCGGCCCATCCCGGCTTGCCTGCTTTTTCGAAGGTCTTCCAGATGCCGGCGAACACCACAAGCATCAGGCCGAGCCAGACGATCCAGAAAGTGCCACTCATCGTGTCGTCCACGGTTCCTCCGGTGTGGGGGGGAGAGTTGCCAGACGTTACAGTCCGGGACAGCAGTCCGGAAGGGGCCACCGCCAGGTCATCGATCGTGCCGCCGGTGGTTCGTCAGCTCGACGTTGCGCCTCCCCGGGTTCAACCGTAGGTCACGCCGGGGTAGATCAGGTTCACCGCGGCGAGGAAGATCGGATGGAACAGCGTGTTGATCACCTGCCAGGAGACTACCAGGCCGAGGAGGGCCAGGCCGGGCGCGCGGTGCAGGAGGGTGAGGTACTTCTGGCCGGTCGCTTCGTCGAGGAAGATGGGGATCGCGCCGCTCCCGTCGAGAGGAGGGAGGGGGATGAGATTGAACACCATCAGCAGGAGATTCATCGAGAAGACGGCACCCAGAAGGAATCCGACCGCGTAATTCCAGCCGTCCGGATCCGTCCCGACCAGGTGGCCGAAGGTGACGCTTCCGGGCGGGGAGAAGATCCCGGTCATGGCGCCGATGCGGATGGCGAGCCCGGCGGCGATGAAGAGGAGGGCGTTGGCCCCCGGGCCAGCCAGCGACATCAGCGCCGCTCGGCGGGGGTAGGTGTGGGACCACGCCACGTTGTAGGGTGCGCTCGCGAACCCGATGGGCCACCCCGACACCGCCACCGAGATGAGGGGGATGACCAGCATCCCCATCGGCGAGCGACGGATGTGGGGGATCGGACTCAGCGAGACCTGGCCCCCATGGTAGGCCGTGGAGTCGCCCAGGCGATGGGCGGTCCAAGCGTGCGCGGCCTCGTGGAGCGTGGTCGAGAAGAGGAACACCACGAAGTAGATCAGTCCTTCGGCGATCTGCGATTCCATGCCGGGAGTATAATCGCCCCTGGGAGCCCGCAGCACTGCGCAAAGGGAACTTTCTGGTGGTCGGGACGCAGCTATCGGCACCGAAGAGCCTTTCGCTCCTTCGCGGTCTCGCGATCACCAGCCCGACGCTACTGGGTCTGCGCCTCGTACACCGTCACCGTCGTGTCCACGAACGCCCGGCGCTCGATCCCCGCCGGCATCTTGTGCGCCCGGGCGTGTTCGACCGCCAGGAGCCGGGAGAACGGTCGCGCTTTCCATATCTCATACAACCGGTCGAGCACCTTCGACTCGTACGGCGGGTCAGCGAAGGCGAGGTCGTAGCTCCCCGGCTCGAGGGCGGCGATGAAAAGCATCGCGTCCTTCTTGAACACCCGCGTCCGTTCCTTGAGTCGGAGGGCGGCGACGTTGGCCTTGAGCGCGTGGAGGCTGGCGGGTCGGAACTCGACGAAGTCCGCGAAGGCCGCCCCGCGCGAGATCGCCTCGAGGCCGAGGGCCCCGGTGCCGGCGAAGAGGTCGAGGACCCGGGCCTTGGGTAGGTGCGGCGCGAGGATGTCGAGCAGCGCCCCGCGGACGTGCTCAGCGGTGGGCCGCACCCGCGGGTCGGCGGGCGGGGTCAAGCTTCGGTCGGCGAACTTCCCGGC
This sequence comes from Gemmatimonadales bacterium, assembly GCA_039917855.1. Classification (GTDB taxonomy): domain Bacteria; phylum Gemmatimonadota; class Gemmatimonadetes; order Gemmatimonadales; family GWC2-71-9; genus CAMLHU01. The sequence goes on along the minus strand of JBDSIR010000009.1, from coordinate 43,685 downwards.
GATGATACGCACGGGGTGGAAGGTACCACCGTCAGGCGGCGAGGGTCTTCAGTGCGCGGACAAGGGTATCGAGTTCGGCGGTGCTGGTGAAGAGCTGAGGAGTGATCCGGGCGCCACGCACACCGGCGCTGTCGATCGCCACGGTGTAGACATGGAACCGCTCGAGCAGCACCTGGGAGAGCTGGCCCGGGGTCAGGGAGGCGATCCCGACGTTGGCGATGGCGCAGGAACGGCGCGGGTCGGTCGGGGTGTTGAGCGTGATGCCGGGATGGCCCCGGACCTGGTCGGTCCAGTAGCGTTGGAGATAGCGTAGGCGCGCTTCCTTCCGCTGGATGCCGATCATCTGGTGGAAGTCGATGGCGTCGCTGATCCCCAGGTCGGTGTGGCAAGGGTGGGTGCCGGTGTGATTGAGTTTCCGGATGTCGTCGTCGGCCATTCCGAGGTCGGCGTAGATGGGCCAAAGCGCGGCGATCCGGTCGCGCCGCACATAGAGGATCCCGGAGCCGAGGGGGGCGCCGAGCCACTTGTGGAGCGAGGCGCCGTAGTAATCGCAGTGGAGCTCGGGGATGGTGAAGTCGAGCTGCGCGAACGCGTGGGCCCCGTCGACCATCACGGGGACGCCGTGCCGGTGCGCCATGTCGCAGATGGCCGCCACCGGGAGGATCTGTCCGGTGATGTTCACCAGCTGCGAGATCATCAGGAGCCGCGTGCGGGGGGAGAGGGCGCGCTCGTACAGCTGGATGATCTCCTCGTCGGTGGCCGGGTCCATCGGGAGCGAGACGCTTCGCGCAACGATGCCGTGGCGCCGCGCCTGCAGGGCGAACATGTCGCGCATCGCGCCGTAGTCCTGATCCGCGAACACCGCCTCGTCTCCCGCCTGCCAGTCGAGGCCCGCGATCACCGTGTCAAGCGATTCGGTGGTGTTGCGGGTGATGATCAATTCCTCGGGGGTGCACCCCGCCAACGTGGCAAGGCGAGTGCGCACCGCGAGCTTGTCATCGGGCATCCGGGTGCGCATGTAGTGCGCCGCCTCGCGGTTCAGCGCGCGCACATGTCCGATGAACGCTTCGAGCACCGGCTCCGACTGCATCGAGTAGTAGCCATTCTCGAGGTTGATGTATTGGTCGGTCAGGCGGTAGCGGCGACGGATGGTGGCCCAGAATCGCTCATCTTCGGCCAGAAGGGCCGGCGGGAGGGCGGCGTAGCGGGCCCAGAGGTCGTCGCCGAAGAGCAGGGCGAGGGAGCCGCCGGCGAGGCCACGGAGGAAATCGCGCTTGTGCATCAGTGACGCTCCAGTCTGATGGTCCCGATGACGTCCCCTTCAAGTATCCGGTCCACGACGTCCATCCCTTCGACCACTACGCCGAAGAGAGTGTAGTCCTTGTCCAACCGCGCGTTGTCGCTCAGATCGAAGAACCACTGCGCGTCGCCGGTGTCGTGGCCGCGGGTGCTCATGCCGACACCGCCACGCAGGTGCGGGATCGTCCCGAGCTCATCCCGGAAGAATCGGGGATAGCCGACGTACTCGTTCGCCCCCGGGCCCCCGCCCTGGGTCACGAAATCAGGGATCACCCGGTGCCAGCGCAGCCCATCGTAATAGCCCCGTTCGGCAAGGGCGACGATGCGTGCGGCCGTGATGGGGGCCACGTCGCCACGCAACCCCACGATGAACACGCCGCCTCCGTTCGCTGCTGCCATCGTCACCCGAAGCCGGATATCGGCGCCGAGGGCGAGCGCGACCACCTCGGCGGGGAGGGGAGCCGGTCCGGAGAATGGGCGGTCGTCGGTCGCGGGGCGGCCGGCGGCGGTGAGGAGCGCAAGGCGCACATCGCGCTCGGAGTCATTCGGGCGGCGGAGCCAGCGGCGGAGGGCGCGGTCGAGGAGGCGCGGGGCGTCGGGGTAGGCTGTTCCTTTGAGGGCGATGGCCGCAGCCCGCACCGCCTGGGCACCGGAACTGTTGAGTGCCTGGAGGTACACCGAGTCTTCCGCGTGACCTGCAAGCTGGGCCAACCCGTCGATCGCTGCCTCCCGTACATTGTCATCGCGGTCCCGCGCCAGCTGGCGGAGAAGAGTGGTGTCCTTGAGTTCCACCGCCGCGCGCGCTGCGTACATCCGCACTTCCCACTGCCGGTGGGTCGACAGGCGGACCACGCGTGCTCCGGCCAGCCCGGGGCGAAGCCGCGCCAGGGCCACCAGGGCGTGGGCCGCGGTGTGCCATGACCAGCGCACTGGCGGGGCCAGGGCAGACAGTGAACGGTCCTCAAGCGCATCGACCCATGCCGGCAACCGGGAAATGATCGTCCCGCTGTCGGCGCACATGAGCGAAAGCAGGTCGATCGCCCGGAGCCGGACCTGCACGACGCCATCCTGCATCGCGTGCTCGAGCGCGGTGCAGTCGTGGCGCTTGGTGCGAAGCGAATCGTACCGGGGGCGCCACTCAGGGAGGGGCCACGCCGCGCGCGGGGCATACGACGGTCCGTCGCGACGCGCGGCATAGGTCGAGTCGGTGATGCGGGCGAGGGCACGGGTCGCGAGCGAGCGGATCCGCGCATCCGGGTGACGCCCCCCCTCGACGAGCGCGCTGTCATTGCGGTCGCGGTGGTCCTCGGCGGTGAGGATCCGGTAGAGGAGCGCGGAGTCGGGAGGGGTGAGCGGTGCAGATTGGGCAGCGGCGGGTGCGGCGAGCACGGCCAGCAGAAGAAGGGTAGGGCGCATCCAAATAAGGTAGCGCCCCGGTAGAAGGATGAAAGAGAAAGGAGCCAGAGGGCGACACCCCCTGACTCCTCACTCCAAACTCCAGACTCTAAACTCTAGACTCTAGACTCTCAGCTCCTCACATCCCGCCGGCCAGCGAATGCACCGAGGCCGCGAGGGTGCGAACTTTGGCCCTTTCCATCGTGCCTGCCGCGTCGGCGTCGAGCTGACGACCGAGGGTGTGGAGCGCCGCCGTGCGGGCAGAGCCCGACATCCTTTCGGCGGCGGTGAGGGCGTTCCGTGCAGCGCTGATGCGGCTGCCCGCGAGCCCATTGGTCCGCTCGAGCTGGTCGAGGTAGGCGCGCGAGAGCGCGAAGCTCGCCGGCCACGAATAGTGCGGTTGTCCTTGGACGTTGAGGTAGTCGAGGTGGACCGTGTTGGACGCGTCGATCTCATTCTGCGAGATGAAGGTACTCGGCGTCAGGGCGAAGATGTCGAGCCCCCGGTCGATCTCGGAGCTCACCATCGAGCCGTTGTACCAGTACACCGACCAGGAGCCGCCGGCGCCCTGGCGGGTCGAGTCGGCCGGACCGCGGTCGAAGAAGGCGATCTCGACCGGATGCGCCGCGTCGGTCCAGTCGAACACCGAGATGCCACCCTGATACCACGCCTGCACCATCACGTCCCGACCCGGGATCGGGATCAGCGAGCCGTTGTGGGCCACGCAGTTCTCGTGCACCGTCTGGGCGGCCGGCATCTTGTAATAGCTCTGGAAGGTCATCTGACCGTTGGCGATCGTGAAGATCGCGTTGGCGCCCCACTCCCGCTTGTCGCTGGCGCGGCACTTCGGCTGACCGCCGCCGCCCCATTCATCCGAAAAGAGGATCTTGGTGCCGTCGTTGTTGAACGTGGCCGAATGCCAGTAGGAGAAGTTGGAGTCGGACACGGCGGCGAGCCGGACCGGGTTGGCGGGGTCGCGGATGTCGAGCAGGAGGCCGTACCCGCCGCAGGCGCCGCCGGCGAGGCCGAGGGCGGGGGCGAGGGTGATGTCGTGGCACTGGTCCGGGCCGGTCGGGGCACGCCGCGGGCCGCCGGCGCCGACCATCCGGTCGACCATGGGCTGGATCGCGGCTCGGAGGGCGGCGCTGTCGGCGCCGGTCGGCGCCCCGGTCCCGTTCCGGGCCTTCACCACGCTGTCCAGCAGGCTGCGGACGAAGCCGTCGGGCAGCACGTTCTCGTCATCGCCGATCTTGTAGGTGAATCCGCCGTGAGCGCGGGCGAAGTCGAGCCGCGCCTGGCGGGCGGCGGCGTCGGCCGGCGCATCGCCGTGGGTCGGCGGCGCGGCCAGATCATTGAAGATCCGCGGATGGCTCACGATGGCCGACTGCTCCGGATGGGCCAAGGGGACCTTGATGACCTCGATCCGGAAGTGCGCCGAGTTGGGATCCTCGTCGGGGAAGGCGCTGACGCACCCCGGCAGTTCGTTGGGGGAACGGACGCCCGCTGAGCCCGAGATGTAGACGTAGACGTTGTCGGAGTCGCGCGGGTCCACCAGCACGCTGTGGGTGTGGGAGCCGCGGCAGGTCTGCACGTTGCCCACGTTCCGCGGATGGGCGATGTCGGTGATGTCGAAGATGCGGAGGCCGCGGAGCCGGTCGCTGCTCACCGTATCGCGGACTCCCTGGGTGCCGCAGTCGATGCGGCCGGAGAGCCCTTCACCCGAGACGAAGAGGAGGTTCTTGTAGACCGACACGTCGCTCTGCGAGGCGGGGCAGAGGTAGGCGGTGGTGAGGGACGGATGTGCCGGGTCGGAGATGTCCCAGACCTGGTACCCGTTGTAGTTCCCCTGGATGGCGTACTTGCCGAGGAAGGCCAGGTCGCTGTTGGTGACGTGGTCGAACGACCCGGTCGACGGTGAGGTCGAGACCAGCCGGAGGTTCCACGCCGCCTGCTGGGCGTCGAAGCGGCCGGCCCGGAGTCCGACGCGCGGATCGGGCTTGGGGGCGAGGGGGGAGACGTTGGTGGAGGGCAGCGGCGTCAAGCTGTTGCCGCCGGCCTGCGGGCCGCACGCGGCGAGCGAGGCAAGTCCGGCCACGATCGTGAAGGCACGGACCGAGGTGGAGACGGTGGGCATGGGTGTTCCGGTTGGAGGAAAGCGCACAGGGACGGATAGATCGGGCATCATCGCGAAGGCGCGGGGGGGGCCCCCATCGCCAGCAACATCGACTGCATCCGGGTCACTTCGGTGCTCTGATCGGCCTGGACATCGGAGGCGAACTTGAAGACCAGGTCGTTCTGGGCGGCGCCGGGGGCACCGAAGAGCTGCTCCACCATCGAGATCGCGCCGCGATGGTGCTGGATCATCAGGGTCAGGAAGAGCCGGTCCCACTCCTTGCCCCGCGCCTGGTCGAGCTGGCGCATCTGGTCCGGAGTGAGCATGCCCGGCATCAGCATCGTGTGAGTCATTCCGTTCATCGTCATCCGCATCCCTGCGGGATCGGCTTCGGGGACCACCTGGCGCTGGTCGCTGAGCCACGTCTGCATCGTCCGGATCTCGTCGCTCTGGGCGTTGATGATCCGCGCGCTGAGGCGCTGCACTTCAGGATTCGTGGTGTGGGTCGGCGCCCACCGCGCCATCACCAGGGCCTGGGCATGGTGGCTGATCATCCCGCTCATGAAGTCCACGTCGGCCTGGGTGAAGCCGTGGCGTACGCTGTCGGCGACCGCACTCGCCCCGGTCCGGATGATCGGCGGGGTGGCGGCGGGGACCGGAGCCGGGGTGGTGACGGTCAGGACGTTCTGGGTAGCGTGGCTGCAGCCCGCACCCGCGAGGGTGACCAGGCTGAGGATCCCGAAGTGTACGTGACGATGTTCCATACGTTCCAGATTGGTCGTTGCGGAGGGACTCTGATAGTAGGGACTTGCCCCCCGCGAGGGAAGCTTCAGCTAGCCGCCGGCGATCGCGCCGACCACCAGGAATGGCTCATTCCCGGAGGCCACGGCGTCGGGAAGGGGGGAGTCGGGTGAGGCGTGCGACAGGTCCTCGCCACAGGCGAAGAAGCGCACGAAGGCACGCCGCTTGAGCGTCCCCTGATCGCGGACGGTGCCGCGGAGCATCGGGTACGCCGATTCAAGGGCATCGAGCACGCTTCGCTGCGTGATACTGCCAGCGACGGTCAAACTCACGTCACTGTCGACCTTGGCCAGGGTCCGGAGGTGGGCCGGCAGCACGACCCGGATCACGACAGGGTCTGGACCTCGACCGAGAGGACCGCGGGGAGATCGCGTACGATCGGCGTCCAGTGGTCCCCGCCGTCAGGGGACGCGTACACCTGTCCCCCCGTGGTCCCGAAATAGACGCCGCACTTGTCGAGCCCGTCGACCGCCGTCGCGTCGCGCAGGACGTTCACGTAGCAATCCTGCTGCGGCAACCCCTTGGTGAGTGGCTCCCATTCATTCCCCCCGCACTTGCTGCGATAGACCCGGAGCTTCGCCTCGGGGGGGTAGTGGAGCGAGTCGCTGGTGATGGGGACGACGTAGACGGTCTCGGGCTCGTGCGCGTGCACCTCGATGGGGAAACCGAAATCGGTCGGGAGGTCGCCGCTGATCTCCCGCCAGTTGTCGCCCCCGTCATCGCTCCGCATCACGTCCCAATGTTTCTGCATGAACAGCACCTTGGGACGCGACGGATGCATCGCGATCCGATGCACGCAATGTCCCACCTCGACGGCGGGGTCGGGGAGGAACTGGGAGCTGAGCCCCTTGTTGGTCGGTTTCCAGCTCGTTCCGCCATCCTCCGAGCGGAAGACCCCCGCCGCCGAGATGGCGATATGGATGCGCTTGGGATCGGTCGGATCGACCAGGATGGTGTGCAGCCCCATCCCACCGGCGCCCGGCTGCCACTTTGGGCCGGAGGGGTGGCCCCGGAGCCCCGCCAGCTCCGACCAGTTCTTCCCGCCGTCGGTGGTGCGGAAGAGTGCCGCATCCTCCACTCCGGCCAACACCGTATCGGGATCGGTGCGGGAGGGCTCGAGGTGCCAGACCCGCTTGAACTCCCACGGGTGCGGAGTGCCATCGTACCACATGTGAGTGCCCGGCACACCGTCGTACGCGAAGGTGTTGCCGACCGCCTCCCAGGTGGCGCCGCCGTCATCGGAGCGCTGGATCACCTGTCCGAACCACCCGCTCGATTGCGAGGCGTAGATCCGGTCGGGATCGGCCGGCGATCCCTTGAGATGGTAGATCTCCCACCCCGAGAAATGCGGACCACTCACTTTCCAGTCGGCGCGCTTGCCATCCGAGGTCAGGATGAACGCACCCTTCTTCGTACCCACGAGGACTCGAATTCGGCTCATATGGCCTCCCTCCACCTGTGAAGATCGTTGGTGACCGGGCGCCCGGTGAGAAGTTCGGGGCGCAGGGGGCTGGCAAGCAGGGCCCCGGCGACCAATCCTCCGACGTGCGCGGCATTGTCCACGTAGGGGGTGAATAGTCCGGTGAACAGGGTGTACCCCGACCAGGCCACGAGGACGACGATGACGCGATTGTCGCGCAGCCGCAGGACCGAACGATACCGATAGAGGATCACGATGAGCGCCCCCATCATGCCGAAGATCGCACCCGAGGCGCCCACCGAGGGTCCGGGACCCGAGGCCAGACTGGTCAAGGAAGCGACGATCCCGCTTCCGACGAAGAGCCCGCCGGTCCGGGCCCATCCCACCGTGTGCTCCAGGGCCACCCCGAGAGTATAGAGCGCCAGGCAATTGCCGAAGAGATGGCCGAACCCGCCGTGCAGCACCATCGGGGTGGCGAGTCGCCACACCTCGCCCGCCAGCACACGCTCGCGGGAGAGCGCGCCCGCCCCAATGATCGCGGCGCTGTTCGCGAGCGCACCGGTCGCCACCTCCCATCCGAACACCACCACACAGAGCGCGATCAGGGTCAGGGTCACGCGCGGGGCGTACGACATCCCCTGCTCGAGGTCAATGCGGGTGTCGGCCTGAGCCGGCGCCGCCGCGAGCATGTCGTCGGTGAGCTCGAGCGGAACTTCGTCGCTCACCGGCGCTCCCCGGTATCGAGCATCACGCCGAGGGCGAGCGCGATCCGCCGGTCGAGGCGCCGGCTGCGGTCATCGCTCAGATCGAGTACGTACCGATCGAGCAGGGTGAACTTCCGGTTGAACTCCCCGAGGACGGTATCGGTATCGCGCCAGAGGATGATGAAATTGGTCCGGAGCAGGCCGAAGAAGGGTCCCAGGAAACGCCGGAGAAGCGACAGGATCAGGGAATCCTCGATCGCCATGCAGAGCATGCTCCCGTCCGGCGCGAGGCAGAGCCAGCGCTTCCGAAAGATGTTGTAGAGGAAGTTCTTCCGCAGAAGGCCGATGACCCGGCCGTCGGGGTCGCGCACAGTGTAGGTGGCGGTTATGGGCTGGAACTTCTTGTCCTGCAGGATCTCGAGGACCCGCTGTTCCCGGGCCTCGTCGCGATAGAAGGTCACGTGCCGCTTGGGCGAAAGGGCCACCACGATCACCAGGAACGCCGCGAACCCGCCCACGAACGCCAGCATGATGACACTGTCGGACAGGATCCCCTTGCCGAGGGAGTCGGAGAGGGTGACACCGCCGCCGACCACGCTGACCCCGACGATGATCGCGACAAGGAGCGCGCCCATGCTCCGCAGGAAATGGGTGGGTCGCTCCACGAAGAGCAGGACCTTCCCCGTTTCATCGGCCACGTCGTACTGCTCGTTGATCGTCAGCACCTTCTGCTTCAGGAGGAATTTGTCCCGGGCGAAGGCGGGGTCGTCGGTGGCGGGCGCGGCGACGGCCGCCGCGGTCGCAACGTTGACCGTCCCGCACCTGGGGCAGCTGACCGAGCGCCCGACGTACTCGTCCTTGAGCTCGACACGGTGGCCGCATTGGCACTGGATGATGGCGGGCAAGGGCTGATCCTCTGATCGGGGTGTCGGGGTTGGGGCAGGTCGGGTCTACTACCAGCGTGCAGTTCTCCGAATGAATCCGCAGGAGTGGACCTCGATATCCGCGCTGTCGTGCGTCGGGACCGACTGGTCCACCAGCGCGGTGTCCGCCGCCGTGTGCGCCGACCGGTACCGCGCCCGGCACTCCCGCGCTTCCCCGCTGCTGTTGACGCGGAGCATCAGCCATGCGCTCACCAGCAACGCGGCGGCGAGGAAGGCAGCGATGACCCAGCGGGGCGGTCTGGTCATCTCAGGCATCGTTGAAGAACTCCACCAATCCGGTCTCGAGGGAATATTCCGCGCCGACCACCGTGAGCCCCTTCTTCAGTATGAGCTCCTCGAGGAGCTCGGAGCCTTGCCGCAGATGGTCCACCGATGCGCGGATATTGGCCCGCACCGCCTCGCGGGTGAGCGCCGCGCGGTCGTGACGGAAGGCGGGCAACAGCCCTTCGACCGACGGGCGCACTCGGTCGACGATCGCCGCGAGGTTCCTGGAGCGTGATCCGCTGGCGCGCTGCAGCTCGTCGACCGTGGCATCGATGGCACCGCATTGGGTGTGACCGAGGACCACCACCAGTCGGGTCGCGAATTTCTCGGCGGCGAACTCGACGCTCCCGATCTGTGACGGGGCCACGATGTTGCCGGCGACCCGGATCACGAAGAGGTCGCCCAGCCCCTGGTCGAACACCAGCTCGGCGGGGACCCGCGAGTCGGAACAGCCGAGGATGATGGCGAACGGTTCCTGGCCACTGGTGAGCTCCGCCCGCCGGTCGTGATTGAGCGCGGCGTCGGAGCCGCTGAGATTATCGGCGAAGCGACGGTTGCCCTCGCGCAGGCGCCGCAAGGCTTCAGGGGCAGGGATCACAGGAGCACGATCCCGATCGCGACGAAGAGCGCGGTCAGTCCCAGCAGGGTCCAGCGCCGGAAGGTCGAGGTGCCGATCACCGCGGCGATGGTGAACTTGGTCAAGGTGTTGGAAGCGATGCCGATGGCGATTCCGCGCGCGGCCAGCGCGGGCAGGTCGGCCGCGCCCGTCAGGCGCGCCATCGAGACGGTCAGCGCATCCACGTCGGTGAGGCCGAGCAGTGCCGCGGTGCCGAATAGCCCGCCCGTGCCCCAGCGACTGCTCGTGTACTCCAGCACGAGCATCGAGAGCTGGAACGCCACCGCCATCTGCAGCGCGGCGCCGAGGTGCAGGGGGCTTCGCCCGTCCGGCGGGGGGGTCTTCCCGTGCACCGGACGGCGGAGGCCAACCAGAATGAAGATCAGCCCGACCGCGAATGCGGGGAGCAGGTATGGCACCAGCGCCCAGGCGACCGTGAGGTTGAGCGCCGCGGTGACCAGGAAGACGCGGAGCGGGAGCACGGTGCAGGCGCCGACCACCCCGAGTGCCAGCGCCGCCCCCTGCTTCGGCTCGCTCCGACTCAGCCGGGCGAACTGGAGGGTGACGGCGGTGGACGAGATCGTGCCGCCGATCAGGCCGGTGACCACGTAGCCGCGTGCGGGGCCGATCGCCCGGCGGGCGATGTATCCCGCGAAATTGACCCCTGAAAGGATCAGGACGATGGTCCAGAGGCTCCGGGGTCGGAAGCCCCAGAGTCCCTCGTACGGTCCCGGGGGCAGGAGCGGCAGGATCACCAACGCCAGCACGAGGAACTGCATCGCCGCGCGCAGCTCGGCTTGGTCGATCGCGTGCACCAGGCGGTGCAGCCGGACTTTTTCCCCGAGCGCGAAGACCACGACGGCCACCGCCCCCGCGGCGAGCGCCAGGTAGTCGAGCCCGGCGAGGAGACCAAGACCGAGGACGACGAGGGCCGCGGCCTCGGTGGTGCCGTCGAGCTGCTGCTCCGGACGCCGGATCGCCATCACGTACGCCGCGACGATGAAGCCGCCGCCGGCGGCGAGGAGCACTGTGGCGGGGAGGAGGAATCCGGTCGCGACCAGGGCGCCGGCAAGGCCGCCGAGCAGGCCGATCAGCAGGAAGGTGCGGAGGCCGGCGAAGCGTCGTTCGGGGCCGGAGGCCGGCGCGGACCACTCCCGCTCGATGCCGACGGCGAGGCCGATCAGGCCGGCGATGGCAAGTCGTTCGGTGAGGTCAACGAGGGTCGGGATCGGGAGGTCGATCGGCATGGCGGAAAGTACCGTGCGCGGGAGGGGCGAACAACCGCCGGTGTGGCGCCGATCGCTATCCCGGCGGCGCCGGCTCGGCCCCGCGCGCCGGGCCTCCTCCAGCGCCGATGCGCCGCCAGGATCTCCACCCGCCGAACAGGAAGAGCAGCAGGATGGGGTGGCGGAGCCAGGAGAAGACGACCACCCCGCGGCCCACCCAATACAGGGCGCCCACGGCGGTCGCCACGACCACCATCCACACCAGCCAGTCGACGACTCCTCCCGGTCTCCGCGCCATCGTCTGGGCGGCGAGGAGCAGCGACAGGAGGGCCAACATGATGGCGCCCAGATAGACCCTCGGGCTGTGCCAGGAATAGAGTCGCTCGGCGGCGTCATCCCGAACGCGCCACACCGCGACACCGCCCGACGGATGATCCAGGACGTAGACGCTCCCGTCGGGTGCGATCGTCACGCCCCACGGACCACTGAGCGACAGGCCGGCCAGTGCCGGAGGGGTGTTCGCCGTGCCATCGCGCCCGAGCCGCACCACCCGCTTCGCGGCGAAGTCCGCGACGTAGATGTTCCCCTCGTGGTCCACCGCGAGCCCGGCGGCCTGGAGCAGCCGCACGCCGCTGGGCACGATTGGCGTCGCGCTGTCGCCGACGATGCGCCACACCCGGTCGGCGTCGGTCAGGTAGAGCGCGCCGTCCGCGCCCCAGGCCATCGAGCGGAAGTGGAGCCGGCCGAAGCGCGCCCGGGTCGCGACCGAAGTGACCCTCCCGTCGGGCGTGATGTGCACGATCGCCGAGTCGTTGGGTGACCGGAGTGCGTAGACGTCGCCGGAGGAGTCGATCGTGAACGGATCGCCCCAGCTTCCGATGATCACGTTGGAGTCGCCCACGATGCGGTTGGTGTTGAAGAATTCGACCAGGGAACCGTCAGGGCGGACGCGCCAGATCCTGCCGTCGAAGTCGGACGCGAAGTACAAGGTCCCCTCGCGGTCGAGCACGAGGTGGTGCGGGAGGCGCACGATGTCGGCCTCCACGAATTTCGTCACGATCCCGGCGGGGCTCAGCTTCCAGACGACGTGCGTCCCCGCCTGGACGAAGAAGACGTTCCCGGCGCGGTCCACGACGATCCCCGAGCCGGGATGGGCGCGCGCGGCGGCCGGAGCGCCGAGCAGGGCCAGGCCCACGAGGAGGATGGTGCGGAGCCGCATGGTCAGGGCGCCGGGGTGCTCGGCGGCCGCTTTGTGGTGGAAAGCCCGAAGGGGAGGTACCCGGGGCACCAGGAGACCAGGCTGGTCAGCAGGAAGATTGTTGCGAAGAGACCGAGCACAATGGCGACGGTGCCGCTGATCCGTCCGGTGAAATAGAGCACCGCGACGGTGATGGCGGCGAGCGTGCGAACGACACGATCGATGGTACCCATGTTGGCCTGCATCAGTGCCTCCGGGGAAGGATGGTGCGACTATCCGGGTGGGGCGAGCGCCGCGAGCAACCGCAGAACTTGACAGGGGTGACGTGCGAACATGGAGCCTCGTGCGGGTCAACGTGGACGACTTTCGGAAACCGATGGCTCCCGCGCCGAGAGCTACAACCGCACCGCGACGGCGACAAAGGGCATGGTCTCGAACCTCTGGTAGCGGCTGCTCGGTGCGGCCGCGGCGGCGGTATCGGTGACCGTGTAGTTGGTGACATAGTGGCTGAGGCCGACGCGTACCCGGACCCGGGGTGCGACCCGCAGTGCGGCGAAGAACTCGGAATTGAGCGCGCCGTGATCCGCCGAGCCGTACTGAAAGTACGAGCCCGCCTGAGGCTTTGCCGTGAGCGCACCGGCGGTGCGAGTGGGCCCGGAGGCCAAGCCCAGGAGGTCAAGGTTCGCTCCGACGGCTACGGGGCCGCCGAGGCTCAGCTCGCCGAAGACCCCGGCGTTGATCGCATAGACCGCGGGGTCGATGGTGAACTTGGAAGTCAGGTTGCCTTGCACCGTCCCGCGGTTGGTGTAGTCTGTCGGGTCGCCGGCGTAGGCGGAGACTCGCGCGCCAAACCCCAGGTGGACGCGTCCCGCCAGAGTGACAACGGGATGCCACGCACTGGCGGCAACGCGCTGGGCGCCGCTCCCCGCCCCGACCGACGCGTCGAGCCAGGCGGAGGGCCGCTGCCCGGCCAGCGGGGCGACCAGGGCGATCGCGCACAGAGTGGCCAGAGTGACAATGCGCCGTGTGGTCAGCATCGCGTGAGCCTCTCGTTGTCGGTACAGGTGGCGATCGCCGAGACCCCGGCGGAGGGGTGAAGCGCCACGCCGAAGAGCGCGCAGCGGGGGTACTACGAACAGCGGAGTCGCTGGAAGTAGCGCCATGCGCCACGGCGGCGCAACCCAAAGCATCGCCTCACCAGCACTGCCGTCGCTCGGCTCGACGCGGCCTTCGCCGCCCTGGCCGACCCGACCCGGCGAGAGATCCTCGCCTGGCTCGCGTTCTGAGGAGCCGGTAGGGCGACGGGGTCCCCTGCCTTGCAGGGGATCCCGTTGTGCGTCTCGGGCCGACCGATCGGAGGGCGGCAGACTACTTGGCGGGGGGCTCCCTCGGCCGCCGGGCGCTTGCTGTTTCCGCTCTGGCGCGATACCGTATCCCAGTCCCCCCACCCCCAAATTGTCCCGTCGCCCTCCCCTCCCCGAGGAGTCCAAAGATGCTACCTCCCGCGGTCCGTCAGCGTTCGGCCCCGCTCCTCCTCCTCCTCTTGGGCCTCACCGCCCTGCCGGGATCACTCCGGGCCCAGTCCCAGGCCAGCACCGGGATCATCCGGGGCACCGTATCGGACTCCTCTGGCAGGACGGTGTCCGGCGCGGTGATCATCCTCAGGAACCGGGAGACCAACGCCGAGCGCAGCCTCGTCACCAATGACCGGGGCGTCTTCGTCGCCACCCTCCTCCGGGTGGGCACGTACGATGTGAGCGCGCGATCGCTCGGCTTCCGGGAGTCCCGGCGGTCCGGCGTGGTGCTGCGCCTGGGCGAGTCAGTGGACCTGCGCTTCGCGCTGGCGGCCCAGGCCATTGAGCTGCAGGAGCTCACAGTGTTCGGGGAAGGTGCGCCCGTTGATGTCAGCCGCTCGGAGTCGGCCACCCGCCTGGGAGCCGAGGCGCTCGCGGGCCTCCCCAACAATGGCCGTAACGTCTTCAGTTTCACCACCCTGACCCCCAACGTTGCCATCGTGCAAGGTCCCGACGGGGACGAGCTCAGCATCGGCGGGCAGCGCGGCATCCACAACAACGTGTCGGTGGACGGGGCCGACTTCAACAACCCCTTCTTCGGCGAACAGCGCGGCGGGCAGCGGCCGGCCTTCACGTTCAACCTCGATGCCGTCCAGGACTTCGTGGTGGTCTCCGACGGGGCCAACGCGGAATTCGGCCGGTCGGGCGGGGGTTTCGTCAACGTCATCACCAAGTCGGGCACCAACGAATTCCACGGGTCGACCCACTTTTTCCTCAAGAACGACGGGTTGTCGGCCGACTTCGCTCACACGGCATCGAACGGGACGGCGACCGGGTTCAGCCCCGACTTCTCCCAGCAGCAGTTCGGCGCGACCTTCGGGGGCCCGCTCATCCGGGACCGGGCCTTCTTCTTCCTGGCCTACGACCAGCAAGTGTTCTCCGAGACCAAGCAGGGCAACCGGGGGATCGCGGTCGATCCGACGCTGCAGACCTACCTCGGCACGGCGTTCGGTGGAACGCTGGCCGGGGACTTCGGCCCCATCAGCCGGACCAACAACGCCAATGCCCTCCTGGCCAAGGTGGACGTCCGTCTCGGCTCCCGGAGCAACGCTTCGCTCAAGTACAACTACACCAACTCGCGGCAGGAGAACGGCACCTTCGACGTCGACTACTGGGGGCGGAGCGCCAACGGCCTCGAGCGCGACTATTCGAACGCGCTGAACGGCAGCCTGACGACGGTGGTCTCGTCGGCGATGTCCAACGAGTTCCGCTTCCAGTTCGCCCGGGAGGACCGGCCCCGTCCGTATGACGGTCCGACCAACCCGGCGACCGGCCGGCCCTTCCCCGACACCGACGTCGGCTTCATCGACGGCAACGGCGACTTCCGCGGGGCCCGGTTCGGCATGCCCTTCTTCCTCCCGATCACCGCCCACGACACCCGGTTCCAGGTGCTCGACAACCTCTCCCTGGTGCGGGGCGAACACCTCTTCAAGGTCGGCGCTGAGTGGAACCGGACCGCGGCCACCCAGACCTTCGTCGGCTTCGGCAACGGCCGGATGGCGTTCGGCTCGGTCGCCGGCTTCCAGAACTACGTCGCCAACGGCCCGCTGTATGTGGAGTGCGCCGACGACGTCACCGACGCCGCGACCCCGAGCTCGCTCACCGGCGCCTGCCCGGCGGGGGAGCACATCACCGGTCCGGTGATCCTCTACTTGCAGCAGGCCGGTGTGGGAGGGCTGACCGTCGAACAGGCGGGCACGCAGACGATCACCCAGAATGAGATCGCCCTCTTCCTGCAGGACAGCTGGAAGCCGCGATCCAACGTGACGATCAACTACGGCGTGCGGTGGGAGGCCCAGATCCAGCCCGACCCGATCACCCCGCCGGACCAGGTCTTCTTCGCGCCGCTCATCGGGACGATCTCCAGCACGGCGGCCGGGGACTTCGCGTTCCCGTCCGACGGGACCATCCCCTCGGACTACGGCATGCTGCAGCCGCGGCTGGGGATCGCCTACGACGTGCACGGGGACGGGAGGTCGGTCGTGCGGGCCAACGCCGGGATCTACTACGCCCGGACGCCGGGCCTCAACCTGGCCGGGACCCGCAGCACCAACGGCTCGATCGGACAGACCCTGTTCCGGAACAGCGCGTTGATCGGGATCCTCGGGCCCCCGCCGATCTACGGCGAACTGTTGCCCTCACCCGCGGGCGGGCCGTTCCGGCCCGATGTGACGGTGTTCGACAAGAACTTCCAGAATCCACGCACCTTCAGCGCATCGCTCGGGTATGAGCGGGAGGTCGGGAGCGGGATGTCGGCCGGACTGACCTACACCTACGCCCGGACCGACAACCTGACCCGCTTCTTCAACGCCAATGATCCGGTCTTCGGCGACGGCACTGTCGGGCCGTGGACCAGCGCGCTCGGCGGCGGGAACGGGATCGGCGCGTTGACGGTGGTCCAGAGCTCGGCGCGCTCGCAGTACAACGGCATCACCGTTTCGCTCAAGCGGATGACCGGGGCGCGCTTTCAGTACCAGTTCAATTACACCCTCTCGTTCGACAAGTCGGACGACGATAACGAGCGGGATCCATTTTCGTTCCGCTACGCCAGGGCCGACAACCTCGCCCCGGAGTACAACTGGAGCGACCGCGACCAGCGGCATCGGTTCAACGCCTGGTTCCTGGCCATCCTCCCGGGCAACGTGTACTTCAACAACCGGCTGAGCGCCTACTCGGCCCAGCCGACCTCGGAGCAGTGCGGCGCCGGCAACACCGGCACCGGGGTGCGGGCCACCTCGCCCAAAGATCGGATCTGCCCTGACAACTCGATCCTCAAGCGCAACACGCTGCGGCGGGACAACGCCTACCTCTCCTGGGACGTCCGGTTGTCCAAGCCGTTCAACTTCGGGCCCCGGCGCACGATCGAGGCGACCCTCGAGGTGTTCAACCTGACCAATCACGACAATTTCAAGGATCCGTCCGCGAGCGGGCTCTTCCTGAATTTCGACGGGACCATCCGGAGCGGGCTGGGGGAGCCGCGGCAGGTCCAGACGGGACTGCGATACCTGTTCTAGCTGCCCCAGGGCGCAGGCGCCAAACGCGAGGCAGGCCATCACGAAGAGGCTGGGATCTCCATCGCAGGAGATCCCAGCCTCTTCGTGATGGCGTCTCGATCACGCCCCGCAACAGCACCCTGCCGAGGGCTCCCCCTTGCTGCTGGCATTGGGAGGGTCAGGCTGCCGGCTTCTTCTCGGTGGAGAATCCGATGAGGGTGTAGAGCGGGCAGAACGAGACGAAGGAGGTCAGCAGGAAGATGGTCGCGAAGAGGCCGAGCACGATGGCGACGGTGCCGCTGATCCGTCCGGTGAAATAGAGCACCGCGACGGTGATGGCGGCGAGCGTGCGAACGACACGATCGATGGTACCCATGTTGGCCTTCATCAGTGCCTCCGGGGAAGGAAGGGACGACTATCCGGGTGGGGCGAGCGCCGCGAGTTGGCGATCATGCCAGCGAGCCAAGAGGAACATGGCGACCAGGGCCCCGAGCAGCGCCATGGCCATGTCGGACTGGGTGTCCCAAGGATCGCCTTGGGTCCCGAGGAAGGCATCCGCCCCCTGGCCGAGGGTGACTGCCGCCCCCCACTCGACCAACTCATACAGCAGGCTGATGGAGAGCGCCACCGCGACCGCGAGCGTGGCACTCCATCCCCGCGAACGCACGATCCCGCGGCGGAGAAATATCTCCCGCGCGATGAGGGCTGGCACGAATCCCTGGGCGAAGTGCCCGAGCCGGTCATACGGATTGCGGGCGAGATGGAAGAGGTCCTGGACCCAGAATCCGAGGGGAACACGGGCATAAGTATACGCGCCCCCCACCAGCAGGATGACGGCGTGAAGGGCGATCAGGACGTAGAGCAGGGAAGTGAGGGGCCAGCGCCGCCACGACCAGACCAGCACCGGTGCGGCGATCAGGATCGGGGCGACCTCCATGAGCCAGGTGCTGCGCTCGTAGGGGTGGATCCCGGAGAGGACCAGGAGTCCCAGTACCCCGAGGCCGAGCCAGGGGACCCACCGACGCGGCGATGCAGGGATAGCGATCCTCCTGGAAGTGGACTTCCTGTTCGCGGACGGCCGATCGGCAGCTCGCTGACCATACGGCCCAGCGGCGTCCGGGGCAAGTGAAGCGACCGGGCGGCCATCATCGCCCGCCACCCACCTGTTTCCGGATCTCGGTCTGGATCTCGGTGGCGGGGCGGGTGCCGTCGAAGGTCAGCACCAGCTCCTTCCGCCGGAAGAGCTCGATGATCGGCTGGGTCTTGGTGCGATAGTCGCCGAGCCGCGCCTGCACCGCCTCGAGGGTGTCGTCGGCGCGGGACACCAGCGCCCCCTGGCACACGTCGCACACCCCCTCGGCGGCGGGACGGTGGAAGATGAGGTTGTAGTCGAGCCCGCACTGGCTGCAGAGCCGCCGGCTCATGATCCGCTCCAGCACCACCGCGTCGGGGACGTCGATGAGGAGCACCGCGTCCACGTCAAAGCGCTCCAGGAAGAAGGTCGCCTGGGCTTGGTCGCGCGGGAAGCCGTCCAGCACGAAGCCGAAGTTCCAATCGTGCAACTCCAGGCGCTCCAGCATCACCTCGTTCACCATCTCGTCGGGGACCAGCTGTCCCGAGGCCACGATGCGCTTGACCCGGGCGCCGAGCTTGGTGTGGTGCTGCACGTGCCAGCGGAAGATGTCGCCGACGCTGATATGGACGAGGTCGAGCTCGGTGCAGAGGAGCTTGGCCTGCGTCCCCTTGCCGCAGCCCTGCGGCCCCATCACGATGAACTTGCGCATCGGGGTCTCCTAGCCGAGGGTCTGCTCGAGACGGTCGCAGACGGTCTCCAGGATCTGGAGCCGGGCGAAGCGCTTGTCGTTTCCCGCCACCAGGACCCAAGGCGCGTCGCGGCGCCCTGTCCGCACCGCCATCTCGTTGATCGCCGCCTCGTAGGCGTCCCACCGCTCCCGATTGCGCCAGTCCTCGTCGGTGATCTTGTACTGCTTGAAGGCGGTCTTCTGGCGCTCCTTGAAGCGGCGGAGCTGCTCTTCCTTGCTGATGTGGAGCCAGAATTTGGTGACCATGGTACCGTGGGCCACCAGCTGATCCTCGAAGTCGTTGATCTCGAGATAGGCGCGCTGCCACTCGTCCGGGCGCGCGAATCCCTCCACCCGTTCGACCAGGACCCGGCCGTACCAGGAGCGGTCGAAGATGGTGACCCGCCCCGCGCGGGGGATATGGCGCCAGAAGCGCCACAGATACTGGTGCGCCCGCTCCTCGTCGGTGGGGGCGGCGATGGGAACGACCCGGTAGAGCCGGGCATCCATCGCCGACGTGAGGCGACGCACGGCGCCCCCCTTGCCCGCGGCGTCCCACCCCTCGAAGACCAGCACCGTCGACACCGACTTCTCCCATGCTGCGCGCGAGAGGCGGTTCAGCTTCCCCTGCAGGCGGGCGAGCCGGGTGTCGTATACCTTCGCGGTCACCGTCTGCTTGAGTTCCACCTGGTCGAGCACCGACACCACCTCCTCCGCCGGTCCCTTCGCCTTCCGCTCGGCGGGAAGGGCAGGGGGAGTAGCGAGGCGCACCTGGATGGCGGCAAGGATGGCGCGCCCCACCGCGATCTCGCGGTAGCGGTCATCGGTGGCCTCGATCACGTGCCAAGGCGCGAAGCTTGTGTCGGTGCGCTGGAGCGCCTGCTCCGAATACTTGACGAAGGTGTCGTAGAGCTTGAAGTGCTTCCAGTCGATCGGCGCCACCCGCCACCGGGTCTTGGGGTCATCCTCGAGCGCCTGGAGCCGCTTCTTCTGGGCCTTCTTGGCGAGGTGGAGCCACACCTTGACGATGAGCGCGCCGTCCTGCACCAGCTCCTGCTCGAAGAAGGCGATGCGTGACAGACTCCGGTCGAAGCGGCCGCCGCCGCTCCGGCCATACACCCGCTGGATGATCGGATCGGTGTACCACGAGCCGAAGAAGATCCCGACGCGGTCGCGCGCCGGGAGCGCCATCCAGAAGCGCCAATAGTCGGGACGGTCCTTCTCGTCCTCGGTCAGGGGACCGAAGACGTTGGTCTGGAGGCCGCGGGGGTCGAACCACTCATGCAGGCGGTTGACCATCTCCGATTTCCCCGCGCCGTCGGCCCCGGAGACCAGGAGGATCAGCGGCACCTTGGCGTCGGCGAGGTCGTGCTGCGCCTGCAGCAGTCCGGCGCGGATCCCAGGGACCGCCGACTTGTACGCTTCTTTCGTGAGTGCGTGGCCAAGCTCGGCCGCTTCGAACACTGGGTGCCTCCGCGGAATGCGCAACGGCCTATGCTAAGCCGGCCTTGATGAAGAGAGGGGGAAGTGATGATGAAGAGAGGGGACTATGGACGCACCATCCGGAAGGCGTGCACCCAGTCGTTCCGGAGGAATCCGGGGATGCACCAGAGGATGCAGAGCGGCTCGATCGCCCGGGCCGCCTTCACCGTGCCCATGTCCTCGCTCTCCCAGCCGAACTGCTCCAGGAGCCGGGCGGTGATCGCCTTGGCGCTGGCGTCGTTGCCACAGTAGAACATCGTGGGCTTGCCGCTCGGGATCTGGGGATCGACCATTAGCGAGTTCCCCACGATGCTGAACACCTTCACGAACATCGCCTTCGGATGCGCGGCCTGGAGCCGCTCCATCAGCGACTCGTTGGGCCCGGTGAAGAGCCGGAGCACGCCGTCCTCCGGGGGCTCTTTCGCGATCGGGTTGGTGGTATCGAGCACCGCCTTCCCGGTCAGATGGCCCGCGCCCGCCAACGCGAGCGCCTCGAGCGCGGCCGTCCCCGCCACGGCCAGCACCACCGCTTCGGCCCAGGCGCTGACCTCAGCGAAGCTTCCTTCGGCGATGCCGGTTTCCTTGGTGAACGCGGCCAGCTTGCCGGGGGTGCGGGTGCCGATGCGCACCTCATAACCATGCTTCTTGAGGCCGCGCGCGAGGGTCTGGCCGACGGGGCCGGAGCCGAGGACGCCGAAACGGGAGGGTTGCTTCATGCCGACGGGGCCCGCGCGGCCCCGCGTGCCAGCTGCGTGGTATACCCGATGCAGGCCACCAGGATCATGCCGAGGATCGCCGAGGAGCCGATGGTCCCGAAGGCGAGGCCGCCGCGGTCAAGGGGCTTGGTCAGGAGGTCGCCGAAGGTCGCGCCGAAAGGGCGGGTCAGGACGAAGGCGGCCCAGAACAGCGCCACGTGGTCGAGCGAGGTGAAGCGGTAGGCGAGCGCCACGAGGGCGATGCACCCCCCGATCAGGAGCGCCCCGCCGAGGAAGCCGAGCCCCGAACTGTCGGCGAGGTAGTCGCCGAGGGCGGTCCCCAGGGTGTTGGAGCAGAGGATCGCGATCCAGTAGAAGAGCTCGGCACGCCGCGTCTCGATCCGGCTCACCGAAAGGCTCCCCTGGGCCAGCCGCCACATCACGAGGATCACCACCAGCCCGCCGGCGAGCAGGAGGGAGCCGATGGCGTACCCGAGCCCCAGGGTGCGGTCCATGTAGTCGGAGATCGTGGTCCCGGCGGTGCTGGTGGTGAGGATCACCGTCCAGTAGAGCGCCGGGTGAAAGGCACGCGCCCGGAGCTGGATCACGAGCGAGACCAGGAAGGCGGTGAGCAGGAGGAGCGAGCTCACCGCGTACCCCACGCCGAGGGTCATCGAGAGGAGGTCTCCGGCCGTCTCCCCCAGCGTGGTGGCGCAGATCTTCATCACCCAGAACCAGAGGGTGACCTCGGCGACCTTGTTCATCTCTCGCTACACTGCCCCTCGTTCACGGGCGCGCCGCCTGTCGCTCCGCGCGAGCGATGAGATCGCTCAAGTCGGCGGTGTAGATCCGGGAGGTGTTGGTCACCCGGGTGAACACGATCATCTTGTTGTCGGGGGTGATCTCCGTTCCCGTCTCATCCACGGGAGTTGTTGTGAGGCGTCGGGTGGCCCCGGTGGTCAGGTCGAGGAGGCCCAGGTCGTTATTCCCCCTCACGTTGATATTGTAGATCGCCAAATGGCCGTCGTCCGACCAACGTGAGAGCTGGTCGCTGGCGCCGAGCACGATCCGACCGCCACTCCCGTCCCCCTTGAGTACCATGCTCCGCATGCTGCCGTCGGGCTGCTGGACCCAGGCGGCGATCTCATCCCCCTTGGGGGAGATGTCGGACGGGAAGAGATTGCCCTTCTCCCAGACGATGTTCCGGCGGCCGTCCGGGCGGATCCGCTCCAGGGTGAATTCCCCGGCGCGACTGCCGAAGAAACCGGCGTAGACGTCCGCCACACCGTTGCGGGTGAGGAGAGGGCCACCCGCCCGACCGTCGGTGGTGACACGGGTCGCTTCGCCGCCGGTGGCGGGTATGCGCCAGAGGTCCGACAGTCGGGAGTCCCGGTCGGACCCGAAATAGATCGCTGTGCCGTCGCCGCTCCAGGTCGCCACACGTTCTTCACTTGGCCAGTCCACGAGGTGGGTGAGGGCCCCGGTCGCGACCTCCACCACCCAGAGGTCCCAGCTTCCCGAGCGATCGGAAATGAAGAGGATCTTCTTCCCATCCGGCGACCACCAGGCCTGGGCCACCGATCCCTTGCCCACGTCGAGAGGCCGCGCCGCCCCTCCCGCGGCCGGCATCACGTAGAGATCCTGGTTCCCGCCCCCATGGTCCACGATGTAGTTGGTCCAGAGCCCGTCAGGAGAGAGAGCGAACCAGCTCAGGAGAAGTGAATCGGGGAGGAGCTGGCGCTCCTGTCCGGTGGCGAGGTCCATCGCCCAGAGCGCACGGGTGCGCGTCCTGCGCGTAAAGGTCAGTTCGAGGGTCCCGGGCCGCCAGGCGAGGTTATCCTCCTTGGCGCGGTCGTCGGTGACCCGGACGGCATCCCCCCCGGTGGCCGGAACGATCCAGACATCATCCTGCCGACCGCGATCGGAAAGGAATGCCACCCAGCGGCCGTCGGACGACCACTCTCCCTGATTGTCATTCCGGAGGTCACGGGTGAGCTGCCGCAGGGCGCCTGTCGCCACGTTCGCCACCCAGAGGTCGGAGGTGCCCGTGCGCTGCGACTCGAAGAGGATCTCCGTGCCATCGGGAGACCAGCCGGTGCTCCCGCTCGGCGTCTCGAACCCTTCGGTGGTGAGTTGGCGCGGCGCTCCTCCGGTGGTGTCGGTCAGCACCAGGAGCTTCTTCCCGCCGAAGATCCCCTCAAGGAGAGTGCTGCCGTCGGGGGAGGGGAGCGCCACGTGGGGCCGGGATTCATGCGGGAAGAGCCGTCGATCAGTGCCGGTCCGGAGCGAGATGACCCCCGCCGCGATGTCACCCCCCTTGCCGCTCGCGATGTAGGCGAGACGGTCGCCGTCCGGATACCAAAGGACAGGCACCTCGATGCCGGGACTGGTGGTCAGACGTCGGGCCTCACCTCCGGCGGCGGGGACGACCACGAGATCGGGAGTGGCGCCCGCTCCGGATGGGGCAGCGATCCACTTCCCGTCGGGTGACCAGACGGGTTGGGCGGTGAATAGGGAGGTCGCGGGCAGGGGCATCGCCCCCGTACGGTCGGCATTGGCCACCCAGAGCTGGTTGCCTATGACCGAGTCGGTGCGCTCCGCGAGCCAAGCGAGTCGGGAACCATCGGGAGACCAGGCGGGGACGGCGTCGCGCGCCCCCTCGGGGGAGAACGCCTTGGCCACCGGGAGGGTGGGGCCAGACTCCGTGCAGGCGCCGAGCGCGAGCGCGAGCAGTGCGCAGTGTGAAACGAACCTCATTGCCGTACCCCCGAAGCAGTGGGTCCCGCGAGGGCGCCGGTGATCCCGGTCGAGACTCGCGTGACGATATCGGTCTGTGCCGCCAGCACGTCGCTGACGTTCTTCTCGTAGGTGTCCGACCAGAGCGCTCGGCTGGTGACCGGGTCGGTGAACTGCACGTTGATCCGCATCACCTCGCCGGCGCGGAAGACCGTCGCCTCGACCACGGCGCCGGCCTCGAGCTCGGTGGCGATCTCGCGGGTGGTCTTGGTACCGCCGCGGAACCGCATGACCTCCGACCTGGAGGAGACTCCCACGCCGCTGTTGCGGAGGAGAGCGGTGATCAGCGCATCCTGCATCGCGGTCACGAAGACCGAGTCTTTCCCCGAGATGTCTTCGATGGGGAGCACGGCGATCTTCTCGATCCTGGCGCTTCCCGCACCGTGGCCTCGGGTCAGTGCCCACCCACCGACCGCCGCAGCGAGCACCAGCGCCGCCACCCCTGCAAGCATCGGCCAGCGCAGGCTCGGCGCGGAGCGGGTCGCGGTCGCGGTGAAGGGGCGCGTGCTCGTCGGCGTGAGTCCGCCGCTCGGCGTGGTCACCAGCATGTCGAGCTGGGTCAGGAGCTCCTCGGCGCTCTGCCACCGGTCGTTCCGGTCCTTGGCCAGGCAGCGGAGGAGGGCCAGCGCGAGGCGCTCGGGGATCTCAGGGCGGCGCTCGCGGATATCCTTGGGCGCCTCGAGCACTTGGGCGGAGAGCACCGCCTGCGAGGTGGCCGCCTCAAAGGGGGGATGCCCGCTGAGGACCTCATAGCCCAGGGCGCCGAGGGCGTAGATGTCGGCCCGGTGATCGATCAGCGGGTCGGCCATCGCCTGCTCGGGGGCCATGTAGTGGGGGGTGCCGACGGCGATCCCGACGGTGGTGAGCTTGTTCCCCCCCGAAGCGTCCACCGCCTTGGCGATCCCGAAGTCGGTCACCGCCGCGTGGCGTCCCGAGAGCATCACGTTGTCGGGCTTGATGTCGCGGTGGATGATCCCGTGGGAATGGGCGTAGGCGAGGGCGTCGGTGATCTCGTGCAGGAGCCGGATCCCCTCGTTGATCGAGAGTTGCCGGACCTTGTCGAGCCGCTCCCGGAGCGATTCGCCCTCCACGTACGGCATCACGTAATACAGGAACCCCCCAGCCTCGCCCGAGTCGTACAGCGGGACGATGTGGGGGTGCTGGAGCTTCGCGATGATGTTGATCTCGCGCGGGAACCGGTCGAGGCCCATCGCGGCCGAGAGCTCGGGGCGGAGGACCTTGAGCGCCACCTTCCGGTCGTGTCGGATGTCCCGGGCCAGGTACACGGTGGCCATCCCGCCCACGCCGACCTCCCGCTCGATCATGTAGCGATCGGCGAGGGCTGCCTGCAGAGCTGGTGGGGGGGAAGACATCGGCACGAAATATGGGGCTCACTGGCCGCCACCGCCAAGGCCCAGCAGGGACTATGTCCCGAGCAGCTCCCGCCACCGCTTGCCGGCCGCGCGCCCCGAGACCATGTCGTTGACCTTCCCGGCCGCCATCAGGAGCCCCAGCGGGGAGCCGGCCGCCGAAAGCCCCCGCGCCATGGCCACTTCCGCGCCGTTCGGGCGCACGAACGAGAGCCGGTGCTGGGTGCCGCCGATCCAGAGCTTCATCCCCCCGCCGAAGTAGTACCACGGAAAAACGACCCTCTCGATCGTCGTCCATTTGACGTCGAAGACCACACTCCCGGGAATCGTGAAGCTCAACCGCCCCTGGTGCAACACCAGCCACCCGGGGGCCGAGCTCCCGCTGATCCCCGTGAGGAGCCAGCCGGAGGAGTTGAACTCGGTGAAGCTCACGGGGTCGGGGCCGGCGCTGCGGTGGTCGCGGGGCCGAGCCCGACGGCGAGGAGCACCAGGAGGACCACGCAGTACCGGGCGACCTTGAGCGCGAAGATGGCGGGGGCGCTGAACGACGCTCCCATCCCCCCCATCATGTTCTCGAAGACCGGGATGACGAGCGTCATGTGCAGGCAGGCGATCGCGATCAGGGTCAGCGCGGTGAGGGCCACGAGGAGGGGGAGGGCGGGGCGGCCGCCGATCGACCTACGGGTTTCCGAGGAGGTAATTGTGTGCTCGGGGTGGAGGAGCTGGGGGCCGCGGGCCGAGGACGATAGTATGGCGGTGGATCGGCGAGCGCGCCATCTAAACGGGTAGGCGGGTAGGCGCGTAGGCGGGAAGATATCATCCCGAGCAGAGCGAGGGATCTACTCGGCGAAGCGTGAAGCGTTCGAGCACGCAACGGGCGTTGCCGGCTAGATCCCTCGCTCTTCCTTCGCTGCGCTCAGAACAAGGCTCGGGATGACATCTTCCCGCCTACGCGTCTACGCGCCCACCGGCGCGAATCTCGCCTGGAAGAAGCGGAGCAATTTCGGTTCGTAGGTCATCGTGAGCCCGCGGGCCCGATCCCGCGAGTCGTGGACCGTCTTGACCGACTCCGCCACGACATCCATGTGCGCCTGGGTGTAGACCCGCCGCGGGATGGTGAGCCGGGTGAGCTCGAGCTTGGGACGATGATGGCCCCCCGTCGCGGCGTCGCGGCCGGCCGAGACGATGCCGCGTTCCATCGAGCGGATCCCCGAGTCGAGGTAGAGTTCCGCGGCCAGCGTCTGCGCCGGGAAGCGGTCCTGCGACAGGTGGGGATAGAACCGCTTGGCGTCGAGAAAGATCGCATGCCCCCCGACCGGCTGCACGATCGGGATCCCCCAGTCGGTCAGCAGCTCGCCGAGGTAGCGCACCTGACCGATCCGGGAACGGACGTGGTCGTCCTGGACCGATTCGCCGATGCCGATGGCCATCGCCTCCAGGTCGCGCCCGGCGAGGCCGCCGTAGGTGTGCAGTCCCTCGTAGAGCACCACCAGGTTCCGAAGCTCCTCGTACATCGGGAAGTCGTTGAGCGCGAGCCAGCCGCCGATGTTCACCAGCGAGTCCTTCTTGGCGCTCATCCACGCGCCGTCGGTGAGGTCGCAGAACTCTCGCAGGATCGCCGCGATCGACTTGTCGGCGTATCCCGTTTCGCGTTCCTGGATGAAGAAGGCGTTCTCGACCATCCGGGTGGCGTCGAGGAAGAGCTTGATGCCGTGCGTGTCGCACAACGCGCGGAGGGCGCGCACGTTCGCCATGCTCACCGGTTGCCCTCCCGCCATGTTGACCGTGCCGGCGAGGCTCACGTAGGCGATCGCGGCCGCCCCCACCCTGGTCACGAGCCGCTCGAGCTTGTCGAGGTCGACATTCCCCTTGAAGGGATGCATGGCCTCCGGGTCGTGTGCCTCGTCGATGATCACGTCGACGAAGATCCCCCCCGCCAGCTCCTGATGCTGGCGGGTGGTGGTGAAGTACATGTTTCCGGGGACGTACTGGCCGGGGCGGATCGCCACCTGGCTGATGAGGTGCTCGGCGCCACGCCCCTGGTGGGTCGGGACGAGGTACTTATAGCCGTAGTACTTCGTCACCGCCTCCTCGAGGTGGTAGTAGTTGCGGCTCCCGGCGTAGGCCTCGTCGCCGAGCATCATCCCGGCCCACTGCCGGTCGCTCATGGCGCTGGTGCCGCTGTCGGTGAGCAGGTCGATGTAGACGTCCTCGGAGCGAAGCAGGAAGGTGTTGTACCCCGCCTCGCTGAGGGCCGTGGCGCGCTGGGGCCCATCCACCAGGGTCAGCGGCTCGACCATCTTGATCTTCCAGGGCTCGGCCCAGGAGCGGCGGCCGAACTGCTGGCCCATGGTGCGCGGAATGTTCGGTGTCATCGGCGACCGGCGGGTTGGGTGAGGGACGCGAAATGGACCCCGGAGTGTCGCCCCGGCCGGTGCAAGGCAGTATGAAGATGAGGTGAGGGTTGGGGGTGCGTTCTGTACGCCCCGGTGCGGCCCTGCGGTAAGGGGCTACTGCGATCGTCCGGGAACCGCCGCGATGCACTCCACCTCGACCCGCGCCCCGCGCGCCAGACCGTTCGCGCCGAGGGCGCTGCGGGCGGGAAAATGCCCGGCGAAGTAGGTGCGGTAGATGGCGTTGAACGCCGGCCAGTCCTGCATATCGGCGAGGAACACCGTGCACTTGACCACCTGATCGAGCGACGAGCCGTGGCGCTCCAGGATGGCGCGGATGTTCTCCATCACCTGGCGCGACTCGGCTGCCACCCCGCCCGGGACGAGGTCGAGCGTGCCCGGGACGTTGCCGATCTGTCCGGAGAGGAAGAGGAGGTCGCCGACCTGTACCGCCTCGGAGAAGGGGAGGGCGGAGACCGCGGGATCGGGGGAGCTGAAGTACTGCGGTACCGATGGGGCCGGCAGTACGGACGGTACCGCCGGAGCGCAGGCGGCGGTCGCCAGAGCGAGGAGGAGGAGATGCGTGCTCAGGAACGGCGGCTCCTTCTGGGTCGGCGCCGCGGCGATCATCGCCGGGACCTTCCGGACGAAGACACCGCGCCACGCCCCCGCGGTGTGCCTCACGACGGCTTCGGCGGCTCTGCGCCGGCACCCGGCGTGCGGCCGATCACAATGCTGATCACGATCCAGACCACAGCGCCGCCCAGGAAGACGAGGTTGACCGGTCGCCCTTTCGCCAGCGGCAGGACGGCCGCCGCCAGCGAGAGCAAGCCCACGATCATGAATCCGAATGCCGCGAGTCTGGTCCTGGGAACTGGCATTGTCGCCTCCTGAACGGGAAGGTGCGGATGGGATCGGTCCGGCAATGAGCGCGAGCGGTGCCATAGAACGGCCTGCCCGAACGGCTGCCCCTGATGTATCGCCAGATCACCGTTGAGGCAAGCTACACCCTCGGCATCCTCGCCCGATACGCCTTGCTGGCGTAGATCGCGACCGCGTCCCGGGGGTTCGACTGACGCTCCGCCTCGGTGTCGTTGGTAGCGACCGGTTCGGTCTCGCCCAGACCCCGGGTGGCAACACAAGCCCGACTGATGTCCTGCGACACGAGATAGGACGCCGCCGCGCGCGATCGGAAAGGGGCATGTTCTCCGCGAGACAGGGGAGCACAGGCAGGCGGACCAAAGCCGCTGCCTACCGCTACTGCGTACCCGCCGAATTCAGTACCCCCGCTCCGCTCTGCGCCACCATCGATTCCCGCCCCACATGGTACCGCCCCAAGATCCCCGCCGCGATCCGCTCGGCATTGGCCAGGATGGTGAGACTGGTGTTCACGGCCAGCGAACTCGGCACCGCCGCCCCGTCGCTCACGAACATCCCCGGGTACTCGAACACTTCTCCCGAGGCGTCCACGACCCCACGTGACCGCGACAGCGCCATCCGCGCCGAACCCACGTGATGCGCGGTCGAGAAAAAGGTGTCACGACGCACCCCGCCATCTGCCTTGCGCAGGTCGGTCTCGAGGAGGTGCAGGCCGTTGCGCCGCATGATCCCGTACAGCAGCTCCTCCACCTCGGCGTGATATCGCCGCAGTTCGTCAGTAAGGGGCAGGCTGACCACCGGTCGGCCCCGTCCGTCCAGTGCGATGCGCCCCGTGGGCGGTGTCATCCCCAGGGCCAGGAGCACCATCATCCGGTGCCGCGCGGTGCGCATCAGCTCCATGTTGGCTTCACCCCACCACGCCCCCTCCCGGCGATCCCCCTCGAGCCGGAGTCGCGCCGCCGTCACCAGCTGGAGTGGCAGCGGCTTGGCGGCCGCAATGGTGAGGCCGTGCGACCCCAGGAACTGGTAGCTGATCATCCCCGGATGCGACCGCCCACTGAACAAGTCCCCATCGGCAAAGCCTTCGGGCAGGATCCCGGCGACCTTCACGCCCCCGTTGAATGCGACATTCCGCCCCACCTGATCGCTCAATCGGTCGAGTTGCGGGCGAGACGCCAGCAGGAGCCTCGCGGTGCCGATCGTCCCACCCCCCAGCACCAGCAGCCGGGCTCGATACGCCGTCTGCCGTCCGGTCTGGACTTCGCGGCACACTACTTCGTAACGATGCGGCACCCGCGCCAGCGCCCCCTCCTGCGCCAGCAGCTCTGGCCCCATCAGTGGCCGGATGGAAATCGCTTCGACGCCGGTCCGGATGACCGCCCCCGCTTCGACGGCTTGGGGCAGATAGGTGACCAGCAGGGATTGCTTGGCCCCGTAGATGCAGCCGGTAACGCAGAAGCCGCTCCCCATGCACCCGCGCACCGCATAGCGAGCCCGCTCACAGGAGTAGCCGAGGTTCTTCATCATCTGGGCGAACACCAGCCCGCTTTTCGGCACCAGCGACGGGTCGATCTGTTCGACGTTGAGCATCCGGTCGGCGATATCGTACCACGGATCGAGCGAAGTACGGTCCACGGGCCCGGGCCACAGCCGGTCGCCGCCGGCATCCACCTGCTCGAAGGCGGCGGTGGGTGCGCGTAACGACACCATTTCGTAGAACCCCGAGCCGCCGCCCATCGCCTCGGCATACGTGAGTCCAAGATGGTCGCCGCTCAGCGATTTGAGATAGCGGGTGATGTAGCGCGGATCCTGGGTCTGTCGGAAATCGGCGGATGGGTCGATATGCGGCCCCTTCTCCAGCATGGTGACGGCAAACCCCGCCCTCGCCAGGCGCAGGGCCGGTGCGGCAGCGCCGAACCCGGTTCCGATGACAAGCACGTCGGTCAGCTGGGTGTCCATGATGGCCTCCTCAGGCTGGGTTGCCGTCCAGGGTGGTGGCGGCCGGCAGGAACCGCTCCGGCTCAGGGTAGGTGAGGGCAGCAAAGCCCGCGAACACATACGGCCCTTCGAAACCGATGGAGGGACAGGCTCCGCGCTCGTGCCACAGCCCGCCGTAGTAGGCGACCTGGGCCAGGAAGATCCCGCCGGTGTAGAGCCGCGCCGCAACGCCCCCCTCGGCCAGTGCACGCCGGACGATGTCCACGCGCTCGGGGCCCGGCAGCAGATCGAACCGCGCCCTCCCTGACGACTCGCGGGCTCGACGATGCAGGTCAGCGGCCAGGACGGGGCAGTATGGGGCGAACCGTAGAGCCGGATCGACGAACAGCTTGGCCACGCGCCCCGGCTCGTCGGCGTCGGGGAGCACGGTGGCGATGAACGCCTGGAGGGTCCGCGCGACGGTTGCCTCGTCAAGCCCCGGAGCCTCAGGATAGAGCGAGTGTACGAGGAAGTTCGGTGTGCACCCCGCAGCGGCCAGGCCGAGCACCATCGCACCGAGGCGATGAATGGCCTCCCGGCGGGACGGCAGCGTACGACTGGTCGGGTGCGGCTGATGCATCTCCGGGCTCCGGTGGAGGACGACGGTACATTGGGTCGGAGGCCGCAGACAGGCGTCAAGTGGTTGCTACTGCTGGGTTTGGGAAAACGAACAGGCGCCCCGTGGGGCGCCTGATGAGTGCTCGTACTCCCCCTTCGTGCTGCGGAGAGGGGGGCGGGGTGAGTCTAGGTCGCCGGGAGGGGAGGGCCGTGCAAGTGGCGCTTTCGCCCCTCGGACCTCTTGGTCACGCCGCCAGTGTCACGTTCGGATCGCTCAACCGTCCCAGCATCTTCCAATGCGACCGCACCGCCCCAATGAACGTGGTGTTCTCGTAGTACGGCACCCCGTGCTTCTCGGCCACCTGCTTCACAATGTCGCTGATGGCGGGATAGTGGATGCTGCACACCTTGGGGAACAGATGATGTTCGATCTGGAAATTGAGCCCGCCGACGTACCAGCAGACCAGTTTGTTCTTCCGCGCGAAATTCGCGGTGGTGAACATTTCGTGCACCGCCCAGGTGTGCTCCATGTTGCCGGTCTCGTCGGGCATGGGGTAGTCGGGCCCCTCCACCACGTGCGCCAGCTGGAACACCACCCCGAGGATCACGCCGGCGATGAGGTGTACCACGAGGAAGCCGAGCAGGATCTTCCACCACGCGGCCTGGATGAAGAGCAACGGCAATACCAACCCGTAGCCGTAATAGGCGAACTTGCTGAAGATCAGCCACGCGATCGCCCCGGTGGAGTGACGGCGGTCCTTGAACGGGCCGATGTCCTTCGCCAGGAAATACTTGTAATCCTTGGCGAAGACCCAGAAGAGGGTGCTCATGCTGTAGGCCGCGGTCGCGTACCACTGCTGGTATCGATGGATCGGCAGCCACTCCGCGCCCGGCGAGAGGCGGAGCAGAGGGGAGACGGTCAGGTCCTCGTCCACCCCGTGGATATTGGTGTAGGTGTGGTGGATCACGTTGTGGGTGATCTGCCACATGTAGCCGTTCGCGCCCAGCAGGTCGAACGAGGCGCCCAGGATGGTGTTGACCCACGGCTTTGAGGAGTAGGCCCCGTGCAGCGCGTCGTGCGACACGCTGAAGCCCACTCCAGCCATCGCTAGCCCCATCAGCACGACGAGCCCGGCGGCACCCCATCCCGTGACGGTATTGGTGAGCACCAAGAGGTAGCTGCCGATGAACGTGCCCAGAAGCACGACGGTCTTGGTGACCATCGCTGCGTCAGCCTTGTCCGACTTGCCCGCGGCCTCGAACCATCCCGCCACCGACGTCTTCAGTTCCGCCACGAATGCCGCGGCCTCTCGGTTCGAGAACCGGATACGGTTGGCGACAGTTGGCGGAATTTCGAACGGGGCGGCGGTAGCGGTCACGGTCAACGGGCCTTCTTAGAGTGAGGGAATCGCGCGGAGGACAGATACCCCGCTCCCTGAAAATATGCTGGGAGCATTGCTCCCGCCAACTCTGAGGGCCCCCTTAGAACCTTATCTCACGATCGGGCCACCTAAGCGAGGAGAGCCGGCGCCTGGTGACCCACCTCTGACGCTTGATCTGCCGAAGTGGGCCCCGGGTGGTCGGTCGTCAAGGCAGTGTGAGGTACCGGCCCAGGAACCCGCGGGCTTCCGGGGTGTCGAGCCGCCAATCCCACGTCGTTGCCCGGCAGACGTAGTCCCCCGTCGTGACGGTCGCGTAGATCGTGGTCGCGTCCCCTTTGAGGAACTTGGGGCCACCTGAATCGCCATAGCAGTCGCCGCCCTCACCAGTGGCGTTCGCGTTCATCAGCAGGCCAAGCCACGTTGGCTGAAGCGCCATGAATTCGGAGAGGGAAGACTTCCGAACTCCGTCATATGGGAATGCCGGAGGACCGATCCGGCTGTTCCCGGTGCCATAGCCGACGTTGACGAACCAGGCGCTCGCCAGCGCCCCTTTGGCGGCCATCGCGTCGAGCGCGCCTGCCCTCGGAAGCTTGAGCGGGGTCATCCCGCGGGTCGCCTTGGCGGGGAGGAACACCACCGCCAGGTCGTGCAGGTTGGCCTGGTCGTGCCCGTAGAGCGGATCGGCCACATATCCCGTGGCCTTGATCACGGTGATCCCCGAGGCGTAGAGGTCGGGGGCGAACGACACGTACCACTGCGATCCGGGGGGGGTGTACGAGGAGACGACGCAGTGCGCGGCCGTGAGGAAGACGGTGGGACTCACCAGACTGCCGGTGCAGAACTCATCGTCGCCGTCGATGACGCCGTTCCGGTCATAGTCGAACAGCAGCGCACCCACGTTGGCGTACGCGCCTCCGGTCGGCGCGCCGCCCCAGATCAGCATCGGTCCCCCGCCACTGGTGGGGGCGTCCGGGGCGGTGAGGGGGCCCTCGGCGCAGGCGGCCGCGAAGAGCATGACTCCGGGGATCAGGATCGTTCGAAGCTCACGCATGGTCCCTCCGTTGGGCGTCGGGGGCTCCACGGCCCGGCACCCGCGGCCGAGAAGTAGAGTCAGATGAATGAGTAGAGTGCCGAGACCTCGCCGCTGGTCAGCATCGGCCAGGGCCAGGAGCGCCCCCCTCCGATCTCGAGGATGCCGGCCACCCCCGATCGTGACATCAGGGGGACGATATTGCCATTGCGCGATCATCGACTGCTACTTCGCACTCTCGAACTTGAATGACACCTTCACCTTGGCCCGGTACGCCTGGATCTTGCCGTCCTTCATCTGGATGTCGAGCTGGCTCACTTCCGCGATGCGAAGGTCCCGCAGGGTCGTCGACGCGCGCTTCACCGCCGCGGCCGCCGCCTTCTCCCACGAGACGGTGCTGGTGCCGATGAGTTCGATGACCTTGTAGACGCTCTCTGCCATGGGGGCTCCGGTGAAGGGGATGGCTGAATATGCCTTCCACCGGCCGGGACGCCAGAGCAGCGCCAAGTCGATCTGGTGGAACTTCAAGACGGAACGGCGAGAGGGCGGAGTGACGGAGGAAGCGCAAGTGGTCCTGCCTCTCCAGGACCTCGTGATCAGTGGGTGGGGGTGGGGTGGCCAGGGATCGGCCGAGGCCGCGCCAGGAGCTGCTCCACCTCCCCCTCGGCCGCGATCAGCCGCCCCACCTGCTCCGACACCGCGGTGGCCATCCCGAGATGCGTGGTCAGCCCCGCGATGGTGGCAGCACCGGAGTGCAATCGCAGGAGATCGAGCCGGATGGTCTCGAGCGCTCCGACCGCCTCGCCGAGCTTGGCCTGCACGACATCGCGCGAGGTGCGGAGATCGGTGAACGCGGCCGACGTGGCGGCGTCCCCGATATCGGCGAGCGCCTCCTGGAACCGGTCGTAACGGGCGCGCAAGGATTGGGCGTCCTCCTGCAGGCGGTGGAGCACCCGCGGGAGTTCGTTGAGCTGGGCTCGCGTCCGCTTCGGCAGTGACTCGAAGAGCTGTTCCGCTGCCATCCCGAGGGAGAGCTCGGTGGCTCGGTGGGTCATTGCCGCGTTCCGCGCTCGGCCCCGGAGGAGCTTTCCGGCCAGCGTGAAGATCCCCCTCCCCATACGACCGAGCCAGATCTTCGACCAGAACTCCGACTCAACGTCGGTGCGGCGTTGGGCCAGCGCGAGGTACCCGATCGAGGTGAAAGCGGCGGTGGTCAATGAAAAGATGAAGGTCATGACCAGGGTCTGGATCAGGCGCCCCACGGCGACATTCTCGGCGGCACGGAAGAAGAGGGTCAACACCCCCAAGATCGACAGCCCGGCAACTGCGCCGCTCCCTTTCGCAACGAAGCCGAGGATCTGTTCGGTGACGGTCGGCTTGATCTGGTGCCCGAGGGTCAGCTCTTCCCGAGCGTACTCGATCTCGGCGCGGAAGGCGGGGGCGAGGTCCTCATGCGCAAAGCCGAGGAGTCGAAGCCGGCGCGCGGAGGCAAGGAGGTAGCCGTAGGGTGCGATGGCGGCCCCGGCGACGAAAGTGCCCCACCCCGCCACCATCCCGAAGTAGTAGGAGATCAGGGTGGACATCGGGACGAGGAGGAATGCGGTGAGGAGGGTGCCACCGCCGTCGAGCCGCCCCGACCGCTTCACGAACGCCCGGAGCGCGGGCGGGGCCTCGCGGCGCTGTTCGAGCGCGAGGGCGAGCTGCTCGGCCAGCGCCTGCGCGCTCGCCGGGCGCTGGTCGGGCTCCTTGGCGAGGCAGCGGTCGATGAGTGCTGCCACCTTTCGCGGCACCGCCACCTCGAGCGAGGCAAGAGGAGTGACCTGCGCGGTGACCTGGCGGGCCAGGATCTCGGTGGTGTTCCGGCCTTCGATGGGGAGCCGGCCCGAAAAGGCGAAGTACGCGGTGGCGCCGAGGCCGTAGAGGTCGCTCCGGGCGTCGAGCGCCCCGCCGAGCACCTGTTCGGGGCTCATGAACTCCGGTGTCCCGCTCACGCCGTCGCTCGAGGCGTCGGTGAGGGCAGCGGCGATCCCGAAGTCGGCCACCAGCACCCGACCGCTCCCGGTCTCGAGGAGGATGTTGTCGGGTTTCACGTCGCGGTGCACGAACCCCTGCGCATGGGCGTAGGCAAGCGCCCACGCCGCCTCGCGGAGCACCCGGGTCCCTTCGGAGGCCGGCAGGGGGCCGCGGGTGCGGACCCGGTCGGTGAGGGTCTCGCCATCCACGAAGGCCATCACGTAGAAGACGAAGCCTCCGGTCTCCTCGACGGCGTGGATCGGGATGATGTTCGGATGCGAGAGCTTGGCGGCGAGCCTCGCTTCCCGGAGGAATCGCTCCCGCAGCGTGGCGTCGGCGGCGCGCTCCGGAGGAAGGAGCTTGATCGCCACCCAGCGGTCGAGGTGCACCTCGCGCGCCAGGTAGACCACCCCGCTCCCCCCGCGCCCCAGCTCCCGGTCGATCGAATACCTCCCCACCAGCGCCTGCTGGAAGGAGAGGAAAAGGGGATCGAGACCTTCAGCGGGGGTGGTGGTCATAGTTCCGATCTGTTGGGAGCTTGGAGTTCGGAGGGGTGCATTGCGAGGTTCATCCTTGCACCCCTCCCAACTCCAAGCTCCTACCAATCAGTGGGCTTGTAGTCCTTCAAGAACTGTCCCCAGACGTGGGTCCCGGTGTTGATCCCGTCCATGATTGGGTCCACGATCCGCGCCGCGCCGTCCACGATGTCGAGCGGCGGGTGAAAGCGATGCTCCGCCACCTTTCGCGCCGCGATCTCGGCGGGATCTTCGTCCGTCACCCACCCGGTGTCCACGCTGTTCATGTGGATACCGTCGTTGTGATAGTCGGTCGCGGCGGTGCGGGTCATCATGTTGAGCGCCGCCTTCGCCATGTTGGTATGCGGATGGCGGGTGGTCTTGAAGTTCCGGTAGAACTGTCCCTCCACCGCGGAGACATTGACGATGTGCTTGTCGCGCCCGGGAGTCCGGAGCATCAGCGGCTTGAGCCGAGCGTTGAGGACGAAGGGGGCCACGGCATTCACCAGCTGGACCTCGAGCAGCTCGACCGACGAGACTTCCGCCATCAGCAGCCGCCACGAGTTCCGGCCCCGGAGGTCCACCTGCTGGAGATCCTGATCGAGCTTCCCTTCGGGGAAGAGCCCCTTCTGCGCCTCCCGTTCTTCGGGGAGGAGCGGCACCTGTGACAGCGCCGCCGCGTGGGTCAGTCCCGCCACGTCCGAGGTCGCCTCATTGAGCCGGACCGGGAGTGTCGACGGATCCCCCTCCGGGAGGAGATGGTAGCCGCGGAGCCCTTCATATGCACCCAGGAGGCGACGGGCAGGCTCGGAGAGGTCGCGGAGCGCCTTGGTCTCCTCGTCCATCATGTGGGCGTAGAACTCCGGGGGCCGTCGGACGGTCTGGCAGGCGTTGTTGATGATGAAGTCAAGCCGGTCGTATCTCGTCAGCATCTCCCGGCAGAACGCCTCGACGCTCGGCGTGTGCCTGAGGTCGAGCCCGTAGATGTGGAGCCGGTGGCCCCACTCGTCGAAGTCCTGCTCGGCGGCATAGCGCGCCGCGGAATCGCGTGGGAAACGGGTGGTGACGACAAGTTCCGCCCCCGCGCGGAGGAGCTTGATCCCCGCCTGGTACCCGATCTTGACCCGACCACCGGTCAGGAGCGCGACCCGCCCATCGAGGTCGGCGAGCTCTGTGCGCTTCTGGAAGTTGAATGCCGCGCAGGTGGGGCAGAGCTGGTCGTAGAAGTGGTGGATCTCGGTATAGTCCTGCTTGCAGATGTAGCAGTGCTGGCGCCCCATCGCGCCACGCAGCTCGGTCTCCCCTTCGGCGTCGGGGAGCTGATGCTCGGTCGGGGTGGGAGGAAAGACGTTGGGTGTGGTGAAGACCGGCTTCCGGCGGAGCTCGCGGATCCCGGTCGATTGGAGCACCGACTCGTCGCGCAGGGTCTTGGCCGCCTTTCGCTGGCGGACCGTGGCCTTCACCAGGCGGCGGCGGGCGACGGCGTCCGGGTGATAGACATGTTCCACCGCCGCGAGGAAGCGGTGGTATTCCTCCCGCGCGAGTCCGGCGATGAGACCCCGGTCGGCCACGATCGACTCGAGGAGCTCGGTGGCGGTGCGGAGCTTGTCGAGGAATGCCGGGTCGCTCAACCGCTCGTCCGCCGGGGCGGGGTGGGGTGTGTCGGGGTGCTTCATGGGGGGAAAATAGCGTGTTCAGGGAGGGCCGCCCCCTAACCCCAGATGTTCCCGACCGGGATGCCGAGGGCCTTCCCGAAGGTCATCGCGGTGATGAAGGCGACGATGATAGCGAGGACGATCCAGGTGAGTGTCCGTCGCCGCGTGTTTGGGGGGATCGCCACCACGAGCGCGCGCACGACGACGACAGTGAGGACCAACTCGATCCCGCCGATGAGGAGGTAGGGGACCCCCAGGAACTGGCTGAGCGCCCGCTCGTCGGTCGGCATCCCGGCAACGGACTTCGGGACGATGCTTACGCTGCGGGAGGCCGCGGTCAATCCGACGATGACTGCGATCATCCGGACGCGTGCGCTTCGGGCCCGCATCGCGACGGCGACCGCCACCCCCATCAGCGCGAAGGTGAAAAGGGGGCCACCGCCGAAAGTGGCGATCTGCACGCGGAGAGGCCACCGCCTGGTGAGGTCGGCATCGCCGGTAAAGAGAATGCGGCCGAGGGCGTGCCCGGCCTCGTGGCCGAGGAGCTGGAGCCAGTAGAGCACGTAGGCGATCGTCACCAGCCACAGAGGGCGGGTGACGATGGAGGAGGCCTCGGCCGGGGGGGCGGGTTCGGGGCGAGACATGAGGGTAAAATAGTGCGAAGTCGGCTTCTCGGGCGCGAAGAACGACCGAGGGGCTGAAGTCCTGCCACTTTCAGGGGCGTAAGCCCCTGAAAAGCCGTACGTCTCCTACCTTGCCGCCACGAGGACACCGGCCGTCACCTCCGTTGGTCCCGCGCGTGCCCCGTTGCGGCGCGGCGGACGGGGAGTGGAGATCGCTCTTCAGGGGCTTACGCCCCTACTCGGCGCGTGCGCCCTAACGGACGCGCGCGTAGATCGGTGCCGGTCCGCGAATTCTGGATGACGCACATGGAATCCCCCTGTGCCACCATAGGCGCATGTGGCACCGGCTCTATTACCACCTCGTTTGGACCACCGATGCGCGGGCACCCCTTCTCGACGCAAAGTGTGCTGGGTTCCTCGTGAGGTACCTGCGCGCTGCGGCGGCCGACCACCGGTCACGGGTCCTGGAGATCGGCGCGGTCCGTACCCACGTCCACACGCTCATCGTTTGCCACCCGATGACCGAGTTGCCGAGACTCGTCGGGCATCTCAAGGGGGGGAGCGCGACGGTCTGGAATAAGGATTACGCGCCGGGCGTGGGGTGGAAGCTGCACTGGGCGTCCGGATACGGACTTTCGACCGTCTCCCCGCGACAGATCAACGGGGTGCGGGACTACCTGCGCGCGCAGCCATACCACCACCCGACCGAGCGGATCGACGGGTGGGGTGGCGATAAGCCGGGCTTCGAATCCCTGCGATGAACGATGCTCCGGGAGGGAGCCACGGGGCGTCAGCCCCGACGCGCCGAGTGGGGGCGCAAGCCCCCGACAGAGGGCACAAGCCCCAATTAGCCGAGTGTGGGCGTCAGCCCCGACGCGCCGAGTAGGGCGCAAGCCCCTCAGTCGCGATCCATCCTCCACATCCCCGACCCGCCCCTCCGGAGCGTGGCGCGCCCGCCGCGTCCACGATACCATTGGCCATCCCCGATCCATCGGCCTTCTCCCGGAGTCTCCGATGTCCCGTTCCCGGTCCGCCGTCACCTCCATCCTCCTGGCTACCACCGTCATGGCCGCTCCCATCGCCGCCCAGGGCGCCCCCACCGTCGGTGCCACCGACGACCCGTTCCTCTGGCTGGAAGAGGTCGAAGGGCCCCGCGCACTCGAATGGGTCACCCAGCGGAACGCCGCGACCCTGGCCGAACTTGGGAACGACCCCCTGTTCGGGACGCTGGAGCGGGAAGTGCTCGCGATCCTCAATTCCCGCGAACGGATCGTCTATCCCACCGTACGAGGAGAGTTCGCGTACAACTACTGGACCGACGCCGAGCATCCGCGCGGGTACTACCGGCGGTCGCCGTTGAGCGCGTATCTGGTCGGCGCCCCGGTCTGGGAGACGGTGCTCGACATCGACGCACTCGCGCGGGAGGAGGGGGTCCCGTGGGCGTTCGGGGGGCTCAGTTGCCTCGCGCCGGAGGAGCGGCGCTGCCTGGCGGGGCTCTCACGCGGCGGTTCGGATGCGCGGGAGGTGCGGGAGTTCGACCTCGTCACCAAGCGCTTCGTCGATGGGGGCTTCCTCCTCCCCGAGGCAAAGAGCTCGAGCGCGTGGGTGGATGAGAACACCGTCCTCGTCTCGACCGACTGGGGTCCGGGGTCGCTCACCGGGTCGGGATACCCGCGGATCGTAAAGCTGTGGAAGCGGGGGACGCCCCTCGCGAGCGCCACTCCGGTATTCGAGGCCGACACCTCGCACATGGGGGCGTGGGCGGGGTCGTATGAGACCGCCAGCGGGATCCAGGCGTATGTCTCGCATCGTCCCCGCTTCTTCGAGGGGACAGTCCACCTCTGGCGGTCCGGGCGGCTGGTGCCTGTCGAGGTCCCCCTCGACGCAGATCCCGAGTTCTTCCAGGATCAGCTGGTGGTGTATGTGCGCGATCCCTGGACCGTCGGCGGGCGGACCTATCCCACGGGCTCGGTCATTGCGATGGGGCTCGAGCCCTTCCTGGCCGGCAGGCGCGACTTCACCGCAGTGGTGACCCCGGGCCCGACGATGACGGTGCAGGGGATCAGCGTCACGAAGGGGAGTCTTCTCGTGAGCGTCCTCGAGAACGTGCAGGGGCAGCTCTGGAAGTTCCGGCACGTGGGGCGCCGGTGGGTCCGCGGGGAGGTGGAGGCGCCCCGCCAGGGCACGGTCGGCCTCGCCGACGTGAGCCCCACCTCCGACCGGTTCTTCTTCACGTATTCGAGCTTCCTCCAGCCCACGACGCTGTACGTGCACGAAGCGAACGGCCGGATCCGGGAGGTGCAGCGCCTCCCCGCCCAGTTCGACGCGCGGGGGCTTACCATCGAGCAGCTCCACGCCCGCTCGGCCGACGGGACCCAGGTGCCCTACTTCGTGGTCCATCGCACCGGCCTCGCGCGGGACGGACAGGCGCCGACCCTGCTCTACGGGTATGGCGGCTTCGAAGTGAACCTCACCTCCGCCTACAGCGCCACCGTGGGGAAGGCGTGGCTCGAGCGGGGCGGGGTATACGTGGTGGCCAACATCCGGGGCGGCGGTGAGTTCGGTCCCGCGTGGCACCGCTCGGCGCAGAAGGCCAATCGCCAGCGGGCATACGACGACTTCGCCGCGGTGGCGCAGGACCTCGTCGCGCGCGGC
This sequence comes from Gemmatimonadales bacterium, assembly GCA_039917855.1. Classification (GTDB taxonomy): domain Bacteria; phylum Gemmatimonadota; class Gemmatimonadetes; order Gemmatimonadales; family GWC2-71-9; genus CAMLHU01. The sequence continues at coordinate 3,313 of JBDSIR010000009.1, read as the reverse complement.
ATCACCTCGGCGCCGCGGCTCGGCATCAACGGGGGGAGCAACGGGGGGCTGCTGATGGGGGTAGCGATGACCCAGCACCCCGAGCTCTATGGCGCGGTGGTGATCGACGTCCCCCTCCTCGACATGCTCCGCTATCACCGCCTCCTTGCGGGGGCGAGCTGGATGGCGGAATACGGGAATCCGGACATCCCGGAAGAGCGCGCGTGGATCGAGCGGTACTCACCCTACCAGAACGTGCGGGCGGGGCAGCGCTATCCGCGCCCCCTCTTCACCACCACCACGCGCGACGACCGGGTGCACCCCGGGCACGCGCGGAAGATGGCGGCCAGGATGCTCGCGCAGGGGTACCCGGTGCTCTATTACGAGAACGTCGAAGGGGGCCACGGCGCCGGCGTGACCCCCGAACAGCGCGCCAAGATGATCGCAGTGCGCTTCACCTACCTCTGGACCCAGCTCGCGCGGGGGACGCCGACCCCTTAGACCACGTCGAACTCGAGGGTGACCGTGACCTGGTCACCGTGGCCTTTCGTCCCGCGGACCTTCTTCGGCTGTCTCCCAGATCGAGCCTCGTTACGAGCGAGCCAATCTCCGCAACGCCGTCTCCGCCAGCTCCAGCGCCGCGTCCGGCGTCGTCCCGTAACAATTCAGGTGCCCCATCTTCCGTCCCGGCCTCGGCTCCTTCTTGCCGTAGAGATGGACCACCACGCCCGGCATCCCCATCACCGCCGCCCAGTCGGGCTCTCCCTTCGCCCAGATGTCGCCGAGGATATTCACCATCGCCACCGGGGTCATCAATGCCGTTGAGCCGAGGGGGAGGCCGCACATGGCGCGGACCTGCTGCTCGAACTGGTCGGTCATCGCCGCATCCTGGGTCCAGTGCCCGCTGTTATGCGGCCGCGGAGCGATCTCGTTGACAAGCAGCTTTTTGCCGCACACGAACAGCTCCACGCCCAGGACACCGACATACCCCAGCTTCTCGGCCACCCCACTCGCCACTCGGCGCGCCTCGTCCGCGAGGGCGGTGGAGATCCGCGCGGGGACCGTTGTGGTGTGCAGGATGCCGTTCCGATGGACATTCTCGCTGGCGGGAAAGGCGGCGATGCCGCCATCCAGCCCGCGCGCCAGCACCACTGAGACCTCGAGGTCGAGCGGCACGAGGCGCTCCAGGATGCATGGCACTCCACCGAAGCGTTCGAAAGCCGCTTCCCCCTCGGCGGCGCTAGTCACCGTGGCCTGCCCCTTTCCGTCGTATCCCATCCGGCTGGTCTTGAGGAGGGCGGGGGCCCCGACGGCGCTCAACACCTTGGCCGCCTCGTCCTTGCGTGTCACTGCGCGGAACTCTGCGGTCGCGAAGCCGTGGTCGCGAAGAAATGTCTTCTCCATGATCCGATCCTGCGCGACTGCGACCGAGGCCGCGGCGGGACGCACCGGGACTTTCTGTGACAGACGCTCGAGGACCGGCGCCGGGATGTTCTCGAACTCGGTCGAGATCACCGCGCACTCGTGCGCCAGGCGGTCGAGTGCAGCCTGATCTTCGTAGCCGGCGTGCAGGTGGAGATCCGCGGCGTGGCCAGCGGGGGAGTTGAGATCCGGGTCGAGCACGATGACCCGATATCCCATCGCCCGAGCGCGGAGGGTGAACATCCGTCCGAGCTGGCCCCCGCCAAGCATGCCGAGGGTGGCACCCGGAAGGATCACGGGGTGGGCGGGAGCTTGAGGTGGAGGACCCGGTCGGTCTGGGCCGCGCGGAAGGCGTCGAGCTTGGCGCGGAGGGTGGCGTCGTCGTTGGCGAGCATCGAGACGACGAAGAGTGCGGCATTCTTCGCGCCGGTCTCCCCGATGGCGAAGGTCGCCGCCGGGACCCCATAGGGCATCTGTACTATAGATAGGAGGGAATCGACCCCTTGGAGCGCGTTGGTCAGCACCGGCACGCCGAGGACCGGGACGCTGGTGTGAGCGGCGAGCATCCCGGGGAGGTGCGCCGCGCCTCCCGCTCCGGCGATGATCGCCTTGAGCCCGCGCGCCCGGGCGCTCTTGGCGTACTCCGCCATCTTGTCCGGTGTCCGGTGCGCCGAGACCACCTGATGTTCGCTTGGTACGCCGAACTCGGTGAGCACGGCGACGGCGTGCCTGAGGGTCTCCCAGTCGGAGTCGGAGCCCATGACGACGCCGACGATCGGTTTGGACATTCTGCTCCTCTGATGTGAAGCCTCTCCGCAAAGCGGAGAGGGGGGGCTGCTGCGATGAAGATCGATCCGGTCACCCCACTCTCCGGTTTTCGGAGAGGGGGGAAGGGGGGAGAGGTTAAAGACTCGACCTGGTCCTGTCCATGGTCCCCCGTTCCGCCAGCGCCGCCTGGGCCGCCGCGAGGCGGGCGATCGGCACCCGGAAGGGTGAACAACTCACGTAGTTCATCCCCAGCGCATCGCAGAATGCCACTGAACTCGGTTCCCCGCCGTGCTCACCGCAGATGCCGAGCTTGAGGTCGGGCCGCGACGTGCGGCCGAGCTTGCACGCCATCTCGATCAGCTTGCCGACCCCCTTCTGGTCCAGGACCTGGAACGGGTCGGCGTCGATGATGTTCCGCTCGAGGTAGGTCGGCAGGAAGCGGCCCGCGTCGTCGCGCGAAAGCCCCCAGGTGGTCTGGGTCAGGTCGTTGGTGCCGAACGAGAAGAACTGTGCTTCGCGCGCGATCTCGTCGGCCGTGAGTGCCGCCCGCGGCAGCTCGATCATCGTCCCGAGGAGGTAGGGCACCGTGAGCTGCCGCTCGCGGAACACTTCCTCGGCCACTGCGCGTACGACGAACGCCTGCTGGCGGAACTCGCGCACCGTCGCGGTGAGGGGGATCATCACCTCGGGCATGACCCGGCCGCCTCGTCCGGCCACCGTGCAGGCGGCCTCGAAGATGGCGCGGGCCTGCATCGCCGTGATCTCGGGATAGATGATCCCGAGCCGGCAGCCGCGGAGCCCCAGCATCGGGTTCTCCTCCTTGAGCGAGTCGATGATGCGGGTCATCTCCTCGACCGATTTCTTCAGGTCACGGGCCAGCTTGGCGATCTCCTCCGGCTCGTGCGGCAGGAACTCGTGCAGGGGCGGATCGAGGAGGCGGATGGTGACGGGGAATCCTTCCATCGCGCGGAAGATCGACTCGAAGTCGCCCCGCTGCATCGGGAGGAGCTTGGCGAGCGCGAGCTTTCGTCCCGCCTCGTCCTGGGCCACGATCATCTCCCGCATCGCCGTGATCCGGTCCCCCTCGAAGAACATGTGCTCGGTGCGGCAGAGCCCGATCCCTTCGGCGCCGAAATCACGCGCC
>JBDSIR010000008.1:0-5640 GCA_039917855.1 Gemmatimonadales bacterium | reverse complement strand
ATCGAAGGCCAAGGTGAGTGTCTCGGACGGGAGCCACGCATTCAATGGCTGGAGGATGACCTTCCTGCCGTCGGGGCGCTGCCACTCGACGCCTGAGCCCTCGCGGCCGGTGATCAGATCGCTGACGGTGAGCGAATCCACCCGGACGCCCACTATCGGGACCTCCGGGAAGATCCGCACGGCACCCCGGCTCTCAGTCGAGTCGGCGACGATGATCCGAACGCGCTGCTCGCCCTCGCGGACCATGAAGTGCTGCACCAGCGTCAAGTATTCACCGCTCCGGAGTGGGCGAGGAGTGCTCAGCCGACGGACGGAGTCTGAATCGAGTGTGACGACGCCGGAATCGTTCGCGGCGGTGGCGCGGATCCTGATGACATATCCCGCCGCCCCACCGGGCAACGCGATCACGTCCGCACCCTGCGGCGCCGGGATGGCGACGACCACCAGCAGGCCGGTCGAGTCCGAGCCCGGGTCGGTCGTGCCGAAGACCTGGACGATGGGTTGCCAAGCGCGATCGAGATCGAGCGGGTCGGAGTCGGTGGTCGTCCCGAGGCGGATCATTGCGCGGGTGTGCTGGCGTTCGCGCTCGCGGCTCTCCGGGCTGATGAGGCGTGGGTCCTCAATTCGGAGCTTCCGGCGCGCGGCCTCCAGTTCGAACCTGCTGGACAAATGCAGGAACTCGGTGCCGAGCCCTGCGCGGCTTTCGTAGAGGGCAGCCAAGTCGCCGCCGATCGCCGACAAGCTCTCGAGCAGGCGGTATCCCCCCGGCCCGAGGGCCGCAAAGTGCAGTATCAGGGGACCTTGTGGGCGGAAATATGACCAGGACTCGTTCGGCGGAGTCGACATCCCACCGACGTATGTGGCACGCGCATCCGGTTCGCCGTGGCGAATGTAGATTGCGCCGCGATCGTCCAGCCCGCGAGGCGCATCCCGATATACCTGCTCGAAGCTGAACTGTGGGAGGGTGGCTCCGGTAGCGAAGTGCGCCCTTGCGTACCGTATGCGGCGGAAGTGCTCCCTGAGCCTGCTGGTGGGAGGCCGGCCTTCGGATACTTCGCGGTCTGACCAGAATCGTTCCAGCTGCGGGCCACGCTCGGCCGGAGGGGACGCATCGAATGCTCTCAGGTCGTTCGGAGTCGCGATGAGCGCAAGGTTCTCACGGACGAGTCGAGCGGCCGCCGGGCCTCCCATCGCTGCCTCGAAGTACCATTTGGCCCCCTCTTCAGGCCGCGCCTGACCGAATGCGATCCTGCCGAGTTCCCAAGCAGCGATGCGCGGGTCCCCTCTCTCCGATCGGTATCGCTCGATCAACTCGCGCGCGTGATCCCAATGCGCATCCGCGGTCTCGATACGCGCCAACGCCAATGCCCCCGGGGCGTCCAGCTGATACCGTTGGGCATACGAACGAAGCAGACGCGAGGCACGGCCGGCGTTCGGGCCTGACGGCTCCCGGAGATGCACTTCCGCGACCCCTGCGATCGCTCTTCCGAAATCTGGTCGTCGGCGGAGTGCCTGTTCGAATGCCGCAATGGCGCCGGAAAGCCAGCCTGACCCAGCGAATTGGTGCGGGGACACGACTTCTCGCGAACCCCCCGCATCCAACTCCAGCTTTGTGAGCCCCAAGCCCAGCCAGGCGTATGGCCACTCACGATGCTTGACGGTGACTTCGTAGAACTCGTTAGCGGCCTCGATCAGCGGCGGCGCGCTTTCGGTGAGTTGCCCCAGCCGGACCAGCGTCCACCCGAGCCGGAGCCGGCCGATCTCCTTGTCGCCGGCGGGCCGCGACGCCTTTTCGCGCTCGGCGATCCGGACGACAGCAGCCGGATCCGTCAGCGCGCCGAGGGTGTCGCGGAAAGCATCGACGCGCGCGCGGTCGGCCGGTTCCTGGGCGAAGAGCGGACCGGCGAAGAGGAGGCAGAGCAGGATGGCGCGTCGGGGCACGATGAGGCCTCTGGTGGAGATCGCAGGTGGGGACGCCGGAGGCCCCGGGGCATCACACAACCGGACTCACTCCGAGTAAGTTTACCCCACACCTCCATTCAGGGAATCCCCGATGCCGTGGTCCACCCGTTCGATCCGATGGGGCGTCGCCATCTGCAGCGCCCTCCTCGTTGCCACCTCCGCGGAGGCCCAGCAACGTCGGGCCCCGACCCTCGCCGCGGCCCAGCGCTTCATGGCGCGCGCCGAGACCGAGCTGGCGGATCTCTCCATCAAGGCGGGCCGGGCCGATTGGGTGGCCAACACCTACATCACCGACGACACCGAGGAACTCACCGCCGAGGCAGGGAAGAATTACAACGTCGCGGTGACCCGGCTGGCGATCGAGTCGCGCCGGTTCGACCGGGTGCGGATGCCGGCGCCGCTGCATCGCAAGTTCATGCTGCTCCGCCTGGCGAGCGTAGCGCCGCCGCCGGCCGACCCCGCGAAGGCCGCGGAGCTCGCCCGGATCGGTGCGGGCCTCACCGGCGACTACGGCAAGGGGACGTACTGCCGGCCCAAGGTGGGGACCCCTGGGGAGCAGGAGTGCCTCCAGATCTCGGCGCTGTCCAATATCCTGTCAACGAGCCGGGATCCGGCCCAGCTGCTCGACGCGTGGCAGGGGTGGCATCGGGTGGGCGCGCCGATGCGCGATCGGTACGCCCGATTCGTGGCGCTCTCGAATGAAGGGGCGCGCTCGCTGGGGTTCGTCAACACCGGGGCGATGTGGCGGTCGGGGTACGACATGACCCCGGCCCAGTTCGATGCCGAGCTCGAGCGGCTCTGGCAGCAGATGCGGCCGCTCTACCTGCAGCTGCACGCCTATGTGCGGCGGAAGCTGGTGGAGAAGTACGGCCCGAACGTGGTGCCGCCGAACGGCATGATCCCGGCGCATCTCCTGGGGAACATGTGGGCGCAGGAGTGGGGGAATATCGCGGCGCTGGTGATGCCGGCCGGCGTCCGGCCTCCCTATGACCTCACCCAGCTGCTCACCACCCGTGGCTATGATGCCCACCGGATGGTGCGCGGAGGCGAGGCCTTCTTCACCAGCCTGGGCTTCGACACGCTCCCCGGGAGCTTCTGGCAACGGTCGCAGTTCATCAAGCCGCGCGATCGCGAAGTGGTGTGCCACGCCAGCGCGTGGGACATCGATCTCAAGAACGACGTCCGGATCAAGATGTGCATCGAGGTGACCGGGGAGGACTTCGTCACCGTCCACCACGAGCTTGGGCACAATTTCTATCAGCGGGCCTACCAGCATCAGCCCTTCCTGTTCCAGAACGGCGCCAATGACGGCTTCCACGAAGCGATCGGCGACGCCGTGGCGCTCTCGATCACCCCGCGGTACCTCCAGCAGATCGGCCTGCTGGCCGACCTCCCGTCGCCGGGGGTCGACACGCTCCTCCTGCTGCGGCAAGCGCTCGACAAGGTGGCGTTCCTGCCGTTCGGCCTGCTGGTGGACCGGTGGCGATTCGGGGTCTTCGATGGCAGCATCCCGCCGTCGCAATACAACGCCGGGTGGTGGCGGCTCCGGAACCAGTATCAGGGGGTGTCGGCGCCGACCGCTCGAAGCGAAACAGACTTCGATCCCGGCGCCAAGCTCCATGTGCCCAGCAACGTGCCGTATACCCGGTATTTCCTGGCCCGGATCTATCAGTTCCAGTTCTACCGGGCGCTCTGCCAGGCGGCGGGGCACACCGGGCCGCTCTATCGCTGCTCCTTCTTCGGCAGCCGGGAGGCGGGGGCTCGGCTCGCCACCATGCTCGAGGCGGGGCAGAGCAAGCCGTGGCCGCAGATCCTCCACGACCTCTCAGGCGAGAATGCGCTCGATGCCGGTGCGATGGTCGAGTATTTCCAGCCGCTGCAGGTCTGGCTCGAACAGCAGAATCGGGGGCAGCCGGTGGGGTGGTGATCGGTAAGGGGTGAGGGGTGTATCGTGTGTCATCCCGAGCAGAGCGAGGGATCTAGTCGGCCCTGATCCGACCCGAAATGCCCTGGTCGGTCAGCGCTGAGTAGATCCCTCGCTCTGCTCGGGATGACAGCACTTGTTCCCTCGGACCTCCGTCCAGGTTGCTACTACTCCACCACCTCGAACACCTTGTCCCGCACCAGCTTCACTCCCGTGTCGGTCTCCACGGTGAGCGTGAGCCGATAGACCCCCTTGGCGAGCCGACCGAGGTTGATGGTCCGGTCGATCGCGGTGACACCGACGGTCACCGGTGCGGCGGCGGCGACCCGGACGGCGGGACGGCCGGTGGCGCGGTCGAGCTGGCGCACCTCGAAGGTGGTCCGCGCTTCGGTCCCGGGGGTGAACCCCCGGAGCTCGGCGTAGACCGCCATCGTGCTCCCGCGCCGCCAGGTGCCGAGGGGGTTCATCGGCACGTCGTGCCAGCGGACCGTGTCGTTCTCGCGGCCGAGGATGAGGTCGGAGAGCGCGGTGGCAGCGGCATCGAGCTGGACCTGCCGCGCCTGGATCGTACCGCCCCGCCGCTCGTCGGGCTGGAATATCGCGACGCCGACCTGCCAGACGCCGGCCGGGAGGGGAAGGGTGAGAGTCCCGGAGAGGAACTGCCCCTCGCGGAGGGAGTCGGGGCTGGTCGGCATCAGGGTGCCCTCGTCGCGGCGGATCCGGCCGGTGGAATCCACCGCCGTCAGGCGCCACCGGAGGGGATAGACGAAGTGACCATCGCTCCGTGCCGGGGTGAGACGGTAGGCGGGGACCGCGTAGGCCACCACCACCTGCCCGTTCCCCTCGGAGGGATGTCCGACCGCCGCGACCTGGACGGAGGGGATGGCGGGCACAGGGAAGTAGAGGGGATGGTCGTCGGTGCTGCCACCCACCATGAGGTCGGCCCGGACCTCGCGGGCCAGTCGCTGGACGGAGACCATGCAGGAGACCGGCACCTTGGGAGCGAATGGGCTGTCGTACCGCGCCCACACGGTCATGAAACGGGGATCGACCTGCGCTCGGAGGAATGCGAGGCCGGGGGACCGCAGGTCGGAGGTGAGCGTGGTGGGTGCGTTGAGGCCCAGCCAGGAGGACCCGCGGAAGAGGAAGGAGCGGACCTTGCCATCGATGAAGTAGGTCCAGACCTCGGCGCTGTTACCGCCGCGGTCGTTCAGATCGCGCGAGTGTTCCCGGAGCGAAAGCTCGGCCTCGACCATCGCCGATGGAAGTTCGGCCCGCCGGAGTTCATCCCGGTCGGCGGCGCGGTCCGCGGTCCGGTCCCGATCGGCGGAACCGAGGCTCCACACCACGCGCAGCGGGTCGCCGTGACGCAGGTACATCAGCCCACGGTCGTCGAGGATCCGCTCCCCTCGGCGGGGGTCGAGGGGGTCGGCGTCCTCGCGGGCCCCGGCCTGGCCCAGGCTGAAGCTGTCCTTCGGGATGCAGGGGGCGATCGGCGCCCAAGGCTGGTGGAAGAGGAGCCGGCGGTCGGGGTCGACGACCCGATACCGCTCGTTGGCGACGATCCACCGGCGGAGGTGTTCCCGGAGGCGTTCACCCTCGCTCCGCACATCACTGGCGTCGCGGCGGAGCCAGAAGCCCGTGATCCATGCGGCCGCCTCCTCCAGCGTGAGCCCTTCGAGCGGGCCGAGTTCTCCGGACTCGGTGATGAGGGCCAGGTCCTTCCGGTAGAGGCGCAGGCCTGGCGCCGTCAG
>JBDSIR010000007.1:0-3327 GCA_039917855.1 Gemmatimonadales bacterium | reverse complement strand
GGTGCGGCGTCAGCGGCAAGTGGCAACAGGTCGGCTTCGGACATGGAAAGAGAAGAAGAGTGCCAAACCTCGAGTACGTGCGTGTTTGTTGCTGGCCAAGTGTGGTGGTACGCATCCGTACTACAGCGTGTATTCATTCATCCACGCATTGGTCTTGCGTTCTACAACCACCAACGTGAGATAGTAGCTGCCGCCGACGAGCCAGCCAGGCCACGTGAAGGGCAGCAGCGCAGCTTGCGCGGTCCAGTACGCTGCTTCGTTGACAGTGTGCCACTTGCGAGCGGCAGTGGTACGCGCTTCCCCCTTCTCGGTCATCAGAGGGGAGGAGAGAGAAAAACAAAGAGTGCCAACGTCAATCGTACCACACCGCTGTCGTACCGTGTGGTACGCATGCGAACCACCAAGGCTGTGTGTGTACGCAACTCGTCCCGCGAGTTGGCACTCTTCTTTTTTACTCCCCACTGATGGAGAGTGACAGCTTTCCGTGTCTCACGTGCGCGCACTGCTCAAAGCCAGTGGGCAGCGGTGGTGCGTGTGGCAACTGTCGTCTGGTGGCGTACTGTTCTGTCGAGTGCCAACGTGCCGCACGACCCAAGCACCGCGGCGTGTGTGTCAAGGTAGCGGACGACCGCAACCAGATATGGAATGATTATGCGTGGTTGACGAAACGTGACGCAACCTACTTTTTGTTGATCGAGCTGCTCCGATACCTGGGTGATGACAAACACATTGCTGTGGTGACGGTGCCGTGGTTGGATCGCACGTCATCGCAGGTCGCGACGTTTCGATTTTCCATCATTCCGGTGGACATAGCGTTCACCGGGTGTCAATGTGGCATGCTCGCCGCCGCCGTGAACAACATGGTGCTGCTTACACGCCAGCCACGAGGCCGCGTGTGTCACCAGCTCGCCGTCCATCGGTTTGCACGTATCCCCCTCGAGTCTTCGCTGCAACAACCCGATGTCGAACGCCTTGCGGTTGTCGACGACTGGCTCGAAAAGACTGCGCGGCGCTGGGGTTTGACACAGGAGAACACGTACCACCACGCTATCGACGTGTGCGTGAATCCAAGTGTGCGAGAGTCGTGTGGCGCCGGCGACCTCTTGTACATCAGGTCACGCGACACAGTGTGCGAACATGGCGACCGACACGTGGTGAAGGTGAACCCGTGCCGATGTGGCAAGTGTAAAGCTATTTGATCACCCGGGCGCGCGGTGGGTGTCACTAGTGGCCCACCGCACACCATGACAGGCTACGAGGAGGCGCCGCTGTTCCCGGGCGTCATGACACACGAGCGCTTTGTGCGCGCCTGCTACAACGAGTCACTGTTGTCGTCGTGGGTGTCGTTCGACGTGGCGGTGCTCGTGTTCGGCGTGCTGATCCACATCAACCTCCACGTGTACGCCGGCATCGCCATGTTGTTTGCCGGCCTCGTGCTGCTGCTCATCTCGGCGGCAACGTGGGCCGCCACCACCATCATTGGCGACGAAGACCTCAAGGCACTGGTGACCGCGCGCTACGTGTTGCTTCAACTCCGCGTGCTCGTGTGTGCAGTGGTGTTCGCGTTTGGCGTGTGGGCAGTGGTGGTCATGATCAACAAGACGCCGGTGGGCACAGCCACATTATAAAGAGCTTTAATACCTCTGAGCGTACGGTACGGTTGCGGGTGTGCGCCACCGTGGGCACACACACAGCTAAAAGAGCTTTAATACCGCGACGCGTACCCGCACAACGGGATAGACTGGCGCGAGTCTCTTTTGGTCGCTAATCCTTTCCTGTGGAATCGCCTCTTTTCTGTATCATGTACCTTTCTGTGTTTTTCACTAGAGGTTGAGCACGATAGCCAAGACGATCCGTGTCTCGTAAAGAAGCTCAAACGCCGTTTGAGCTTCCGCCAGGACCATACTGTGCTTGTGCAGGGAACTATACAGCGTGTCCCGTTCTGGTGGCGCGTTGTCTCATGAGACACCGCGCTAAACGATTAGCACCAGCGTTTTGACACGGATATGGGTGGCATTTCTGGACTCAGACACGCTTCTGTATGTGTCCATGGTACGCGCCTCCATGGACACACACACAGCTAAAAGAGCTTTAATACCACGACGCGTACCCTGTGGGTTTTCGGGGCGCATGACAGGCTTTGGTTGAGCGTACACACTGCACTCTTCGTTGTTGTCCCTGCTATGGAGACGCTCGACGTACACGACCTCGCGGTACGCTTGCTCGAAGGCCCGGTGCTCGAGCTGTACGCAGCGCGCGGTGACCGCATAGGCGTGTGCGCGCAGCACGACCGCACGCTGGTGGTACGCAGCTTGGGCAACGCGTCGTCCACCGCCATGATCACTCTTCGCGGTTGGCGGTTCGCCGTCACACGAGTCGTCCTCCACGGCACGGCGACGTTCGACGTGGCGTCGCCTGCCGCGCTTGGCCTGTTCGCCACCGCAGCGCCGCACATCACGGTCGTCCTGCACAACCACGCGTTGTGTCGGCTGCCGTCGGCGCTGGCGCCACGTCTCGTCATCGAGTGTGACTCGGCCGACGCGCGCTTCACTCGGGTGGAGTGGGAGCACGCGTGTGCGTACAACACCGTGACGATGGACGACGCCACCGCCGGTCGGGTGACCGGTCTGGCGGTACGCAACCAACTCGAGCTGCCCGACGAGCGACGAGGACGCGCGCTCCGCCTGCACGTGGTTGCCGCGCCCGGCTGCCGAGTGGTCAACAGCCCGGTCGGCTGTCGAGCCGTCGGTCGTGTGTGGGTGATCGAACACCCGACGCTGACCGTGCTGTCGCCGCTGGCACAGCCACCGCTCGTCAGTCTGGTCGGCGCGGCAGTGTCGGCGTTGGCGGCCGAGCGGTACGACCCGGCGGGCGCGCACGTCGCCTCGGACGCCGACACTGCCGCGCCGGCCATCCGTCTGGCCGAGGTGTTGGCTCGGTGGTACGGACGAGTCGAACGCCTCGCCACGGTGAAGGGCTTTTTGCGCGCGAGGAACACTGACGCGCGCACGTTCATTCGTCACGCGCACCCGGCGTTACTGCCACGGTTGCCGGCCGACGCGGTGGACGCGGCCATGTCCATGTGGGCGCGGCTACAGGTCACCCGCGCGGACACTGACCCGCCGCACGAACACACGGTCACGGAGGAGCAGGTCGACGCGGCCGGCGACGCACTGTGTCCCGTGTGCACCACTCGACGGGTGGTGTTCAGTGTGTGCGCCACGTGCCCGACCGCGCGGTTGTGTGAGAGCTGTCTCGACGAGGTGGTGTTGTCGGCCGCCACACCGACGTGCCCTCTGTGTCGCGGGCGGCTACGCCAACCAATCG
>JBDSIR010000006.1:0-6782 GCA_039917855.1 Gemmatimonadales bacterium | reverse complement strand
CGAGCGAGGCCGAGTTGGCGGAGATCGCCCCCTTCCTTGGTGACAGTCTGAAGGCGAGGCTCACCGCCGCGCGGGTACTCCGCGACCACGACGTGGCCACCTCACCGGGAGAGAAGCCGGCGTTCGCGGATGGGGACCTCTTCACCTCCCTCTTCGAGGGGCCCTCCTCGTTCTACGTCCTGGCGACGGAGCGCGGCCGCGTGGTGAAGGTGCCGGTGCGCTTCGAGCGGAGGGACGCGAGCCACTCGACCCAATGGGTCGATACCGCGTACGTCGTGCCCAGCGACACGACCTGGGTGATCGAGGACGTCGCGTTCGGCGGGAACTGGCCGATGGCGAACAAGGGGACGCTGCGGCAGACGCTGCGGCCCTGACGAACAGACAGCCCACCACGGAGACACGGAGTTCACGGAGAAAGACTTTGGGGGCCCACGGGAAAGATCCCTCCCGTAGGCCCCCATCGAATTCCTCCGTGCCCTCCGTGTCTCCGTGGTGAAATACCCTTGTCGGAGGGCCGTGCTCAGCTGTGCTGGTCCAGCGCCGCCTCGGGACGTACGCGCCCGCCCGAGAGGCCCGGACCCTAGAGATGTCGACCGCCTGCCCCTTTCCTTTCACGCTGATGGCCAACGATGAGTGAGACAAATATGTCGTGGCAGCTGCGGAGCTTTGTGACGGGACTCGCACTCTTCATCTGCGGTGCAGTCCTCCTCGCCGCATCCGACTGGTCAGGGAGCCTGTTGGTCGCGATGGCGGGATTCCTTCTGTGCGTAGTCGGAATGCTTACTTGGTGGGCGGGGATGCTGCGACAAATGTTCCGGAACGTGATGCACCTATTTGGAAAGATTGCCCACCTCTTCAAGGGAAAGGAAGAGAGGAAGGAATAGCAGCGGCGCGCTTCTGGGATAGTGCGTGGCTCTAGACGGCGCCCAGATGTGACTCGGTTTCACGAAGCTCCTCGAAGCGGGAGCGATCGTGCTTAAGGCACCGTCCCACCCGGAACGGGTTGGCGAGCGAGAAGCGACGAAGCCCCGCTCGAGTGAGCGGGGCTTCTTTTCATCCGACCTGGTGCGCTACGCCCTCGCCGAGAACAACTCTCCGCTCAAATGCTGCACGATCAGCTCCCGGGCCCGCGCAACGATCTCGTCCATCGAGGGAGTGCGAGCGTACATCTTCTCCGCTCGCACCCGGAGCTCCGCCTTGGTCGGGAGGATGGGGAGGTGCAGCTCCGCGATCGCCTCCTCCGCCCGACGGCGACCGCTTGCCACTGCAGCACGGAGTTCCTCGAGGCGGGGGTTGTGGGCCCACATAGCCTGCGCCTGTGCCGAGAGCTCTTCGAATGAGACCGCGGAGGCGGCGAGCTGGCGAGCCACTTTCTCGATCATCGCCCGCCCGAGGGGGCGTTCGTTCAGCACGACTTCTTTCGGAGGGGCGCCGAGGTCGGAAGTCACCTTGAGCCAGGAAAGGAACTTGAGGGCGTAGAACGTGGGGTCGAACTCGTACCACCGGAATCCCTGACGGGTGCTCCGCTGATAGGCGTGGTGGTTGTTGTGCCACCCTTCGCCGAGGGTCAGCACCGCCAGCCACCAGTTATTGCGGGAGTCGTCCCCGGTCACGTAGCGGACGTTACCGTGCACGTGGGCCAGGGAATTGATGAAGAATGTGCAGTGATAAAGGAGCACTGTGCTCCAAAAGAACCCCACGACCAATCCACTCCACCCAGCCAGTAGCCAGCAGCCAGTAGCCAGAATGATCGCGGGCCAATACTCGTGCTTCTCCAGCCAGATCAGCTCGGGGTACTTCGTCAGGTCGGGCACCGAGTCGTAGTCGGTCTGCTCGTTCTCTGCCGTGAAGATCCAGCCGACGTGGGCGTACCAGAACCCGCGGTGGCGTGGCGAATGCACATCCTCAGGCGTGTCCGAGTGGCGATGGTGATGGCGGTGCTTGGCGGCCCACCAGAGGATGCCGCGCTGCGCGGAGCTCTGGGCCAGGAACGCCATCAGGAACTGCGCCACCCGTCCCATCTTGAATGTCCGGTGGCTGAAGTATCTATGGTAGCCGGCGGTGACCCCGAACATCCGGGCTACATATAGAAAGAGCGCCAGCGCCACCATCTGCCAGCTGACCCCGGTCCAGATCGCGGCGAGGCAGGCGAGATGGGCCAGGACGAAAGGGATCGGCTTGGGGTGGATGACGTCGTCGTGTTCGGCGGCGGAGGAGCTGGAATTCATGGATGAGAAGATAATCGGGTGGCCGGCGACCCCGCGCAGCGGCTTCACGATCTATGGAAGCTGTCATCCTGAGGGAGCTTCAGCTCCCGAAGGATCTCCGGCCTGTTGAAGCGCGATCATATGACGGCGTCGGCGCCGTCTGGGTGGCTTCGACAGGAGGGAAAGAGGATCCCGGCAATGCAGCCCGGAGATCCTTCGTGGCCTGAAGGCCACTCAGGATGACATGCAGCTGAGATCTCCTGCGGACTTTGGCCGGACCCTCAGGCGGGCATCATCCCTCAGCGTCCTTCTTGTGCTCCGCCGCCACCTTCGCCGCCACATCTCCCGGCACCTCGGCGTATCCATGGAGCCGCTCGTGGTGCATGCCCCGGCCGTGGGTGATGGAGTGCAGTGTCGTCGAGTAGCGGTACAGCTCCGCTTCGGGTACCAGCGCCTTGACCTTGGTGAGCCGGCCGTCACGTTCGGTGCCGAGGATGTGGCCACGACGAGCGCTGAGATCGCCCATCACGTCGCCCAGCGCCTCCTCGGGGGCGAAGGTCTCGATCTCGACGATCGGCTCGAGCAGCACCGGTCTCGCCTTCTCGGAGACGGTCCGGAACGCCTGGATCGCGGCCATCTTGAACGCCATTTCGCTCGAGTCGACGTCGTGGTACGAGCCGTCGTAGACCTCCGCCATGAAGTCCACCAGCGGGTAGCCGGCCACTGGTCCGCGCGCCGCGGCCTCCTGGATCCCCTTGTCCACCGCCGGGATGAACTTGTTGGGGATCACTCCCCCCACGATCCCGTCGACGAACTCGTAGCCGGCTCCCCGCGGCCGCGGCGCGAGGCGGAGCCAGCAGTCGCCATACTGGCCACGCCCACCGGTCTGCTTCTTATGCTTCCCCTGCGCCTCGGCCTTCCCCTTTAGGGTCTCGCGGTACGCCACTTTCGGCTTGATCAGCTCCGCCTTGACCCCCGAGCGGCGCTCCAGGCGCTGGAGGATCACGTTGAAGTGGCGCTCCCCCATGCCGTGAATGAGGGTCTGTCCCAGCTCCGAGCTGTACTCGAAGTGGAAACTGGGATCCTCCTCGTGCAGGCGGTGCAGGGCGGCGGCGAGCTTGTCCTCTTCTCCCCGCTTGACCGGCTGGATCCCGGCCGTCGCTTGCGCCTCGGGGAAGGCGATCGGCGGCAGCCGCACCGGTGACTCACGCCGACAGAAGGTGTCCCCCGTATGGGTGTTCTTGAGCTTGGACACCGAGCCGATGTCGCCCGCGCTCAGCGTCGCGATCTCGGGCCGGTCCTTGCCCTGCGCTGCGCAGAGATGCGTCAGCTTCTCCGCGGTCTCGTGGTCGGCGTTCCACACCTCGTCCCCGTTCTTGGCCGATCCCCTGTACAGCCGGAAATAGGTGAGGTCGCCCACGTGGGCCTCGGAGATCGTCTTGAACACCCGGCCCACCAAGGGCGCCTCCGCAGGCGACGCCACCTCGGCGGCCGTGGGGAAAAGGGCCACCATCTCGGTCAGCAGCGTCCGCACTCCATAGGTCAGCTCGCTCGAGCAGCAGAGCAGGGGGACCACTGCGCCGGAGACGACCGCGCGCTTCATCGCCGCGCTGAAGTCCTCGCGCGGGATCTCCTCGCCGCCGAGGTAGCGCTCGATCAGGGTGTCGTCGGTCGCGGCGACCGCTTCGGTGAACTGGTCGGTGAACCTGGCCACCGCATCCTTGAGACCCTCGGGGATGGGGACGTGTTCGTATTCCCCCTTGGTGCCTGACTTATACTCGTGGCAATGCCCGGAGAAGAGGTTCACGATGCCGTGGAATCCCTTGCCATCGCCCACGGGGACCTCGACCGGGACCACCCGCGGGGTGAGGTGGCTCTTGATGGCCTCGTAGACCTTGAGGAAGTCGGCGTGCTCCTTGTCCATCCCGGTGACGACGAGGATCCGGGGGAGGTGGAGCTGGTCGCACATCTCCCAGGCGCGTTCGGTCCCGACTTCGACACCGGCGGTGGCCGAGAGCACTATGAGCGCCGCGTCGGCGACGCTGAGCGCGCACGCGGTCTCGCCGATGTACTCGAAATAGCCGGGGGCGTCGAGGAGGTTGACCTTGACCCCTTTCCATTCGGCAAAGGCCAGACCCAGCCCGATGCTGTGCTTGGCCTCGATCTCTTCTGGGGAGGTATCGGTGAGGGCGGTCCCGTCACGAACGGAACCATGTCGACGGCTGGAGCCACTGACGTACGCGAGGGCATCGACGAGCGAGGTCTTGCCGGCACCGCCGTGTCCCACCACGGCGACGTTTCGAATGGCCTCCGAACCATACACCTGCATGGCCGCACCTCCTGCCAGGGGATGCTTGGGATATGCAGGCCGGAACGGCGGCTGTCAAATGCGTGAGAGTTAAGGGGTGAGGAGTCGACCGGCCGAAGGCCGCTCTTTTTCGTTGCGCGAAGTCATCCTGAGGGGCCTTTAGGTCCCGAAGGATCTAGCCGGCCTCCAGACCGACCTGGCCCCGGTGCGGGATCTGGCCACGGCTTGCGTTTGCAGGATGATGGGCTTGGGGGCAGATGGCCACATGATAGGCCATGAATCGGCAATACCATGTTTACATCATGGGCTCCGCCTCCGGTGTGCTCTACATCGGGAGTACCTCGAATCTCCGGCGTCGGGTATGGCAACACCGGGTGGACTGGTTTGAGGGCTTTTCTCGGCGGTACCGTGTCGACCGACTGCTGTTCTTCGAGGAACACCAGACAGCCCGGGCAATGGTGCAACGAGAGCGCCGGTTGAAGGGGTGGGTCCGCAGGCGAAAGGTCGAGCTGATCGAGACGGGGAATGCTGGTTGGCGCGACCTGGCGGAGGGGTGGTTCAAGGGTGGGGGTGACCGGGGGCCGTCTGGGTTGGGAGGATTCGGGTGATCCGTCGGCGGGCAGAGGGCGGGGCAATGCACGCAAGATCCTTCGGGAGCTGAAGCTCCCTCAGGATGACACCTCGCCAAATACAGTCCGCCGCGGCGCGGGAACCCCCTCAGCCCTCGCTCCTCACTCCTCGCCTTCTCTCCTCCACCGCTCGAGATCCCGGCGATCCTTCTTGGTCGGGCGCCCCTTTTCGGGCGGAAACGCCTGGTTGGCGACCTTGAGCTGAGCGGCGTGCTTGTCGCGCAACAGCTTCCCCTCGGCCTCCTCCTCATAGAGCAGCTGGGCCTCCTTCGCGGGGCCTCGGCGCTCCGAGAGGCCCCGAACGACGAGCCGCCACTCGTAGGGCCCCAGCCGGAGGCGGACCCGGTCGCCGACCCGGATCGCCTTGGCGCGCTTGGCCTTGTCGTCGTTGACCTCGACCTTCCCCCCCTCGATGGCCTCGACCGCGAGCGCCCGCGTCTTGTAGAAACGCGCGGCCCAGAGCCATTTGTCGAGTCGGACGGTCTCCTGCGTCATCTCAGGATCTCGGTGGAATGCGAAGGAAATTCACCACGGAGGGTCGGAGGTTCACGGAGTGTCGCGGAGGAATGACTTTGTGGTCTCAAGGGGAGCCCCGTGCAGGTGACCACAACACGTGCGGTTCTCCGTGCGTCTCAGTGTCCCTCCGACCCTCCGTGGTGAACTGATCATGCGAATAGATCGGGGAGGTGTTGAGCGCCGATTGGTTCCGAAGTGGCCTTGAGCCCGCCGAGGTAGGCCGCTTCGCCCAGCACCCGCTCCGGCGTCCACCCTTCCCGCCGGAGGTCGCCGAGCGACTTGGCGAAGTCCTTCTTGCTCAGCTTCCGCCCGGCCGCGTCGGTCACCAATGGATGATGAAGGTAGCGCGGTGGCGCGGTGCGACCGAGGAGGCGCGCGAGCCTGAGCTGGCGACCGGTCGACTCGAGGATGTCCTCGCCTCGGATGACCAGGGTGATCTGCTCCTCCCGGTCGTCCACCACCACGCAGTGCTGGTAGCTCCACTGTCCTCGCCCATCGCGGAGGACGAAGTCGCCGACCTGGGCCGCAGGGTCCTGGCGCTGGGGGCCGAGGCGGAGGTCGTCGAACCGCTCCTCCCCCGGCTCGATCCGGACCCGCAGCGCTCGGCCTGGACTTTGGCTCAGTCCCTTCCCGCGGCAGGTGCCAGGATAGCGGAGCGTTTCCCCCTCCATCGGCTCCTGAGCGTCGGCAAGCGTCCGCCGGGAGCAGTCACAATGGAAAGTGTGTCCCGCCGCCCCCAGCTCATCGGCGGCCTTGGCGTACCTCTCGGAGTGGTCACTCTGTCGCGACACGATGGCGTGATCTGATGTCATTCCCAACCACTCCAGATCGACAAGTATCGACCGCTCGAATTCAGCTCGATACCTCTCCCGGTCATGATCCTCGAGACGCACCAAGACCTCGCCACCCAGGGCGCGCGTCAGGCCCCAGACGTAGACGGCATTCACCACGTGGCCCAGGTGGAGGAACCCAGTGACGCTCGGTGCGAAGCGGGTGCGGATCGGGAGGCCGGCGAGCGCGGTGCCGATCGTTGCGAGGTCTGGTAGGGCCGGCATCTCGGCAAACTAACCTCACCCCTGGCCCCCTCTCCGATGCTCTCCCCCTCTCCCGACAGGGAGAGGG
>JBDSIR010000005.1:0-14222 GCA_039917855.1 Gemmatimonadales bacterium | reverse complement strand
CGGAGCGGTCGAGGTGAGCGGCGTGAGCTACGCGCTCTTCCAGAACCTCAGCCCCGGATATGGATTCACCGGGATCGCGGTCGCACTCCTCGCCCGGCTCGACCCGCGCGGGGTGGTGGTGAGCGGGGTCCTCTTCGGCGCACTCGAGGCGGGGGCCGCGGGAATGCAGCGCGATGCCGGGGTGCCGAGCGTGGTGGTATACGTCGTGGAAGCGGTCGTGATCATCACGATCCTCGTCGCGAGCCGTCACCAGGGGGAGAAGGAATAAATGCGCACCACGGAGACACGGAGGGCACGGAGGTTCACCAAGAGCGAAACTGTGGTCTCACCAACAGAGCTCCGTGTCTCCGTGGTAAGTGGTTCTTCGGGATGTTGGCGATGACCGAACTCGACCTACTCGCCGGATTCCTCGCCGCGGCGCTCCGCATCGCGACGCCGCTCCTGCTCGCCGCCACGGGTGAGCTCATCGCCGAGCGTGCCGGTGTGCTCAACCTCGGGATCGAGGGCGCGATGGTGATGGGCGCGCTGGCCGCCGCGCTGGCAGGCACGTTGGCCGGCCCGGAGATCGGGATGGTGGCGGCGATCGCAGTCGGAGCGCTCTGTGGTGGGGTCGTCGCCGTCGTCGCGGTGCGGGCCCGCGCCGACCAGGTCATCACCGGCACCGCCGTCACCCTGGGCGCGGTCGGACTGACCGGCTCGATCTACCGCGCGACGCTGGGCTCAGGAGAGAGTCCACAGGCGCTCGAGACGCTCAAGTCTCCCTGGGTCCTGAGCGCCTGTGCCCTGTTCGCTGTTCCCTGCGTCTGGTGGATCCTCCATCGGACGACATGGGGACTGGCATTGCGGGCCGCCGGAGAGGACCGTCAGGCCGCCGTCGCGAATGGCGTCGCAGTGGAGAGGACACAGACGGTCGCGCTCCTGATCGCCGGTGCGTTCGCCGGATTGGCTGGCGGGACGCTGGTACTCGCGCAGGTCGGGAGCTTCGCCGAGAAGATGACGGCGGGGCGAGGCTTCGTGGCGATCGCGATCGTAGTGCTGGGCCGGTGGCACCCTTTTGGCGTCCTCGCTGCCGCACTCCTGTTCGGTGCCCTTCAGGCGCTCCAGTTCCTGTTGCAGGGGATGGGACTCGATCTGCCGTACCAGCTCTTCCTTGTCCTGCCATATGTTCTCACCCTGCTGGGGCTCGCGGGCCTGGTCGGAAGGGCGCGGGCGCCGGCAGGACTCGGGAAGTAATGTTCTCAACGCAACCATCTCCCCACAGGCCCTATCTGAAGGCCTGTGGATAGCGAACTCTCCGGCGCCGGCGCCAGTGACCCAAGGGGTAAGGGTGGGGGATACAGGTGAGGGGGTCTATGGTCGAGATCTCGACGGTAGGCCCCCTCACTCCTTACTCCTCTTACTCCTCACCCCTCACGCTGTCAGGCCAGGTGTTCCCCGCTCGCGCGCGACTTGTCCGGGTCGACCCCGGCGATCGCCTGGATCTCGAGGAAGGCGCCGTGGCGCAGGGGAAGTACCGGGACCACCGCCCGAGCCGGACGATGGTCGCCGAGGAAGCGTGCGAAGATCTCGTTGACCTTGGGCCAGTAGGACATGTCGGTGACGTAGATCGTGACGGAGACAAGACGGTCGAGATCGGAACCTGCCGCCTCGAGTACCGCCTCGACGTTCTTCATCGTGCGTTCTGCCTGGGCCTCGATCCCGCCCTCCACCAGCTTGCCCGAAGCGGGGTCGATGGGGAGCATCCCGGCCACGTACACCATACCGGCGTGGACCACCGCCTGGCTGTAGTGGCCGAACGGTTTCGGGGCGTCGAGTGTGGAGATGGGGCGCATCGGATCCTTGGGGTCAGGGCTCGCGCCGGTGGAGCCGGTCGCGGGCCTGGGCGATGACGGAACGGACGCGCTCCTTGAGCGCGCCGACGTCGTTGAGCGTCAGCCCCGTGGTCTCGATGGGCTCGAGCACGGTGACGGTGGCGTCGGCGGGATTCATCCGCCAATCGTGCTTGGCGAGCGCATTGCGGGTGCCGGTCACCACCAGCGGAAGCACTGGCACCCCGGCCTCGATCGCGAGCCGGAAGGCGCCATCCTTGAACGGCAGCATCTCTCCCGACTTCGACCGTGTCCCTTCAGGGAAGATCATCACCGACACCTGCTGGCGGAGCACTACGAGGGAGCGCGCCATCGCGTCGCGCGCGCTCTCGAGTTTGCCCCGCCAGACCGGGATATCACCGGCCAGCTGCATGCACCAGCCCAGGAAGGGGATCCGCATGATCTCCGCCTTGGACAGCCATTTCATTTCCCATGGGAGGTGGCTCAGGAGGAGGATGTCGGAGAACGACTCGTGGTTGGAGACCACGACGTAGGGACGGCGCGGGTCGGCCGGGGGGATACCGGCCCAGCGGAACTTCCAGAGCGGGTTGGCTTTGGCGGTCAGCACGCCGATCTGGCGGAAGAGCCGGCCAGCGATGTACCGCTCCCGGTCGAAGGGCCAGGTGACCCCGATGGTGAGCGCCAGCAGCGGGACCCAGAAGAGGACCAGGGTCCCGAGCACCAACCAGGTCCAGAGCGATGCCAGCGTGCGCCACATCCCCGAAATCTAGCCGGGCGACACCGGCTCGGGGGCGGGAGGCTGCCACAGGGCGATCCGGTTGCCGTCCGGATCGGCGATGACGGCCATGATCCCCCAGCTCTGCTGGGTCGGCTCCTGGACGAACGTGACCTTGGCGTCGAGCAGGGTGGAGCAGTAGTTGAGCAGCCCCTCGACGTGCATCGTGATGCCGGTCTCCCGACCCACCATCGCAACGGCATTGGGGTGTTGGGCGGGATGCACGCCGAGGCGCATCCCCTCCGCGAAGAACTCGGCACCGAACGTCCCCCGCTTCTGGAGCGGGAGGCCGAGGGTGGTCTCGTAGAAGTCGACCGCGCGGTCGATGTCGGTGACGAAGATCGCGACGGAATAGAGGGTCGGTGTCATGATCTGGTGAGCAGTGAGCGGATAGCGGTGAGCGGTGAACGGGAATGTATACCGGGCTCCCGCTCACTGCTCACCGCTTACCGCTCAGCTCCGAGCGACCCCCACGCCATCTCCCAGTTGCGCCGCATCCGCTCGAGCCCCGTGCGCTCGAGGGGAGTGTGGTCGAACTGCTCGTGGAACTGCGCCGCGGTCATCCGGTCGAAGAAGTCCCGTCCTGCGTCGGCGGGGATCCATTGCTGGTCGGTGAGATCGGGGTGTACCGGCCCACCGGCGAAACGCTCGTTCCAGGGACAGACCTCATTGCAGATGTCGCAGCCGAAGGCCCACCCCTCCGCGTGCTCCGCGAGCTCGGGGGGGATCTCCTTCTTCCACTCGATGGTCTGGTAGGAGAGGCACTTCGTGGCGTCGAGCACCTTCTCCTCGACGAACGCGCCGGTGGGACAGGCGTCGAGGCAGCGGGTGCAGGTGCCGCAATGGTCGCTGGTGAAGGGGGTGTCGGTGGGGAGCTGGAGGTCGGTCAGCACGACGCCGATGAAGAACCACGAACCGATCCCGGGCCGGATGAGCATCGTGTTCTTGCCGATCCAGCCGAGCCCCGCGCCGCGGGCAAGCTCCCGTTCGGGTACCGGGCCCGTGTCGACGTAGGTCCGGGTGTGGGTGGCCCCGAGGGACTTGAGGAATGTGGCCAGCGCCTCAAGGCGCTCACCCACGACATCGTGATAGTCCCGGCCGCGAGCGTACCGGGCGATGCGCGGACGGATGAGCGGATCGGCGGATGGGCGGCCGGGGTCCCCCTGATACCGATCGAGGACGACGACAGCGCGCCTGGCCTGCGGGTCTGCGAGGCGAGTGTCCTTCCGCTTCCTGGCCTGACGGTTCAGATACGTCATCGTGCCACCGAACCCTGCCTTGAGCCACCGATCCAAGGCGTCGGCGTGCGGATTGGGGCCGAGGGAGGTCACCCCGCAGGCGAGGAAGCCGAGTCGCTCGGCTTCCACCTTGAGCTGCGTTGCGAGATCGGTCATGTCGCAGGGGGACGCGCAACGGCGGGGTGTTCGGCCGAGAACTCACCCGTGATGAGACGGGCCCCCCGGCTGTAGGTCACGTAGGACCAGGCCCACTCGAAGAGCACGAGCACCCGATTGCGGAAGCCGATGAGAAAGAAGATATGGACGAAGATCCAGGCGAACCACGCGAAGAAACCGCCGAAGCGCAGCCCGGCGATATCGGCCACCGCACTCCCGCGCCCGATGACCGCGAGTTGGCCCTTGTCCGCGTAATGAAAGGGTGTCCGCGTGTGCCCCGCGAGATCCTCACGGATGGCGCGGGCCGCGTGCTTACCCATCTGGATCGCTGCGGGGCACACGCCGGGGACCGGCCCTTCGCCATGGTGATCGAAGGCGGCTGCGTCACCGAGCACAAAGACCTCGGTGCGTCCCGGGATGCAGCAATCCGCGCCTACGATCACGCGACCCTGGCGGTCCTGGGGGGCGCCGAGGGTCGCGAGGAGCGGGCTGGCGATGTTGCCGGCCGCCCAGACCACCGTCTGTGAGGGGATGATCCATCCGCCGGCCGTCACGGTGCCGTGGCGGATGTCGGTGACCAGGGTCTGCTCGTGGACCGTGACGTCCAGCCGGCGCAACGTCACCTTGGCCTGTTCGCTGAGCTCGGGAGGATAGCTCGGGAGGATGCGGGGCCCGGCTTCGACGAGGACCACGGAGGCCTCGCGCGGATCGATGTGTCTGAAGTCCCGCAGCAGCGCGAAGTTCCTGATCTCGGCGAGCGCGCCAGCGACCTCGACACCCGTGGGGCCACCCCCGACGACCACGAAGGTCAGCAGGGCCTGGCGACGCACCGGATCGGGTTCGCGCTCGGCGCGCTCGAAGGCAAGCAGGATCCGGCGCCGGATCTCTTCCGCGTCCTCGAGGCTCTTCAGGCCGGGCGCCAGAGTTTCCCAGTCGCTGCGGCCGAAGTAGCTGTGCCGGGCTCCGGTGGCGACCAGCAGATAGTCGTAGTCTATGCTACTTCCATCTTTCAAGTGGACCTTTCGTGCTCCAACCTCGATCCGCTCCGCCTCCCCGAGGATCACCTCCGCGTTGGCCTGTCTGCGCAGGATCGAACGGATCGGACTCGCGATGTCAGCCGGCGAGAGTGCCGCGGTGGCCACCTGGTACAGCATCGGCTGGAAAAGGTGATGGTTATGGCGGTCGATGACGGTGACCCGGACCGCGGCCTTGGCCAGCGCCCGGGCGGCGTAAAGGCCGGCGAACCCACCTCCCAGGACCACCACCTGCTTGGGGGCGGGGCGGGTCATCGGATCAGTGGCCGAGCCGGAGGAGCTCGCGCCGCCACCGGGCGAAGCGCTCGATGTCGCGGGCGGGGGGGACCGCGGTCTCATCGCCGTAGGCGGTGTACATCCGCCACCGGAGGTAGGCGCGATCGGGGAGGGGGAGGAACGGGGGATGGGTCCACCACCCCCGTCGGCGGAAGGCCCAAGTCGCGGCGAGGAGATCCAGCGCAAGGCGCGGACGCGCCAGTGCGTGGGTGGCAAGGGTCAGGGTGAGGGCGGTCCAGGAGCCGCGTGTCGGCGAGGTCATGCCACAAGTATACAGGCCGCCGGTACGCTGCGGAACGCGGGGTATATTCCACGGTCGATTCCCAAAGGGAGTACTCTCGTGGCCAAGCCTTCCCGTCGCAGCGGTCTACACGGCGTTCCCGTGCGCCCCACCGAGGACGAAGCTCTCCTCGAAACCGGGCACGAACGTCCCGACGCCCTGAAGCATTCGGACCCGTGGCGGGTGCTGCGGATCATGGGTGAATTCGTCGAAGGATTCGATGATCTCGCCGATGTCACCGATGCGGTGACGATCTTCGGCTCAGCTCGCACGCCGGTCACCGATCCGATGTACGCCAGCGCGGTCGAAGTGGGACGACTCCTGGGGAAGGAAGGATTCCCGGTGATCACCGGCGGCGGTCCCGGGATCATGGAAGCGGGCAACAAGGGGGCAAAGGAAGGAGGGACGCTCTCGATCGGGCTCAACATCGAGCTCCCGTTCGAGCAGGGCCTGAATGCGTACGTCCAGCGCGGCATCGAGTTCCGCTACTTCTTCGTCCGGAAGACGATGTTCATCAAGTACTCCACCGCCTTCGTGGTCTTTCCGGGCGGGTTCGGCACACTCGACGAAACGTTCGAGGCGCTGACGCTGATCCAGACGGGCAAGGTGAAGAATTTCCCGGTGGTGATGTTCGGCAAGGCGTATTGGGGCGGCTTGTGCCAGTGGCTCCGCGGGACCGTCGCCGCGGAGGGGAAGATCGCGGTCAAGGATCTCGACCTGATGCTGGTGACCGACGATGCGCAGGCGTGCGTGCAGCACATCGTGGCCGCGCGCGGACACCGCAACGAGACTCGCCGTGACGGCTGAGACCAAGGGGTGGTATCGCTGGTACGCGCTGGGGTTGCTGGCGTCGATCAACATCCTGAACTATCTCGACCGTAATGTCATCTTCGCGCTGTTCGAGCCGATCAAGCGCGATCTCGGGCTGACCGATACCCAGCTCGGCTGGCTCGGGTCGGCGTATATCCTGGTCTTTTCGGTGGCGGCGCTTCCGTTCGGCGTGCTGAGCGACCTGCGATCGCGGCGCGCCGTGATCGCGGTGGGAGTAGGGATCTGGAGCGCGTTCACTTCGCTGGCAGGTCTGGTGCGGAGCTTCACCCAGCTCTTCATCTGCCGGGCCGCCGTGGGGATCGGAGAGGCCGCCTTCGGGCCCGCCGCCAGCTCGATGGTGGCCGACTATTTCGTCGGGCCGCGGCGCGCGCTGGCGATGGGGATCCTCTCCTCCGGCATACCGCTGGGCGGGGTGCTTGGGCTCTGGCTCGGCGGCCAGCTCGAGTCGATGTACGGCTGGCGGGTGGCATTCATGGCGGTGGGTGTCCCCGGATTCCTGCTCGCTGTCCTGGCCGGCCACCTGAAGGATCCGTGCCGTCCCTCCGAGCCGATCCACCTGCGCAAACTCCTGCGACGGTTCGAGCTCGGTATGACCACCATCGTCAGGCACTTTGCTCCCCTCATCGCGCTGAGCGCGCTTGGCGGCCTGACCGCGTATGCGCTGTCGCAGTATTACGGCGTCGACTCGAAGGTGGATGTCGCGGTGCTCGGCTCGGCGGTCGGGCTCGGGCTGGCGCTCAACATCACCTGGTGGTTGGTGCAGATCCGGAAGAACCGGATCGCCGACACGCCGTTCGGTCCCGAGGTGACCGGGCCGGTCGGCGGCGCGTTCGACGAGTTGGTGGGCGGGCTCAGGGTGGTGCTCCGGACCCCAACGCTGGTGTACGTGTTCCTGGCGGGGGCGATGATCTCGTTCGGCATGAACGGACTCGTGGGATGGGGGCCGACTTTTGCCTCGCGTGAACTTGGATGGACCGCCGCGGAGGCCTCCACACGGCTGGGGGGCGCGGGGCTGATCGTCGGGACCCTCGGCACGCTCACGGGCGGCTTCGTGGCCGACTGGCTCAAGCGCTACACTGAGTCGGCGCGGGTGCTCACCACCGCTGTCGGACTCCTGATCGGCGGCCCGCTGGCGCTCTTGACGCTCAGCGTGCGCGACCCGTCGCACTTCGTGCCGCTCTTCGGCGCCGCTTTCTTCTTCCTGACCTGGTACAACGGTCCCCTCACCGCCACGATCTTCGACGTCGTCCCCGCGCGGATCAGCGCCACCGTGGTCGGGGCCTATCTCCTGTTCATTCATCTGGCGGGCGACGCGATCGCGCTGCCGCTGGTGGGCATGCTTTCGGACCGATTTGGTATCGACCGTGCGATCATGCTCCTGCCGATCGTCTCGATCATGGGGGGGATCGTCGTGCTGGTGGCGATGCGCTATGTGGGGCGGGACATGAGACGGGCGGGGTTGCCGACGGCGGAGTATCAGGCGGTGATCTGAACTGATCGTGCTGCGTGCTGCGTGATCCCATGCGACCTGCGGCACCGCGGTCCCAGCATCCAGCACCGCCAGCAAGCCCGCGCCTCTCAGCGTAACTACTCCGTCCAGTCCTCTTCCGGGGTCTCGGTACGTCGTTTCCTGCCCTTCCTTTTGCTCGTTCTGATCGCCACCCCCTGGCGGGGCTGGGAGGGAGAAGGCCGGTCCAGTAGGCAGGTTCTCGGCCCGGAGGGCCAAGCTCCAAGAGCCAAGCTACGAGGAAGCATCAGGAATTGATCGGCCCGGTCGAGACGACCGAGCCGATCCTGTTCTCACGCACTCGTCACATTCACCAGCCACCGATAGGCGGTCACACCGGGCCAACGCCTCGAGGGGTTCTCGGCGATGTAGTGCACGGCGGATCGGTGACGTGCCTCGTTGCGGATGATCGTATCGTAATACTCCGGCGTCCAGACAGGGCTCGTTCGGCCGAGCTTAACGAGGTTATGGGCGGTGAACGATTTCCAGCTGTGCAGGATCTTGTGGAGTGGCTGGTCAGCGAACGGGGTCACGAGAACGTGGACGTGGTCATCCATCACCACCGCCGCGTGCAGACCATACCGCTCCCCAGCAAAGTGCCGGAGGGTGGTGACGACGATGTCCCGCTCGGATCGCGACAGCTCCACCTGTCCGCGCGCGAGCGACCAGGTCACGAGGTATGTGGCCCCATCGAGGCGCAGGTGGGGCAGGTTCCGGCGGTAGGAGGGAATAAAAGGAGTCATGCAGCGACTGTAGCCACATGGCTTCAACCCTAGTACAACGGAATCAGAGTCCGGATCGCGACTGGGCAGAGGCAAAAAAGCGCGGGCGTCTCGCCCGCCAATTGTGACACGCGGAGCCGTAGCGTGGGCCTCCGGCCCGCGAACCTCGCGGCCCGCGAACCTCCGGCCCGCGAACATGGGCGTAGAAGTGGGGGTCGGATCTCGGCCCGGAGAGCCAAGCTGCGTTCTCGGCCCAGCTGCCGGAGCAACAAGGGCCGGCTACAACTACTCCGCTCCCTCCACTGCCGCGTGTTCCGGCTTCACCCCTTTGAGTGCGGCCCTCCGCACCGGGCCGTCGGTGGGGAGGATGAACCAGAAGGTGCTCCCCTTCCCGAAGATCGATTCGCAGCCGATCTGGCCACCGTGGAGCTCGACCAGTCGTTTGCTCAGGGCGAGGCCGAGGCCCGAGCCCTGCACTCGGCGGCTGGCGGAGGCGTCGACCTGGCTGAATTCCTGGAAGAGTTTCCCCATGTCCTCGGAGCGGATGCCGATCCCGGTGTCGCCGACCGAGACCCAGACCGCCTCGCGGCGTTCGAGGCGAGGACGTTCTCCGGTCCGATCGCCCGGCACCGGGAGCGGGGTCACGGTGGCGAGGGCGCGGAGGACGATCTCGCCCCCCTCGGGGGTGAACTTCGAGGCGTTGCTGAGAAGGTTGAAGAGCACCTGCTGGACGCGCACTGCGTCGGCGAGGGCGGTGAGCGGAGTGTCGGGAAGCTCGAGCCGGGAGGTCTGGTGGCGGGCGAGGCGGAGGCTCTCGGTGTCGGCGGTCGCGCCACGGATCGCCTGGAGGAGGTCGGTCTCGGTGAGTTCGAGATTCATCCGGTCGGCGTCGATGCGAGACACGTCGAGCACCGAATTGATGAGCCGGAGGAGGTGCTTCCCGTTCCGGTGGATCGACTCGAGGAACTCGCGGTGTTCGTCCTTCACCGCGCCGAGGTCGCCGGTCAGGAGGAGCTCGGAGAAACCGATGATCGCGTTGAGCGGGGTGCGGAGCTCGTGCGAGACGTTGGCGAGGAACTCATTCTTGAGCCGGGTAGCGCGCAGGAGCTCGACGTTCTTGCGGGCCAATTCCTGTTCGCTGCGCCGGCTCTCCTCGTGCATATGGGCGCGGTCGAATCCGATCGCAGCCTGGTCGGCGAGGGCGCGGAGGAGCTCGAGGTGCTCGCTTGTGAACTCCCCGCCGTCGCGACGATTGAACACGGAGACCACTCCGATGACCAACCCGCCGGAACGAAGCGGGGTCATCGCGGCCGCCTTGAGATCGCTCGGCGTGTCGGCGAAGTCGAAGTTGCGCGGGTCGAGTGACATGTCCGCGACGCAGACCGATTCGTCGTTCGTGACCACCCACCCCGCGAGGGACCGATCGGTGGGGATCAGGCGTTGGAGCGCGTGATCCATCTGACCGGTGCCGGCGACCACCCGGAGGAATCGACCTTCCTCGACCACCAGTCCGATCGCCGCGGACTCACCGCCTACCAGATCGGCCGCGAAACGGCACACTTCCTTGAGCAGGTCCGGGAGCGAGCGTCCCGAAAGCAGCACTTGGGCCAGGTGCCGCAGCGCTTCGAGCTGGCTGTTACGGTCCGCTTCCGCCGCGAGAGCCTCGCGCAGCGACTGACTGCGGCTCCGACTGAGCAGGCGCCCGCGCCAGACGGTGAAGAAGGCGACCAGCATCGCCACTCCCGCCGCTGCGACGCCTTCCCAGCGATGTTGCCACGCAGAGACGATGCCGATCCACCCCAGCCCGACCGCGATGGACGTGAGGCCGATAGGCGAGAAGATCCGGCCCCCCGGACGGGGCCTCGCGAGCAGCGGTGTGGGTTGTTCGGCGGGCATGTCTAATACTGCAGGGGGGTGGTCACAGGGGGCAGGGGGTCGGTCGGCAAGTGCCTCAGGAGGCGGCTGGGCCCTCGATCAGGATCTGATGGAAGACCGTCTCGCCGGTGGCGAGCGAGCGCCGGAGGTAGGGGCGGCAGAGACCGCAATTGGCGCCGGCACCGAGTTCACGGCGCACCGCGTCGAGGTCCCAGCCGGCGGCCCTCGCGCGCTGGAGCACCTGGGCGAAGGTCAGCCCGGTGCAGATGCAGCGGTCGATGTTCACGGCGATGAGGGTCGGATCTCGAGCTCGGACACCGTGGCGCGGGCGGGGAGCTGGAGGACCGCCAGCACGGTGGCCGCCACATCCGCGGGCTGGAGGATCTTGGCGGGATCGCGCTCGAAGAGGGTCTGCGACTGGATGAGCTTGGTGTCGACCGAGCCGGGGCAGATTGCCACGACGCGCACTCCGTCCTTCCGGACCTCGAGCATCAGCGACTCGCTGAAGCCCATCACGGCATGCTTGCTGGCCGAATACGCGGTGCCCCCGGGGAAGCCGCGCTTGCCGGCGAGCGAGCTGATGTTCACCACGTCGCCCCGCTGCCGGGCGCGCATGCCGGGGAGGACCGCGCGAGTGACAAGGAAGAGGCCCCGGAGATTCGTCGCCATCACGCTGTCCCATTCCTCGAGCGTGAGCTCTAC
The DNA here is from genome assembly GCA_039917855.1 of Gemmatimonadales bacterium. Taxonomy (GTDB): domain Bacteria; phylum Gemmatimonadota; class Gemmatimonadetes; order Gemmatimonadales; family GWC2-71-9; genus CAMLHU01. The sequence continues at coordinate 2,997 of JBDSIR010000005.1, read as the reverse complement.
GAAGGGCTTGATCACCCCGATCCCGGCGTTGTTGACGAGGATGTCGACGGGACCGAGCTTCTCACTGACGTGGGCCACGAGGGCCGCGACCTGAGCGGGATCACCGACGTCGCAGGCGCGCCCCGCGGCAGTGATCCCATCGGCCGCGAGCTCCTTGAGCAGTACATCGACCTTGGCAGCTGTCCGAGCGCAGACCCCGACCCGATGGCCCGCCTTTCCCAGGGCGAAGGCGATGGCGCGGCCGATCCCTTCGGTGGCGCCAGTCACGAGCGCGGTGGTGGTGGGCATGTTGGAATGTAGGGCGCCTGGCACCGGGCGCCTAGCGAGGGCGCGGTGGGTCCCGGTGCTCGCCAACCGGCCCGGGACTCGCATTGTCTCGCCAGGCTCCAGGCCTTAGGCGCCCCGCGCTACGCGCTTCGTGCCCTCCCCTCATAGAACCGCACCCGGGTCGCCAGCCGCCTCACCTCCATTGCCCGGTCGGGCGCCAGCCACCCCTCCACCTCCCCCGCCTCGGCCCAAAGGAGCTCCTCCCCTCGGGGACAGGCCGGAGCCTCCCCCGGGGCGATGCGGAGGACCAGCTCCGCCAGTTCGTGGCGGTAGTGGGTCAGGAGGAGGTCCAAGCTCGGGCTCATCTACCCTAAGGTGACGCCTGAGGGGCGAAGTTGTGTCACCATTCCGTCGCAGGCCGGTACCTGCCAACGCAACCTTCCGGGGCTCCAGACCGTCAGACGGGTGTTGCGTATTGCGTTCCCCGCCGTCCCTCGATCGCAGCGGGCGGTAGCAGCAGGCGGGTGGGTGCGTTCGTTGCTGCAAGAATGTCATCCCGAGCGGAGCGAGGGATCTACCGAGCATCGATGGGAGCGCGTTCTCATGCTCCGGGCTTTGCTGAGTAGATCCCTCGCTCTGCTCGGGATGACAGCTCTTGTACCATCCGCCCGCCTACCCGCCTACCCGCCTATCCGCCTATCCGCCCATCCGCCCACCCCCCGACTACCGTCCCCCGTACGCCTTGGCTGGGACCGTGCGGAGGTACATCCAGATCGCAGCGACCTCGTCGTCGCTGAGGTGCGCAAATGCGGCGACCGGCATGTCACTTCCGAGTTTCACGCCGTCGGGGCGCATGCCCTCGCGGATGGCGCGGGTGAAGTCGGCGAGGGTCCACTTTCCGATGCCGGTGAGGGTGTCGGTCGAGATGTTCAGGGGGGCGGCCATCTCGGGCGGGGCGCCGGGGATCGGGCCGCCGCTCAACGTGGCGCCGTGACACCCGGAGCAGGACTCGGCGAGATAGTGTCCATACTCGACCGTGACGCTCGGCACGGGGGTGACCGGCCGGGGCGCCGTATGGTCGACCAGCTCCGCGGGGACCAACGGGAGGGCGCCGGAGAGGAAGAGCCATCGTCCGATCGGGCCGACCGACTGGGCTGCGAACGCTCGATCGACCGGGGTGCGACTCCGGAGGTAGGCGATCAGGGCGCCAAGGTCGTCATCTCCGATGGCATAGAACTCATGGGAGGGCATGAACAGGAGCGCACGGCCATCGGGGGCCACCCCTTGGCGAATGGCCCGCTCCCAGTCGGCGCTCGTGGCATAGTGTTCGGCCATCCCCCCCTGTCCGCTGGTCAGGTTCGCGGTGTGGAGGCGGGCGACCACAGGGACGTCGATGAATTTCGCCCCGCCCAGGTCGGCGGTATGGCAGTTGGTGCATTGGCGGATGATCGCGACGTGCTCACCGCGGGCGATCGTCGCCGAATCCTCGCCGACGGCGACCTCCCGGCCGGCGACCTCGTACGCCCTCGTGATGCGCCGTTCCGTAAGGAGGTAGAGTACACCCAAGGCGACAAGGATGAGGGCGAGCAGGGAGCCAAGTACGATACCGGCCCAACGGAGGACTCGCATGACGGTTCTCGCGGAAAGGGGTTCACAGGGATGATCATCCGGGGATCTCGCGCCATTCTTCGACGACCTTGAACCGTCGGAAACCGCGCGCCTCGTAGTTCACGATCGCCATCGGTGCATCGAAGGTGCAGGTGGTGAGCCAGACCCGGGTGCTCGGCAGGCTCCAGGCGATGTCGATCATCTGCGTCAACGACTCCCCGCCCAGGCCGCGGCCGATGAATTCGGGCATCAGACCGAAGTAGACGATCTCGGTCCTGCCGCCCGCGTCGGTCGCGAGCTCCGCATAGCCGACGCCCGGTCTCCCCTCGAACAGGAACTCCCATGTGCGCACTCCCGGGATCGCGAGCCACCGGGCCCAGTCGTCGTCGCTCCATTTGAGGCGATCGCGCCAGTGCCACTGCTCGCCGATGGTCTCGTAGCAACCGCGGTTGAATCCCGGCACCGGTGGGAAGACGAGCCGCACCGACAACCCCGGCACCGGCTTCGCGGGGCGGAGCTGGTCGCTGGTAGTGAGTTCGAGGTGGGTGACGGTGACTTTGACGCGCGCCATGATCAGAGGCCGGCGATGATGCGGTCGATCTGCCTTCGATGGACCAGATCGTGCCCGGCCATCAGCGGGAGCATCAGTCCCAGTGACTCGCGGCCGCGCTCAACGTGGCGGCCGGTGCGCTCGAGTTCCGGGGGCTCCAGCGTCCTCACCAGGCGCAAGTTCCGTCGGCGCATCACGAGGACCTCCTCGAGCACTTCTGCGAACGGGGCACCCTGATAGCGCAGGCGCACCGCCCAGCGGTCCTGATCGTAGCCCTGGAGGACGGGTTCTCCCTCTTCGGCGCAGATGAGCCGAGTGCGCCAGAGGAAGGCGGTCTCCGCGTCGGCGAGATGCTGCACCACGTCGTGCACCGACCACTTGCCCGGCGCCTCGGGGCGCCGTCTCCCCGCGTCGTCCAGGCCGGCGGTGCGCGCCTCGAGCCAGCCGGGGAGCTCGACGAGCACCTCGATCGGATCGCGGTCTGCCACAAGGGCGATGACCGACCGGACATAGGTGCTGGCCGCCTCGGGGGCGCGGCCCGCGGGGTTGGAGAACTGGCTCATCGGGTCGAA
>JBDSIR010000004.1:0-3337 GCA_039917855.1 Gemmatimonadales bacterium | reverse complement strand
ATCGCGGGTGCCGAGCCGGAAGTAGAACGACGGGTAGCGCTGAGCGAAGTAGGCGAAATCCTCCGCGCCGGTGCGCGGGCCTGCGATCCGAACGTGTTCGCGCCCGACCACGCGCTCGAGGGCGGGGCGCATCTGCCGGGCCAGGAGCGAGTCGTTCACCATCACAGGGTAGTGCTCGTCGAACATCAGCTCCGCACGGCCCCCGGCGCTCAGCGCAACGCCATCAAGGATCTCCTGCATCCGCCGCTTCACGGTATCGAGTACAGCGGGAGAAAAGGTGCGGATGGTGCCGTGCAGCTCGACCCGCTCGGGAATGATGTTCCGCCGCTCGCCGCCCCGGATGATCCCGACCGTCACCACGCTCGGCGTGAAAGGCGAAAGATTCCGGCTCCGGATGGTCTGAATGGCGAGCACCGCGTGCGCCGCCATCACGATCGGGTCGACCGACTCCTGGGGTGCGGCACCGTGGGCGCTCTTCCCGATCAGATTGGCACGCCACGCCTGGGCCGAGGCCATGGCGGGCCCGGGGGTGTAACCGAGCGTGCCGACCTCGAGGCCGCCGTCGGAATGCAGGGCGAACATCGCGGCCGGCTCGAGCCCAGGCGGGAACAGCCCTTCCTTCAACATTAACGCCGCGCCTCCCTCTTCTCCGACCGGTGGACCCTCTTCGGCCGGCTGGAAGACAAAGATCACCGTGCCGGGTAGCCGGGCCTTCATCTCGGTGAGGGTGGCGGCGACGCCGAGGGCGACGGTGACATGCACATCGTGGCCGCAGACGTGGGCGACCCCGACCCGCTGGCCGTCGTATTCAGTGACCACGGTCGAGGCGAAGGGGAGGTCGGTCCGTTCGGTGACCGGGAGCGCGTCCATATCGGCGCGCACCGCGACGACCGGGCCGGGCCGGCCACCGCGGAGTATGCCGACCACGCCGGTGCGCGCCACGCCGGTCCGTACCTCGAGGCCCAGGGCGCGGAGCCGGTCGGCCACGAGCGCGGCGGTGCGGGTCTCGCGATTGCCGAGTTCAGGGTGCGAATGGATGTCGTGCCGGACGGCCACGAGTTCAGGGGTCAGGCGATCGACCGTCGCGCGGATGCGGGGGTCCTCCTGTGCGGCCAGCGGGCCAGTGGGCCAGTGGGCCAGGACGAGGAAGGCAAGGAAGGGGAGGTTCTTCGTGCTGCTCACAGGACGGCCCAAGGGTGGAGGACAGCGTAGATTACCTGCATGGGACCGAACCGCAAGCTCGCGCTGATACTCCTCGTGTTGATGGGGTGTGGGGGTGGGGGTGGCACTGCTGCCGACTCGACCTCCGTCGGCGTCGCATCGCGTACCATCGCGGATGAACCGAGTGCGGTGATCGATGCCCAGCGGGGCGCGGTACTCGGCGTGCGGGTGGGAATGCCGGCCGACACGGTGAAGCAGCTGCTCGGTACACCGACGCGCGAGGGGACCGATCTGAGCGACTCGCTCCCTGTCACGCTGCTCGAGTTCCCGATCGGAACGGTACGGGTCCGCGGCTCCACGGGAGTAGTGGGCTTCCTCTGCGGCGGGGATGACTGCCGCACCGTTGATGGTGTGGGGATCGGGGACTCCTCGGACGTCATACTCAGTAGCTATGGCCCGACCCCGCCGCGTGGACCGTTCGAGGCGCCCGAGGCGCTCGACTACCGGCTCGGCACGACGGACTGCAACCTTACCTTCACGCTCGCCTCAGGGCGGGTGACAAGTCTGGAGCTCGGATGCGCCGCACGCTGATCCTCATTGCCTTCTGCACCACCCTTGCTGCCTGCGGCGGTGGCGAAGAGGACTCGTCCTACATCCGCGCCATGATCGATGGATCAATGTGGAGCGCGGAGGCCTCGGAAGGGGAGGTCGTGTATCTCGTGGACGGGCCCGACGGGATCGTCAGCGTCGCGTCGCGCACGGTCGGCGGCGGGAGTCAGATCTTCAGCGTTGTCCTGCCGAATCCCCCTGGCCTGGGTACGACGTCGCTTGACGGGAGCGCGGCGCACGCCGCCTACAGTACTTGTCCCAACGTAGACCTGGCGGATTGCGCCTCTTGGGTCGCGATCGCGAGTGATCCCGGAATTCTGACCATCACGCGGATCGAGCCCAACACGGGGCTCATCGAGGGGGGCTTCGCCTTCCGCGGGCATCTGCTGGGGCAACCGGTGGGGCCGACGAAAACGATCTCCTCCGGCTGGTTCGTGGTCTACGCCCCGAGCGTCTTCATACTGGAGTGACCGCTCCGCCGGCCTCGGTCGGCTCATTCAGCGCCAGGGCGCCGAGCTGCCAGAGTACGAATCCATAATCACGCGCGACCTCACGCAGCCGGTCGTATCGTCCGCTCGCACCACCGTGACCGGCGCCCATGTTGGTCACGAGCAGGAGGGGGCGATCGTCGGTCTTGAGCGTGCGGAGCCGGGCAACGTACTTGGCCGGTTCCCAGTACATCACCTGGCTGTCGTTGAGCGAGGTGACCACCAGCATTGCGGGGTACGCGCCGGGCTTCAGGTTGTCGTACGGACTGTAGCTCCGGATGTAGGCGTAGTCCTCGGGATCGCGGGGATCGCCCCACTCCTCGAACTCCCCTACCGTGAGGGGGAGGTCGGTGTCGAGCATGGTGGTGAGCACATCGAGGAATGGTACCGCGAGGACCACGGCCCGCCAAAGCTCGGGGCGGAGACCGATCACACCCCCCATCAACAGCCCGCCGGCGCTCCCGCCACTCGCCGCGATCCGCTTCGGATCGCCCCACCGTTCCGCTACCAGGTGGTCGGCGCAGGCGACGAAGTCGGTGAAACTATTGCGCTTGTGGCGCATCCGCCCGGCGTCGTGCCACGGCTTGCCGAGGTCGCCGCCGCCACGCACGTGGGCGATGGCGACCACCACTCCACGATCGAGGAGACTCAGCCGCGCGGAGGAGAAGGCGATCGGGAAAGGAATGCCATAGGCGCCGTACCCCTCGACAAAGCAGGGAGCGCCGCCATCCTGCGCCACATCGCGGCGATGAACGAGCGAGATGGGGATCGGGGTCCCGTCCGGCGCGGAGGCGTAGATCCGGGTGGTGGCATAGCGCGTCGCGTCGTAGCCACCGAGCACCTCCTGCTGTTTCAGGAGCTCCCGGGTGCGCGCCCGAGGCTCGTAATCGAATACCGACGACGGGGTCACCAGCGAGGTGTATCCGAAGCGGTACCTGCTCGCACTCCATTCGGCGTTCATCCCGGGCCAGGCGTCCCAGACCGGCTCGGGGAACTCGATCTCATGCGCCGCTTGGCCATCGACGGTGAGGCGGAGTCGTGCCAGCCCCTCGCGTCGTTCGACCGCGACCCAGAATGAT
>JBDSIR010000003.1:0-5686 GCA_039917855.1 Gemmatimonadales bacterium | reverse complement strand
TCTACCTTCCGTATTTTTGTAGATAAACTAGTATTTGATTTACTTGGAGAAAAAGATGTCTTTGCCTAAACCAGTAGTAAGATATAAGTCGAACCCTGATGATACAATTGTTGTTGGGCTTAGTGCTTATATATACCCTATAAACCACCCAAGTGCTAGGGTAAGCAATACCCAGTTAGCCCAAACATCTTGTGTCCTCTCGATAGAGGACAACGGAATTGATTTTGAAACAAAAAATACAATTTATAAAGGAGTTAAATAATGCCATGTTCTAAATGTACTTGTTATAGAAATAAAAAGGATGTGTTTCCTGGTATGACAAAGAAACATCCGGTGGATACTCGTACTACTTGGGAAAAGTTTGTTAGTTGGTTCTATGCTTTTAAAGGAGGTAAGTAACTATGAGCTGGACAATAGGAACAGATATAGAAGTTTTTGGTAAACGAAAGGACGGTCATCATGTATCCCTTTGTGGACTTATTGGGGGCAGTAAAGAGAAACCCCGACAACTTAAACACCTATCTACGGGGTTTATGGTACAAGAAGATAACGTTTCTCTTGAGTATAATATCCCCGCTTGTAGTACTGAAAGAGCTTTTGTGGAAAGTATTAAGGTTATGAGGAGGGAGTGTAGCAATATCCTTGGGGGGCTTAATCTTGAAGTCTCTGAAAACGCCTCTTTCTATTTTATCCCAGGGGAATTAACACACCCAAACGCTCTTATTTTTGGCTGTGAGCCTGACTATAACGCCTGGACAAAAATGGAAAATCCTAGGCCTGACGGAGAAGATAAAGCACTTAGAACTTGTGGGGGGCACGTCCATGTTGGCATATCAAAAATAGATATGGTAAACGGAGTCAAAGCAATGGATTTATTCCTTGGTGTTCCTTCTATCTTACTTGATGATTCACTATCTTCTGCTAAAAGACGTGAACGGTACGGAAAAGCAGGGGCAATGCGACCAAAACCCTATGGCTGGGAGTACAGAGTTCTAAGTAATTTCTGGACATTCTCAGATTTCTTAGTTAGTTGGGTATATAAAAACACAAAAGAGTCGCTTTCTTTTGATACTAAGAAACTAACCAAACAAGACGGGGAACTAATCCAAACTTGTATTAATACAGGGGATAAGGCACTGGCAAAAACCATTATGGATAAGTTTAATGTTCCTTTGCCTACAGTATATAAAGAACCAAAGAGAGCCTCCACCTTTGATACAGATATAGGCTCTGAGTGGGGTGTGCAAAAGTTTATTCTGCAAGACACTTTTGCTATGCCTATTGGTGGAATTGGTGGTATTACTGCTACTAATACAGGTAATTGGAATTATACTACTACTAATGGCACATAAATATCATGTCCATAATTAAATGTATGGAACAGGTACTTGATTTACCCTGGAAATATGCAGAGCCTGAAATAAACTCCAAGCTTATTAATACCTATCTAAGAATTAATGGGTCGGTCATGAACCTCAGGAACGCAACTAGCGATAGGATTATTGTTAGAGACAATGATGGAGAGCAGATAATAAAGGCCCGAGATGTCCAAGAGATAAAAATCTGGTTGCCGTCAACAGGAGTTTATTTTGATACAAAAGGGAATGCTATAAAGTTAATCAAGAAGCCCAACAGACAGTGGAAAAGAAGCTTCCACTATGACAACTATGAAGCTACTAATTTAAGTAGTGAGAACGATATTAACATGTGTAACATCTTAATAGAAACAAGAACAGAGTTTTGGGTAGACAATCTGCGTAATATCAGATACTACCATCATAAAATAGGGTATATAGAAGATGAAAATTATATTGTATGTGAAAATCAACTTTTTCTCCAGGAATTATCTGATTGGTGTAGACAACCATGACAGCTAGAAAGTTTAGCCATAGATTTAAATATAAACCCCTTAATAAATATGAAGGATTGCTTGGGAAGATAGTTTGTCGGGCCCCTACAACCTACGTAGGAGTAGAAATAGAGCTAGAAAACGTCTCCTTGAAGTATTCTAGTATACCCTCCTCTTTTACTAGGATAGAAGACGGTTCCCTAAAACTAGAAGGAGCAGAGTTTATCACAATACCAATAAAGGTCTGTTTCCTCGAAGAAGAGCTAAAGAGACTGTTTAAGAGTCTTCGTACTTCTTATACCTCTAGCAGATGTAGTGTCCATGTACACCTAAATGCACGTGACCTTACTTCTGAAGAGCTAAAGAAACTTCTCCTTCTCTATTGTATCTTTGAAAAAAGCCTTTTTCATTTTTCAGGTAACAGATGGGATAACATATTCTGTGTTCCTCTATATTCTTATCCCGAGCTCGTTGGGAAGATGCTCATGGGTACTACCTATGAAGCAGAGCATCTAGTAGGCTGGTATAAATACTTTGCCCTTAATCTATCCCCTCTATGGGGGGGATATAACCACGAAAGTGCGGCAAAACTTGGTACAATTGAGTTTCGTCATATGGAAGGAACAACTAACACAGAAAGAATACTTACTTGGATTAATCTTATTATATCGTTAAAAATAGCAGCAAAGAAGCTGGATTTAACAGAACTAATAGAAAATATAAAGGTTATGAACACAACGTCAGCTTATTATTGGCTTGCTACGCAGGTCTTTGGTGATTGGGAGACGGTCATAACCTCACAAAAGACCTTTCAAGCTGATGTTGAGGCATGTATAACTAGTATAAAATGTCTCTTCTTTAACAAGGAGAATCCCCTAGAGTTTAGAGAGAGGCTTGCTTATAATTTTAATCGAAAGGAGCACTAATTTGTGTGGTATAGTTGGAGTAATAGCAAAGGGTAAAAGTGGCCTCTTTACGACCCAAATAGAAGCCTTTTCACAGCTTTTGTTTCTTGACCAAGTACGAGGAACAGACGGAACAGGTATTATTTATAATAAAAAGGAAGGTAAAGTTCATAGTCTAAAAGGCCCTGAGACTGCTTCTATCTTTCTGGAGCGGAGGGGTTATAAAAAAGCAATGAAAGATTGCTTACTTGAGTCTTCTTTTATCATTGGACATAATCGAGCAGCAACAAAAGGAAAATTAGTGTGGAAAGATACACACCCCTTCAATGAACAACACATAACTCTTGTCCATAATGGTACTTTACTTTCACAAAAAGAACTAAACGATAAGGTTTCTGTTGACAGCCATGCCATTTGTATGCACCTAGCAGAGAAAGGGTATAAAGAAACACTTGAAACTATCGATGGTGCCTTTGCACTAGTCTGGGCAGATTCAAAGGAAAACACCCTTAACCTTGTACGAAACAGTCAAAGACCTTTAAATCTTATTGAATATACTACTTGTTGGCTTATTTCCTCTGAACTAGGGCTTGGTAAATGGGTTGGAGAAAGAAATAATCTGGTACATATTAAGGATATTCCTATTAATACAGGAACACTCTATAGTTTTGACCTAGAGGATACTAGTGAATTTACAGAAACAGCAGTAGAATATAAAAAACCTCTCCCTTATTTCAACAAGTATGCTTCGTTCTATCAAGGAGAGCCTGGGTATTACCCTTCTACTGTACATACACCAATATATACCCCTACGCCTGCTCTATTAACCCGCAATAAAGCCCATGCTTGGGGGGAAAGAGTTGTTTTCTCCCCCAATAGAATAAAACTATCTCTATCTGGAGGAGAAACAGCAATTATATATGATGCAAGACTTGCTCCCTTTCTCTCTGGTAAAATTATAGATGAGCCCAGGACTGTAATTAAAGTTTATGGGGATTTAAAACACCTAAAAGAGTTGGAAGATTGGGACTCTCTTGAAGGAACAGTAACTAGTACACAAATACAAGGAGGAAGATATACTTATGTACTAACAAATGTAAAGCCTGCTCCGGATGTGGAGTGTGCTTGGTGTCCAGTAAAACTTGCTCATAGAGACTTACCTTCTCTTGAGAAGGATGAATGGGGTTATTTGTGTCCTCTGTGTGCCTCTGATGCTGCTCAGTATGGTAAGCAGGCTAGTGTTATTAATTGTTAAGAGAGAAGGAACTATACATGTCAAAAAATAATGTCTGTGTTATAAGCCCCAACTGCTCCAAAGAATCTGCTGAAAGACTTGCCTATATAATTAAAGGGGTATTTTACAATCAATCTGAGAAGCAAGAGTATGATTTTAGGGGTTTTTCACATATAGTTAACTACGGTTGGGGTACTCCTATCCTATATAAGAAGATTATTAACAGACCAGAGGCTGTTGCTATTTGTGTTAATAAAATATCCACCCTAAAACGATTATCCCCTCACTGTTCTACTATCCAGTGGACAAAAGATAAGGATAAAGCACGGGCATGGTTTATCACTGATGGGATTGTAGTAGCGAGGCAGTCGGTCACACTTAATCAAGGGAGGGGTTTGTTTTATTGCGAAACTCCCCTTGCTTTTGAGGAGATGCAAGCAAAGATGTGGACAAGGTTCTTCCCTCATGTAGCAGAAGTTCGTATTGATGTGTATAAAGGAACCATTCTTGCTGTGTATAAGAAAGAATATGGAGATAAATATACAACCTTCGTTCCGATGGAGATAACAGCAGAGCAGCCAGAAGTAAGGCAAATGCTAGAGAGGATAAAAGAGCAGATAGGGATTGATTTTTATGGTATAGATGTGTTGGTAAACGAACAGGGGGTTTGTAAACTCCTAGAAATTAATAGTGCCCCTATCTTACACCCTGAAACAGAAAAACAACTTATCCCATTGTTAAAAAAGGATTTAAAATGAGGAAGATAGAAAAGATAAACCAAATAGACTCTGGGTGGGGGTTTAACACAAGCTTTAACATTACTTTTGTTGTTCCTACCAAGACACCAAAGGTGTGGCAGGAAGCAAGTATGGCAACAAACTGTCGTTCTTACCTATGTAATTATTTACATGCATCAAAAACAAATATAGGTAATACCTATGTCAAACAACCCCTTACCTCTTTCCCACTAGTTAAAGAGAAAACATACCTCTTTGTTAAACTAACAGGGAAACTAAATCCAGACGAGGTTAAGAAGAAACTAAGTCTTCTACATAAATGGGAAAAATTAGCGGGGATTTCCCTTACAGAGATGCAGTACTTTCATGACAAGAAAGCCCCAGGAATCCTGTTTGTAGGCTCTAAATGTTGGCAATCAACTCTCTGGAAGATTACCATCTACTCCTATCTACTAAAGAAGGTGTTCTATCAAGACACACAGTATGATAGTATAATAAACAAATTCCTACCCATCCTGATAAAGAAAGTAAAGACAGAAAACAGGGAGACCTACGAAAAACCTACTGATGGTTCTTATATACATGTACTTACTGGGTTTGTATCTATATGTAATGGGGGGAATAGACCAATGTATAAACTACTGTTTGGAAAGGACTATATTAAGACAGAGGAGGCCTTGGAATGAAAAAAGTAACCTTAAAGTTAATGCCAGTAATAGGTTTAGCTGAAATATTTCAAACAATTAATCTAAAATTCGCTTTTGTCAATGAAAAATATGAGCAAGTTACAGTGCCTTGTATATGCAGAGATTTTCTAGGGGATTGTATATGGAGCGAGAAAACAAAACAACCTGTAAGTATCTATGGATTTAAGTATAATTATACAGACAACCCCTATGATTTAGAAAACCTAAGATTGTCCTTGACTTTTCCAGACGAGGAGAGTAGGATTAATTTTATA
>JBDSIR010000002.1:0-15065 GCA_039917855.1 Gemmatimonadales bacterium | reverse complement strand
TCACCGCCTGCTCCGCAGACCCGGCGAAGAAGGTGTCGAGCAGATGCTCCAGCGCCGCTCGGCGCGCACGCTGGGGTTCGACCTTGGGGAGGAAGACGTAGCGCGGCCCTTCCTCCCGATGCCGGATATGCCCCTTCTCCTCCAGGATCCGGAGCGTGGCCCGTACTGCGGAATAGCTCGGCGGATCGGGGAGCGCTTCCATCACCTCGGTGACGGTCGCCTCTCCCTGACGGAACAGGACGTCCATGATCTGGCGTTCGCGGCGGGTCAATCGGGGCAAGGTCATCGGACCCTCTCAGCGGGTTATGCTAAAAAACCAGCAGCGTGCTGGTTATTTAGCACGCTGCTTCCATTCCGTCAATACCCCCCAGAAGCTCAGGGCTACACGGGGGTGTCAGCCACCCGGCGCGGGAGGATCCGATCCACCTCCCGCCGGGCGTCCACCAATAGATCCACCCTCTCCCCGACCGCCCGGACCACGTCGAGGTCGGTGGTGAACCCTTCGAGGGAGACCGTCCCTGCCCTGAGGCGGAGGAGCCCGACCCGCAGGGTCTCGAGCGCCGCCACCGCTTCCATCAGTCGGCCCTGCGGTACTGCGGCGGACTCACCCAAGGCCCTCGCCGCCTCGACCTGGCCGCGCAGCGATTCGGCGGTAGCGGTGAGTCGCTTGATCGTCCCAGGGACCTCGTCGAGACCGCGGCGGAGATCGGCGGGGAGGGCCTCGTACAGCTCCTCAAGCTCATCGCCCAGAATCAACTCTGTCGCCCGGTGGGCGGCGTCGGCGGGACGCGCCCGTCGGCCGAGGCGGTGTCCCGCCAGCATTGTAACCCAGGCGCCGAAGCGACTCCCCCAGAACCGGGCGCTGGAATCGCTCGGGAGATCCTTCGAACCCCAGCGGCCAGGAAGGATGACCCCGAGGATCCCGCTGACGATGGTGAGCATGCCCAGCAAGAACATCGCACTGACGAAGCCGCGCCCGGTGAGCGTGAGGAGTCCCAACGAACGGAGCAACACGATCCCCAACCCGGATCCGAACGAGACCAGCGCCAGCCGACGGGCGATCCGCCCGATGGGGGACTCTCTCGAAGCGTCGTAGGCGTACTCCTCTCGCTTGGTGGCGAGCTCGGCGCTGGTGGCCGCCCGCAGATCGGAGAGATCGTACCCCGCCGCGAGGACGCGGCGGGTCTCCACCAAACGGGCGAGCCACACCACCAACCAGGGACCGACCGCGAAGGCGAGGACCTTCCACAGGATCGGAACAAGGTAGGCAGAGCCAAGGCCGATGTTGACGAGGAGAATGAAGGAGACGGACGCCATCATGAGCGACCAGAGACTCGCGGCGACCAGCAACGGTTGCGACCGGGTGAGCCAAACACGGACCGCTGGCGGGACATCGATGGTCGCCACGGTCTGCGGCCCAAGCGCGTCGGCCAGTTCCGCCGCGTCCGCGAACCGATCGCCGAGATCGGGCTCCAGGCAGCGATCGAGCGCCGTCCGCAACCACCCCGGCGCAACGGCGAGTGCGCCTCGCGCATCCCCGCCATCGACACCACCGCCCCCGGTCAGTGCGTACACCCCGACGAGTCCGAGGGCGTAGAGATCGCTCCGGCCGTCGAGGGGCGCCCCTTCGATCTGTTCCGGGCTCATGAACCCGCGCGTCCCGGCGCGGTGTCCCCCGCTGATCGGATCGGCCTGCGCGACTTGCGCGATCCCGAAGTCGGTGACCATCGCGCGGCCGGAGGGCTCGTCGAGCAGGATGTTGTCGGGCTTCACATCGCGGTGTACCACTCCTTGCGCGTGGGCATAGCCGAGGGCCCAGGCGACCTCGCGAAGGATGCGGGCGGCCTCGTCGGGACGCAGCGGTCCACGCTCACGGACCTTTTCGCCCAGCGTTCTGCCGGGAACGTACCCCATCACGAAGTACACGAATCCTTCACGCTCGGCGACGGCGTGGATCGGGACGATGTGTGGGTGGGAGAGCCTCGCCGCGGTCCGTGCCTCTCGGAGAAAACGCTCACGAAAGGCGGGCTGAGCGGCGAGGATCGGTGGAAGGAGCTTGATCGCGATCGCCCGGTCCAGCGCGACGTCGCGGGCGAGGTAGACCACTCCCATCCCCCCGCGGCCGAGCTCCCGCTCGAGCGAGTACAGCCCGGCGAGGACGCGCTGGAATTCGATGAAGAGTTGGTCCGGAGCTTGCGGCATGTGCACCATACGAGAGGTTCACGTACCAGGTTGCATCATCAACAACGTAACCCCAGGTAGATTTCGCGCTTCATGCGTCCACCCGCGCTTCCGGACTTGATCCCCATTGCACCTCCACGCCGCCCCTGGGTCGGCGTCGTGACCAGCGTCCTGATCCACGGGGCGCTGTTGTCCTTGGTGTTGTGGCGGGAGGCGCGTCCTGCATTCCTGCTTCGGCCGCAAGCCGACAGCGTCGAGGTCGCCGCGCGGCGCGCGCGCGCCGTGGGGATGGTCTATCTCCCCCCTCCGGCCCCTTCCAATAGAGACGGACGTTCGAGACTCCCCCCGCCCAGAGCGCTGCCCCAGGTCGAGACGCCTGTGCCACCCCCCCCGGAGCAGGTCGCCGACAACTCACCGCCGAAGGGAGATGAGGGCGCGCCATCCGAGGAGGACAACGTGCCGGCCGATGGGGGACCGGTGACGGAGACGCCTCGCCGCCGCAACCCGAGCATCGCCTTCCGGGGCGGGCAGGTGGGCTCGCCCCTGACCCGGTCCGATCCCTCACCGGCTTGGCAACGGACGCCGAACGTGGCGGGGCTCACGCCTCGTTGCAAACCGGGCCCGCCTCGGAGCGCCGCCGATCCGATGGATTGGGGGGTGGTCGCGGGACGGGTCTACCGGCTCGGCACGACCGACCCGCTCGTCGGCGCTACCCTGCAGGTGCTCGGGACCCCGTTCAGCACCATTTCCGACGAACAGGGCGACTACGTGCTGCGATTCGACGCGTGGCCGCTGAAGAACTGCGAGGCGCAGTACGTGCGCGTCCAGCTCAACGGATTCGTGGCACAGACGCTGGTCCTCGGCATCGGCGCCACGACCCGCAGCGACGTGCAACTCCGCGGCCGGTAGCTAAGGGTGGGGCTAGCCCCGCCGCTACCTCCTACCGACCACCGACGAACTCGATCGTGATCGTGGTCCCCTTCCCCGGCCCGCTCGTTGCTCCGATCGTGGCCCCCCAGCTCTCGACCAGCCGTTTCACGATCGACAGGCCCAGCCCCGCGCCGCTGGTGGTCGTCGAGAAGCGGGGTTCGAAGATGCGCGGCAGGTGGGCCGCCGTGATCCCTTCCCCATCATCGACCACTTCGAGCCGCCCCGCCGTGACCAGCATCGTGACCATCTGGGCGCCGGCGTTCCGGGCATTCTCGACCAGATTCACCACCACCTCCTTCAATTCATCCCGCCGGGCCCGTACCGACGCGGTCCCGCTCCGCGCCAAACGCACGGTCGCGCCACTTTCGTCGAGGCGGTAGAGCGCGAGCGCTTCCTCGATCAGGGCGCCGAGCTCGAGCATCTCGAGCGGCGCGGCGGAATCGGTCGGGAGCGCGAACCGGCTGAAGGCGCGAGCCACGGTGTCCAGCCGGTCGATCTCGGCCAGGATCCGTCCACTGGTCTCGTCGAAGGTGCGGTCGAATTCGGCGGGCCGTTCACTCCGCACCCGACGCAGGTGCTGCACCCCGAGTCGGAGCGGGGTGAGTGGGTTCTTGATCTCGTGCGCGATCTGACGTGCCATCTCGCCCCACGCGAGCACCCGCGCGGTATGCGACGCGTCGGTCAGGTCGGTCAGCGCGAGGACCACACCACCCGGGTCGTCCCCGAGGCCGGCGATCACCGCACCGTACCGACGCTCGGCCGCCTCGACCTCGACCGGCGCGGTCGCGGCTCCGGCGAGCGCCCGCATGACCGCCTTGCCGACCGGTGCCCATTCCGCCGGGAGTGCGGCCGCGAAATCGCTCCCTTCGATCAGCGCGAGGCCGAGCCAATCACGGGCGCGACCGTTGGCGAGCAAGACCCGCCCGGCCGGATCGACCGCGACGACCCCGGTGGCCACCGTGGCCAGCACCGCGCCAGTGCGACGCCGGGCCTCCTCGAGCGCGTGGCGTCCGGAATCGATATCCGCCGCCATCCGCGAGAAGCTGGTGAACACCGGCTCGAACTCTGCCGGCGGCTCCGCGGTCCGGGCCGGGAGTGATTCCCCTCGCCCGATGGCCAGCGCGGCCGCGCGCAGGTCGCTCACGGGACGCGCCAGGGCACGGGCCGCGACCTGGGCCGCCCCGAAGGCGGCGGCGGCCCCGAGGAGCGCGGTGAGCAACACCACCAGGGCAAGGTCCTCCTGCTCGCGCGCGAGCCCGCCGTCGTCCGAGAGCCGCGGAGCTGCCAGCACACCGGCATCGGCCGGCGCACCCGGATGGACCAACCGGTATCCCATCCGCAGGGTCCGGCCCTCGGCTCCGGGGGCGTCGTCCATCCAGTCGAGTTCGTCACCGAGGACGAGTGCCGTAAAGGCGTCGGCCGACAGGAGTGCCGGCAGGACTCCGAGCTCGGCGAGCACCGGGTGGCTCACGCTCACCAGCACGCCCCCTTGATACAGCCCGAACTCGGCGCCGGTGCCCCGGGTGAGTTCATCGAGTCTCGGATCGACATCACGACCGGAGGGGAGCACGGCCGCCAAAGGCTGGGCACTCCGCAGAGTCTGCGCCAACAGCAGGTCGCGCCGCAACGCCGCATCCTCCCGGGTCCGCGCGAAGGTCCACACCGCGAACCCCACGGCCGGGACCACGAAAAAGGTGGCGAGCGCCACCGCGAGCCGGAGGCGATAGGAGCGCACCAGCCGACGCCACCGAGGGCGCGGGCCCCGCGCGCCGACGAGGAGTCCTCCGACCCCCCAGAGGAGCGCCAGAAATGCGGCATCAGCGACCAGAATGAGGGTGCCGCGCACGAAGAGCCGGAGCGGACGGCCCAGATCGACCTTGGCGTGGACGTGACGGATCCCACCTGGGAGTTCGAGATGACGCTCCCCCGCGACCTCCCATCCGTGGCGCACCCACTGGAACGGGCCGGGGTCGCTGTCGGCACCGGGATCCGGGGTGCCGAGTGCGAGGTCATAGAGCGGCGCGCCCCGCGCCGGCGGCTCGAGCAGACGTGCCAGTGTCGCCGGAGGGATGAGCTGGGTCCGCGGACCCAGCACGACCACCAGGATCCTGGCGTCCGCGAGGCGGTGAAGCAGCAACAGATGCGTCCCCGGCACCCGACTCAGCGGGACGATGCGGGTCCGTTCCTCCTGCGGCAGGTCGCGGATCAGCGCGGCGATGAGCGGTGGTGGTGCATCGAGGGAGTCGAGCAGAAGTTCGGTCCGCTCCCGACCGTCCGCGTCCCACAACGCGAGGAGCGCAGGGTAGTCCTCCCCGCCGGTCGACGAGGAGCGCCACAGCGCGTACAGATCCGCCGCCCCGATGGGGGGCGCAGAATCCGCGAGGGCGGCGAGCCGAATGACCCGCGGCACGGCCAGGGGATCGAGCTCGGTGCCGAGCCGTTGCACGTCCCTGCGGGCCACCTGCAGGCGCCCGTCGAGTTCCGCGCCCCACGTCACCAGCGCCGCAGCGCTCCCCGCCACCAGCCCCAGACCGACGATGGTGGCCCACCGCGGCGCCGGGCGCCACAACAACAGGGCGAGCGCGGCGGCCCACGGCAGTGGATACCAGTCGGGCCAACCGCCCCGTGGTGTCCAGACGATCAACCCGAGCCACGCTCCGGCGATCGCCATGGCGATGCCGAGCCACCAGCTCCACGGCACTCGGCTCGCCGTCGCTGCGCCGTGCGCGAGTGCGGCGGCCAGCGCCACGCAGGCCCCCGCCGCCGCGACCAGGGCGAACTCCCAGGTGAGCCAGAGCCCGAGCGGTACGCCTCCGGCCGGGGGCGTGATCCCGCGGGCGAGACTGCTCACGAGATAGGGTGCACCGAGGGCGAGCGCCGCCGCGACCACGAGTCCGATGGGACGGCGGCGCGGATGCCCTTCCCATAACGCCGCGGCCAGCACCGTTCCGGCGGCGCCGACGACCAGCAGCGCGCCGGCACTGGCGCTGAAGGGTCCGAGGAAGCCTCGATAGAAGGTCGCTTGGGACCAGAGTGCGCCGGTCCCCACCGCCGAAGCCAGCGGCACCCGGGCGGCGACCCAGGCCGCGACCGGCAAGAGCAGTGCCCGCGAGAGTCCCGGCGGCGCCGTCAGGAACGCGACGAAGAGCAGGAGCGCCACGCAGATCACCACGCGCAGGCCGCCACGCCCGGCCACCAGGGTCCAATGCTCTCCCTGCTCCGGCGGGATGGCCTGCAGACTGAAGAGGGTGCGCGTCCCCTGCGGCGTGTCGTACTGGTAGTCGAAGACGTCGGGCGAATCGGGCGCGAGGTCCCCCGGCCAGACCCGGAGCGCGACATCGGTGGCATCGCGGAATCGTTCGACGAGCGTGTGGTCGTGCGCCGGGTCGCTCGGCGCGGTCCAGACCAGGAGCGTCGCCACCACCTGACGATCGTGATCACACCGCCGCCGCAGGTCGAGTGCGAGGTGTGTCGGGGTCGACTCGACATTCAGACTGTCGGCGGCCGCGGATGGGACCGCTCGATGCCGACCGGCCCACGCCCAGGGCGTGCCGTTCGGCTGCAGCACCGCGACCGCGATCTCCGGATGCCCGGCCGGAAGGGCCTGCTTGAGCACCGCGAACGCATCCGACCGGGTCCCGGCACAGGCGCGACTTGCGGCTCCGACCACCGCCCGCAGCAGATCTCCCGAGGCACGCAGCTGGTCCGCGAGGTGCAGAGACGCGCGCGCCACCAGCCGCTCACGCTGAACGGGCCAATCCCGGGTCACCTGATCGAGCCGGACCGTCTGCCATCCGACCGTGCCGACCAGGACCACCACCGTCCCCCGGAGGAGCCAGGCGCGCAGGTCGGCACGTCGTTCGAGCAGGACGACCACAGCGATCCCGATGACGCCCAGCCCCACCGCCAAGCCACCCGTCGACGTCCGCAGCCACTCGGCCGAGACCAGGGCGAGGAGGATGACCGGGATGGTCCAGCGAGCGCCGGGACCGGGCGTGATGCGCATATCGCTGAAAGTACGGTGTTCGGGGCCGGCAGGGCAGTATCTTGTCTGTATGCGGAAGACCTCGCTCCTGACGTTCCTGTGCGCTGCCGCGACCGGGCTCCCCTTGGCGGCCCAGTCGGAGCCGATCGATCAGGGCACCCTCGTGATCCGGGTGGCCGACGTCGACGTGGCGCGTGAGCAATTCACCCTCCAGCCGGGACGTCGCAGTGGCATGACCGGGTCGACCCTCCGCGCCACCGCGTCCTACCCAGGAGTGCGCCCGCGCGTCCGCTATACCACCATCCTCGAACGTGGGGCCGCGCAGACTATCGCGGCGTTCCAGGTCGAGGTCGACGGCGATGCCCCCGAACGGACGGTGGCCGAGCTCTCCCGCGGGCGCCTGACGGTGCGAAGCGCCGCACCGGAGCGCGAGTCCGCTCACGAGTACCCCGGCGGCGCCGACCTCGTGGTGCTCGACGACAGCGTCTTCAGCCTCTGGCTGGCCGTGGCCGATCTGGCCACCGAACAAGGGACCCCGCTCCGGATCGTGGTCCCCCGCACCGGGTGGCGCGGTCGGATCATCGCCACCCGCCAACGCATCCCTGACGGCCCTCCAAGCATCTCATTGTCCGGGGACGTGGTTGGCCGGATCCTGCTCAACGCCGAGGGGCGCTTCTCCGGGCTCATTCTTCCGGGCCGGCGGGTAGAGGTCCTCCGCATCGCCGAATAATGGGTTCTCCGTAACTCGTTGAAACACAATAGCTTGCTATGGTGTCGTAGCAAGCTGAAACTAGTGGTACCCCTCACCCGTAGGTGGGGCGTGTTCACACTCCCCTCTAAGGATACCGTGATGACTCGTTGGAGCTTGGCCGCCGCGCTAGTCCTCGGCGCCGCCCTACCCGCCGTCGCGCAGCAGCCTGCCGCCGCGAATCCTCCCGTGCCCGGCTTCGAGCGCCCGCCGGTCACGGCGACCCTCAGCTCGACCGATGCGGTCGCCTTGGCCCGCCGGAACAGCCCATCGTATCGACAGATACTGAACGACCGCGGCCCCGCCAGGTGGGGAGTCCGGAGTGCCTACGCGTCCTTCCTTCCGAATTTCAACGTCAGCGGCGGGATGGGCTACACCGGCTCGGGATCATCGACCTTCGGTGGTTCCACCTTCAACCAGTCCTCGCCGGCACTCAGCTCGAACTACAACTATGGCTTCAATTGGACCCTCGACGGCCAGGTGATCAGCCAGCCGGGAGTGGCCAACGCCAACGCGCAGGCCACCGACGCTGACATCACCGCGGCCGAGATCGGTCTGGTTGCCGACGTGACGGTGCAATACCTCAACGGTCTCGAGGCCCAGGCCCAGATGACCGTGGCGGAGCAGCAGCTGCTCCGGGCGCGGGAGTTCTCCCAGCTGTCGCAGGCCCGCTACTCGGTGGGTCAGGCGACCCTGGTGGACGTCCGGCAGGCCGAGGTCGAGCTGGCGCAGGCGGAGGTCGGACTGCTCCGTGCCCAGCAGAACGCGAGCGACGCAAAGCTGCAGCTCTTCCGCCTGATGGGGACCACTCCCCCGGCCCCGGTCCCGCAGATCGCACTCGTCGACTCGTTCCCGCTGGACACTCCGACGGTGGTGCTCGATCAGTTGCAGTCGATGGCGGCCGAACAGAACCCCGGCCTTCTGGCGTTCCGGGCGCGGGAGGCTGCCGCCAAGTGGGTCGTGCGATCGGCCCGGTCGGCGTACCTGCCGACCCTTTCGGCGCGGGCCGGGTGGAGCGGGTTCACCCAGGAGTTCACTAATGAGAATCTCCTGCTCCAGCAGGCATACGGGAGCGGTGTCGGGTCGGCGGTCAACTGCACTTTCCAGAATCAGATCGTCCAGGGACTGACCTACGGCCCGGGTGGCATTCCGGGGCAGCCGAACGGTGGGATCGTAGCCGACTGTCTCGCATTTTCAGATCTCACCCTCTCGGGAAGTGACACCATCCTGGATCCGCTGGTGGCTCAGGGGATCCGCGATCGGAACAACGTCTTCCCGTTCAAGTTCGAGAAGCAGCCGTTCCAGGCCAGCCTGACCATCTCGCTCCCGATCTTCACAGGCTTCGGCCGCCAGCTGCGACTCTCGCAGGCCTCGGCCCAGCGGGACGACGCCGAGGAGGCGCGCCGGGGGCGAGAACTGCAGGTCCGCACCGACGTCGAGTCGCGCTACCTCGCGCTGCAGACCTCGTGGCGCGCCATCGGGGTGCAGGAGAAGAGCAAGTTGGCCGCGGCGGAGCGCCTGCGTCTGGCCCAGGACCGGTACCGGCTCGGCAGCGGGACCGCGCTCGAACTCACCGACGCGCAGAACGGCGTGACGCGCGCCGCAGGAGATTACAACACGGCAGTGTACACCTATCATCGCGCCTTCACGGCGCTCGAGGCGGCCGTCGGCCGCCGGCTGCGGTGATTTTCCGCGCCCGCCCGTAACGAGGAAGAGATGCCCATGTCCCGTCGCACCAAGCTCACGCTCCTGGCCGTCTTCATCGTCGGCGGCATCGGTGGCGTCATCGCCCTCTCGGCCGCCAAGCGGGCCAACAAGGCGACCGATGTCCGCCTCGAAGCGGTCGTCCAGCGCGACCTGACGGCCACCGTCACCGCGAGCGGCCGCATCGAGGCAAAACGGTCGGTGGACGTCACCGCCGACATCACCGGCCGCATCACGATGATCGCCGTCAAGGAAGGGGACCTGGTCCGGCAGGGTCAGCTCCTGCTCCAGATCGACCCCAGCCAATACGCGGCCGAGCTCAGCCGGGCGCAGGCGCTGATGGCCTCGGGAGAAGCGGGCCTTGTGCAGGCCCGGGCCAACAAGGACCAGGCCCAGCGGAGCCTTGACCGTGCCAAGGAGCTGCAGCGATCCGGCAACTCGCTGATCTCGACCGAGCAGGTCGAGCAGGCGCAAACCACCTTCGAGGTGTCCCAGGCCAACTACAACTCGGCCATGGCCCAGACCGCCCAGGCGCGCGCCGGGGTGCAGCAAGCACGCGACAACCTGAACCGGACCCACCTTTTCGCCCCGATCAGCGGTCGGGTGGTGCGGCTCCCGGTCGAGGTGGGCGAGGTGGCGGTGCCCGGCACGTTCAGCCGGGAGAACGCCCTGCTGATGACCATCGCGGACCTGTCGACGGTACTCGCCAAAGTGCGGGTGGACGAGACCGACGTGATCAAGCTCGCTTTCCGCGACTCCGTGCGGATCACCATCGACGCGTACCCGGACACCAGCTTCACAGGGCGGGTCACGATGATCTCCAACTCGGCGCAGCTCACCACGGGCCAGCTTGCCTCGGCCCAGGCCACGCAGGCGGTCGACTTCGACGTGGAGATCACCCTGGACCATCCGCCCGCGGACATCCGCCCCGACCTCTCGGCCACCGCGACGATCGTCACCGACACCCGGCACAACGCGCTGGCCATCCCGATCATCGCCCTCACTGTGCGGCAGCACACCGCGCTCCCGAGCGGGGACCGTCCCGCCGAGACCACTGCGGGGGCCCCATCGGCCGTGGCCCACGACACCGGCGCCCCGGGCGACTCGGCCAAGCCGAAGGAGGTCGAGGGGGTGTTCGTGGTGAACCACGGGATCGCGATCTTCAAGCCGGTCAAGGTCGGCATCGCGGGAGCGGAGTACTTCGAAGTCGTCTCCGGTCTGCAGCAGGGAGACACCATCGTAGCCGGCACCTATCAGGCGATCCGCGACCTCAAGGACAGCTCGCGGGTGCGGCCGATGGCCGGCGGCAGCGGACCGCAGGGCCAGGGAGGGCCCCGCTGATGAGCGACGCCATCATCCGCGTGAGCGGACTGGAGCGCTCGTACGTGATGGGGACCGAGACCGTTCACGCCCTCCGGGGGGTGGACCTCCAGATCCGGCGCAACGAGTACGTAGCGATCATGGGACCGTCCGGTTCTGGGAAGTCGACGCTGATGAACCTGATGGGGTGCCTGGATACCCCTACGGCGGGCGAATACTGGCTCAACGGGCAAGAGGTGTCGCGGATGACCGACGATGCCCTGGCCCGGGTCCGGAACAAGGAGATCGGGTTCGTGTTCCAGACCTTCAACCTCCTGCCGCGTGCGACCGCGCTGCAGAACGTCGAGCTCCCCCTGGTGTACGCCGGCGTGCCATCGGCGGAACGTCGGCGGAAGGCGGCGGCCGCGTTGGAACGCGTGGGGCTCGGCACCCGTATGGGCCACAAGCCCAACGAGCTCTCCGGCGGTCAGCGGCAGCGGGTGGCCATCGCCCGTGGCCTGGTGAACGACCCCGCCCTGCTCCTGGCGGACGAGCCGACGGGCAATCTCGACTCCACCACCACCGAAGAGATCCTGGGCGTGTTCGACCGGCTGCACCAGCAGGGGCAGACCATCATCATCGTGACCCACGAGCCGGATGTGGCAAAGCACGCGGAACGGACCGTGGTCATCCGCGACGGACGCATCGCGAGCGATAAGCTCAATCGAGAGGCGGCAGCCTGAGATGAAGCTCTTCGATGCGGTGCGGGAGGCGGGCCACACGATGCGCACCCAGAAGCTGAAGACGGCCTTCTCGATGATAGGCGTGCTCATCGGGGTGACCTTCCTCATCGCGGTGGTGTCGATCATAGAAGGCATGAATTCGTACATGGAAGACAAGTTCGCGAACGGTCTCATCGGCCTGAACACCTTCCAACTCGCGCAGCGTCCGACCATCAATACCGGCAACGTCGAAGACGACCAGTGGCGCGAGTGGCAGCGCCGCCCGCGCCTCCGGTACGATGACGCCGACTTCATTCAGGCGCGACTGACCACTCCGGCGGTGGTGTCGCGCTATTGCCAGGACCGCGCCACCCTCGGGGTGGGGGGGAAGGTCGCGAAGGACATCACCCTGATCGGCACCGAGCCCTCGTTCTTCACCCTGAAGAACTACAACCTCAGCTCCGGCCGGATCTTCACCGACCAGGAGCTCCGGGCCGCGCAGCCGGTGATGGTGGTGGGCACGCTGGTGGCCGAAAAGCTCCTGCCCGGCCAGGACCCGCTGGGCAAGGAGATCTTCGTCGCGGGGATCCCGTACCGGGTGATCGGTGTCGTGGAGCCGCAGGGGACGCTCTTCGGACTTTCGATGGATAAGTTCGTGGTGACCCCCTACTCCTCGCCGGCGCGGCGCTTCATCTGCCCGATCGGGGTGCTCGACTACATCTCGTTCCAGGCCGCCGGCCCGCAGGGGATGGTGACACTCCGGGACGAGGTCGAGTCGCTGATGCGCCAGCGTCGCGCGCTCCGCCCCGGCCAGGCGAACAACTTCGACTTCACCGACTCGAAGAGCGCGCTCGCCGGGTGGAACAAGTTCTCGGCCGTGCTGCTCACCCTGCTTCCGGCGCTGGTGCTGGTGGGGATCGTGGTCGGCGGGATCGTGATCATGAACATCATGCTGGTGTCGGTCACCGAACGGATCCGCGAGATCGGCGTCCGCAAGGCGCTCGGTGCCAAGCGGCGCGACATCCTGATGCAATTCCTGGTCGAGTCCGTCACCATCTCCACCTTCGGCGCCTCCTGCGGCGTCGGGCTGGGGATCCTTCTCGCGATGGGGGTCTCCGCCGCCTCTCCCCTCCCCGCCACGGTCGCCCCGTGGTCCGTCTTCCTCGGCGTGGGGCTCGGGATGACCGTCGGGATCATCGCCGGGGTGTACCCGGCCACCCGCGCCGCCAAACTCGACCCCATCGTCGCCCTGAGGTCCGAATGAGCCTCTCCAGGTATCGCCGCTCGCTGCTCAATCCGGCCCGCCTCCTCGAGGGGGTCGGGATCGCCTTCGACTCGGTCCGCAGCAACAAGGTCCGGGCGTCGCTGACCATCCTCGGCGTGGCGATCGGTGTCACGGTCGTCATCGCGATCGGCGCGGCGATCACCGGGATCAACACCTCGCTCCTGAAGGTGCTCGAGGAGACGGGACCCAAGACCTTTTTCGTGTATCGCTACTTCTCCGGCGGCCTCAATATCTCCGACGGCTCCGACGAGCTCTCGCCCTGGCGGAAGAACCCCTGGATCACGGTGCAGGAGGCGGAAATCATCCGCCAACAGCCGGGGATCCGGGCGGTGACCCTGTCGGAGGGGAGCAGCGGACCCGTCAGCTACGGCGACGTCGACCTCAAGAGCGTCTCCATCGCAGGCTTTTCGCCTGCCTGGATCGACGTGAACGGAGGCGTCCTTCAGGAAGGCCGGAACTTCACCGATGTGGAGTACGCCGGCAGCGCCCGGGTCACCGTGATCAACGACAAGCTCGCAGAGACCCTCTTCCCCGGGCTCGACCCGATCGGGAAGCGGATCAAGATCTTCGGCGAGGAATTCACGGTGGTGGGCCTGCACGTGGCCGCCGCTTCGCTCTTCGGCGGCGGCTCCGAGCCCCGGCTCGCCATCCCCCACACCGCCTTCGTGAAGATCGCGGACTACTGGAAGGGGTGGATGGACCTCTCAGTGGTGCCCGACGACACCACCAGCGTGCCGGTGGCGATCGACCAGGTCACGGCGGCTCTCCGCGGCGCACGGGGGCTCCGGCCGGCGCAGGAGAACAACTTCTCGGTCGTGACGCAGGACAAGCTCCTGCAGACCTACAACGACATGACCGGGATGGTATTCAAGGTCATGTTCGCCCTCTCGGCGGTCGGGCTGATGGTCGGCGGGGTCGGGGTGGTGGCCATCATGATGATCTCGGTCACCGAGCGCACCCGTGAGATCGGGGTACGGAAGGCCCTCGGGGCCACCCGGCGCGAGATCCTCTTCCAGTTCCTGGTCGAGGCCTCGACCCTCACGCTCATCGGCTGCAGCGTCGGCCTCGTCCTCGGCGCACTCGGCGCCTGGCTGATCCGAACCGTCACGCCGATACCGGCGAGCGTTCCCCTCGGGTCGGTGGTCGCCGCCGTCCTTGCCGCCATCGGGACCGGGGTGGTCTTCGGGATGTACCCCGCCCTCAAGGCGAGCCGGCTCGATCCGATCGAGGCACTTCGGTACGAGTGACCCGTGACCGGTGACCAGTGACCGGGTCTGGGGTGCCGCGTTCCGCGCGAGCACCCCATCTTTCATGCCTTGGCCCGGTCACCAGTCACTGGTCACCGGTCACTCCCACAGGATCGATGGACGCCTCCATGACCGTAGACCTCCTCGCCATCGCCGCGCACCGTGACGACATCGAACTGACCTGCGCGGGCACGCTCATCCGTGCCGTCGACCTGGGCCAGAAGACCGCGATCCTCGACCTGACCGCGGGCGAGACCGGGACCCGGGGCAGCACCTCGCTTCGGGCCGAGGAGGCCGAGAAGGCGGCGGCGCTGATGGGGGTCACCGAGCGGCGGAACGCCGGACTCCCCGACGCGCACCTGCAGAACAGCGACGAGGCGCGGCGGATCGTGGTGGAGCAGATCCGCCACTTCAAGCCCCGCGTCGTGATCCTTCCCTTCCCCGTCGGTCGCCATCCCGATCACCGGATCGCGAGCGAGCTGGGCCGCGACGCCTGCTTCCTCGCCGGACTCGCCAAATACGATGCGCCGGGGGTCCCCCACCGGCCGCACAAGATCCTCTACGCATTGGCGTACCGCGAGGACCCCGTGAAGCCGACTTTCGTGGTGGACATCTCCGCGCAGATGGAGCGGAAGATGGCCGCCATCCGCTGCTATGCGAGCCAGTTCGACGGGGCCAAGAATGCCGGTGAGATCTTCCCGACCGGACAGGACCTGTACTCCCTGGTCGAGGCGCACAGCGCCCATTACGGGTCGCTGATCCGGACCCGCTATGGCGAGCCCTTTGTCACCCCGGAGACGATGCGGGTAGACGACGTGGTAGGGCTCGAGGTGCAGTCGATGTAGGTGGGCGGATGGGCGGCGATCGAACGTCGCGACGGTCCGTCGTGCCTGGTGTTCTCGCGCCAGAACCTCGCGCACCAGCCGCGCAACCCGACCCAGGTCGCCGACATCGCGCGTGGCGG
>JBDSIR010000001.1:0-3734 GCA_039917855.1 Gemmatimonadales bacterium | reverse complement strand
CTCGTCTCAGGCGGAGCGGGGTCGTCGGTGGTGGAAGCGGCAGCCCGCGGGTGCGACACGTACATCACCGGCGAAGGGGCGCACCACACCTGGTTCGACGCGATGGAAGGGGGTGTGAACCTCATTTACGCTGGGCACTGGGCCACCGAGACGTTGGGGGTCAAGGCGCTCGCGGAAAAGGTGTCGCGTCAGTTCGAGGTACCCTGGGAATTCCACTCCCAGCCGACCGGCCTGTAGCTCGGCGATGGCCGATATCCTTCACGACTTCCCAGTCGACGCGCCGCCGACCGGGACGCAGGTGCGATTCCATCACACCGGTTGGAGCGAGCCGAGCGATCATTTTCGGACATCGTCCTACTGCTGGGCGATGTACCTGCGGGTGATGAAGCGGAACCTCGAATACGGAGAGACGGTGCCGTACGAGGACCGCCTGAACGTCTAGCAGGGAGCGACAGTCCCATGGTCACCAGCGCCGCCAAGACCGTCCCCGCATACCTTGCCACCCTCCCCCTGGAACGCCGCAAGTCTGTGGCAGCGGTGCGGAAGATGGTGAAGGCGCACATGCCTAAGGGGTACAAGGAAGTGATGCACTGGGGAATGATCTGCTGGGAGATCCCCCTGGCGAGGTATCCCGACACCTACAACGGTCAGCCGTTGTGTTATGCCGGGCTGGCCGCCCAGAAGCACCACATTTCGCTCCATCTCACGGGCGTATACATGTTCCCCGAGCAGGTCGCTGCCATCCAGGCCGCATTCCGGGCCGCGGGACAACGGCTCGATATGGGAAAGTCGTGCATCCGCTTCAAAGCCGCCGATGAGATCCCGCTTGCCGCACTGGGCAAGCTCATCGCCGGCGTCCCTCCCGCCAAGTACATCGTCCGGTACGAGCAGCTGACCAAGAAGTGACCCATTGATCGCACCGCGCTTCTTCAAGTCTCCCAAGCAATTCAACGCCTGGCTGGCCAAACATCACGCCACCCGATCCGAGCTCTGGGTCGGGTTGTACAAGAAGCACGCAGCCCTCCGAGGGATGATCTACCCTCAGGCCGTGGACGAGGCGCTCTGCTGGGGATGGATCGATGGGATCCTGCGCAGAGTGGATGACGATCGGGTGATGCAACGATTCACGCCCCGCAAGGCGAAGAGCACCTGGAGCCTGGTGAACGTCGCCAAGGTCAAAGTGCTCCTCAAGGCGGGGCGAATGCGTCCGCCGGGGCTCGCCGCCTTCAAAGAGCGTGAACAGCACCGCACTGGGATCTACGCCTACGAGGCGGGCGAGGTGAAACTTCCCCCCGCCGAGTCGGCGCGTTTCAGGCGGCACGCAACAGGGTGGGGCTGGTTCCAGAAGCAACCGCCGAGCTATCGCCAGGTCGCGACCCACTGGGTGGCGAGCGCCAAGCGCGCGGAGACCAGGGAGCGTCGGCTGACCCAGCTGATCGAGCACTCCGCCCAGGGGAAGACCCTCCGACAGTTCACCCCGCTCCACCTGCGCGACCGATGACCGACGCCCTCGCCCTCCACGGGATCCGCAAGCGATTCGGCGGGACGGTGGCGCTCGACGGGGTGGACCTTCGGGTGCGTCGGGGCACTGTGCACGCGCTCCTGGGGGAGAACGGCGCCGGCAAGTCCACCTTGATGCACATCGTCGCGGGGCTGCTCCGGGCCGACGCCGGTACGATCGAGGTCGAGGGTCGCGCCCACGTCGCGAGCGACCCCCGCGACGCGCGCCGGCTCGGCATCGGGATGGTGCACCAGCACTTCACCTCGGTGGCGGCACTCACGGTAT
Organism: Gemmatimonadales bacterium; assembly: GCA_039917855.1. Classification (GTDB taxonomy): domain Bacteria; phylum Gemmatimonadota; class Gemmatimonadetes; order Gemmatimonadales; family GWC2-71-9; genus CAMLHU01. The sequence goes on along the minus strand of JBDSIR010000001.1, from coordinate 1,948 downwards.
GGGAGAATATCGCGCTTGCGGCGCAGTGGCCGATCGCCGGAGCGCGGGATCAGGCGGTAGCGCTGTTCACTGAGCGTGGAGTGACCCTCGACGCCGACGCCCGCGCCGGCGACCTCAGCGTCGGCCTCCGTCAGCAGCTCGAGCTCCAGAAGGCGCTGGCGGCCAGGCCGCGGATCCTCCTGCTCGATGAACCCACCGGGGTGCTGACTCCCCCTGAGGTCCACGAGCTCTTCCGAGCGACCAAGGAATTCATCGAGCGAGGCGGATCGGTGGTCCTCATCACCCACAAGCTCGATGAAGCGCTCGGGCAGGCCGATGCCATTACGGTCCTGCGGCGGGGGGTGGTCACGCTGCGCTGGGGTCCGGAGTCTGGGGTCGACCGACCAACGCGTGCCGAGCTTGTGGCGGCGATGCTCGGGAGCGATGAGATCACGGGCCACGAGCCCAGGGTCTCGGGCAATGGAGGAGAGGTCGTCGCCTCGGTCCAAGGCCTCGAACTGCGCGCAGGGGAGATCGTGGGGATCGCCGGGGTCGAAGGGAACGGACAGCGTGAGCTGCTGCGGAGTATCGAGACCACGGCGTTCATCCCCGAGGATCGCACGACCGAGGGCCTCATCCTCGACTTCACCCTCACCGAGAACCTGGCACTCCGGGCTTCCGGTCAGGGGTCCCCTGCGTCGGGACCGCTCATCGATTGGAGGGTCACGCACGCCAGGATGGCCGAGCTCATCGGCGCGTACAGCATCAAGACCACAGGGCCCGATGCGCCCGCATCCTCGCTGAGCGGCGGCAACCAGCAGAAGGTCGTGGTGGCACGGGCACTGGAGGGTGCACCCAGACTGATCGTGGCGGAGAATCCGGCCCGCGGACTCGACGTCGGTGCCGCACGAGAGGTATTCGAACGGCTGCGTGCCGCCGCGGCCAGCGGGGCAGCGGTGATCTTCCACTCGACCGATCTCGACGAAGTGGTCACCTGGGCTGACCGCGTGGTGGTGATGGCGGGTGGGCGAGTGATCCTCCCGCCAGCTGGCGCCGACCGGACCGAAATCGGGGCGCTGATGGTCTCGGGCCAGGGCCGCGCCTGATGCGTCGCTGGCTCCTCCCCCTTGGCGCGCTCCTGGGTTCGCTTGTCATCCTGGCGGTCGGCCTCGCCCTCGCCGGATACGATGCCACCGCTGCACTTGGCGCGATGGTGCGCGGTGCCGCAGGGTCACCCTACGCCTTCTTCTCGCAGACTCTGCTCCGTGCGACCCCGCTGATCCTGATCGGACTCGCGGTGACATTCGCCTTCCGGAGCGGCGCGATGAATATCGGTGCCGAAGGGCAGTTCTATGCCGGCGCCATCGCGGCGACTTGGGTGGGGGTCCATTCCGCAGGGCTCCCCCCGTTGATCGCGGTGTGCTGCGTGTTGGGTGCTGGGTGGATCGCGGGGATGGCCTGGGGAGCGGTCCCAGCCTTCCTCAGGGTGCGGTTCGGAGTGCTGGAGGTGATCTCCACCCTCCTCCTCAACTTCGTGGCGGAGTCGCTGGTGAGCTGGATGGTGACGGGGCCCATGCAGGAGGCACGGCGGGCGTATCCGCAGAGCGATCCGATCGCCATCGGGGCGCACCTCCCGCTCCTGACCGGCCGTCTCCATCTCGGCTTCCTGCTCGCTCTCGCGCTCGCCGTTATCCTCTGGCTCTTTTATTCCAGGACGCGCCTCGGTTTCGAGTTCCGCGCCGTGGGTGCAGGTCCGAAGGCGGCGGAGACGGTCGGCCGCATCCCGGTGACCCGCCGGCTCGCCCAGGCGCTGCTGGTGAGCGGCGCGATCGCGGGGCTCGCCGGAGCGGTCGAGGTGAGCGGCGTGAGCTACGCGCTCTTCCAGAACCTCAGCCCCGGATATGGATTCACCGGGATCGCGGTCGCACTCCTCGCCCGGCTCGACCCGCGCGGGGTGGTGGTGAGCGGG